>JAFEFM010000497.1 GCA_018240585.1 Pseudomonadota bacterium
GGCCAAGCGCGTCGTGGTCGTAGCGGGCGAGGAGGTGGTCCCGGTCCTCGCCCCTGCCGTCTTTTGCCACCCGGCTGACTTCGACCAGTCGCCGGTCGGGGCTGTAGCGAAGACGGAAGTCGCCTACCCGCGCGGGCAGCCCGCCGGCGTCCCGGTCGATCTTCTGGCCGCGAAAATCCACGCTCATACCGTCCAGGCGTCGGCCGATGACTTCGCCCGCCGCGTCGTACGCATGGTACTCGGCGCCTGCCGCGTCATTGCCCGTCTGTGCGGCGATCAGGCGTGCCGCACGGTCGTAGGCGAAGCCGACGGGCAGGGCGCGACGGAGGTCGAAGCGATGGGCGATCCTGCCGGCGACGTCATAGCTGTAACGCCAGCCATCGATCAGTTCGCCATGGTCGGCACCGGAGTCTGAGGTGTGCGCAAATCCTGGGACGGATTCACCCGCGTGCGCAGGCGCAATCCAGTCCGGCCAGGTCGCAGCGGGTGATGGCGGCGGCAGGTGATGCGTGAGATCGCCCAGGCGCCCGTCCGCATCGACGCTAAAGCGAACCTCGGCACCATTCCCAAACCGGTAGCCGCCGCTCGCAATTGCCGCGTCGGGTGCCTGCCTTGAGGGGGCATGCCGTGTCATTCGTGGTGGAGCGTGCAACGCCGATGGCGATCGCAGCGGCGCAAGGAGACGTTTGTGGTGCAGTGGCCCGTCCAGCCACGTGATACCGCGCAATTGGCGTCCTTTGCCCCATTCGTACCTGAGCTCGCCGCCCTCTGGAAGTGCGTGCCGGACCACCCGGTCTGCTGCGTCATAGGTGTAGCGCTCCCGATAGCGCAGGGCGGGAATCCCGGGTCGGGCCGGCGGGCGTTCGACGGTGCGGGTGGCAATGCGTCCTGCGTCGTCATGAGTGAAGGTTTCGATTTGCGCAGGATGTTCGATGCGCACCAGCCGGGCGCCGTCGTAGCGCACGATGGTGGTGACGCGGTCGCCCTCGGCAGTGCCTTGCGCCGTGTGCGCGACGACACGGCCGGCTGCATCGCGCGACCAGCGCCACATCCTGCCATCTGCGAAGCGTCGCTCGACGATCCGGTCTGCGGCGTCGTGACGGAAATGCTCCAGTCCGGTCGCATCGGTGCGCATGGCCTGCACGCGTCCGAAATCGTCGAGCCAGCGCTGCAGTCCCCGCCAGTGGCGAGCGGCACCCGGCGTTTCGGACGTCGGCTCGGCGTCTTGCGGGACAAGGCCGGTGCGGGAAGATCCAGAGGTTAGGTGCTCGAGCGGCAACCACGCGCCGCTGCCGAGGTTGGACACCGTTGCGCCGAGGCCATCCGGGCCGTCGTAGCCGAGGTGCTGGATTTCGCCGTCGGGCGACTCGAGGCGGATCGGTCTGCCCAGTGCATCACGCTCGACTTGCACGACGGCATCTGCACGCTGCCAGCGCACGGGAAAGCCGCCGTGATCGAGGAGGAACCGGATGCGCACGCCGTCGACCGGCGTGTGAGCGATCACACGCCCCACCTCGTCGCGCTCGAAACGCTCGACGCGATCCATTGGATGGGTGACCGACTCGATCCAGTTTCCGCCAGCGTCGTACTGCAGCCGCGTGATGTCGGAGTCGGCAGGCGAGACGCCCGGGCCGTTGGGCAACGGACCATCGACTTCTGCGAGCAGGCTGCGCCCGTTGATGCGGGCGTAACGCAGCACGGTGCTGCGCGCGATCGGCCTGCCGGTCGAACCGGCCTTTCCCTGATCGTCAAGGGGTTCAAAACCTGACTCGCGCATTTCAGCCAATTGGCCCTCGGCGTTGTACATGAGGGCGATGCGATGCTCCTGGCCGTCGACCACGCTCGGGCGGGCGATGAGCATGGGCCGGTCGTCATCGCCGGCATATTCGTAGCGCCGCAGCAGACGAGGCGTCCGCGGCTGGGCGCCATGGTGATCCAGTTCCGTCACCTGAACGATGCGCCCGAGCGCGTCGCGCGTGATGTCCCAGGTCCGTTGTGGCCTGCCGCTCGCCGCATCGAGCATCGTGACGTGCGTGAGCCGCCCGAGCGTGTCGTAGCGATACCTCCGATTGGGCGGGGGACAGCGGCTGCAGCCGGCACCACGGGACTCGAGGAGCCGATAGCCGCCGCCGATCAATCCGATCCGATAGCTTGTGGTCGATCCATTTTCGTCGGTCAGCAGCACCGTGCCTGCTGCGCCTGGCCGGGGGGCAGACTGGAAGGCCAGTCGGATGCCGTGACCCGTGCCGCGCTGGCTCGCGGTGTCCGCGCCGATCTGGCCGGTCGCCGTCAGCACCGCGCGCCCGGCCTCGTCGTACGCATACGTCGATAGGCGCATCTTCGCGCGGTGGCCACCGGCGTCGGGCGCATCCACACTGATGCCCGTCAGCAGCGTCGGGTGGCGCGGATCCTCGTAGTGGTACAGGCGCACCGCGGAAGACTCGTCCGGCCTCGGCCCACTCACGGCCACGAGCAGATTTCGCCGCGCCCGGCGGGTCGCAGGGTCTTCGTCGGCAGGACTGGCGGCTGGCGCATCCGCAGCGTAGCGGTAGCGGAAGCTGCCGACCGGCGACGCGATGCGCGCCACTGTCGACAGAGGCGATTCGGCCTCCCTGCCAGTGGGCTCGTGATAGTGCAGGTCGAGCGCGCGCCCCTGGGGATCGATCACCCTGCGCAGGCTGCCCCGGGTGTCGTACAGCAGGCTGACGAACTCGCCGGTCGGAGCCAAGATCCCTGTCAGGCGGCCCTTGCCGTCGAAATCCAGAATGCGTCCGGCACCTTCGCCATGCGTCCAGCGCCAGCGATAAGTCTCTCCGCGCATTGCGCGGCGGCGTTCGACGAAGCCATTGGCAGGGTCGGGCGCGTGGCAGGTCACGGGTGTGCCGCCCTTGCAGGCAAAACTCAGCCGGCTGCCGTCTGCCTGGAAGATGCTGACAGCGTCCGGTTCAGCGCGGAGGGTGGTCTCGTAGCTCAGGCGCCAGCCGCGCCCGAGCAGGCCGGCGCGGCTGCGCATCGTGCTCGAGGCGCTGTTGTAATGGCGCACGATCTCCAGCCCGAGGACACCGGGCAGGGGAGCGAGGTCCACCTCGCGCTGGTACTTGTTGCCGTTGGTGATGTTGATCGGATTGCCGGCGCCAACATCGACCGCGCCATTGCCGACGTCGGACTGGCTGGCAGGTCCGCCGCCGCCACAGGTGGCCCCGCCCGGAGCGGGCAGGCACATCGATCCGCCGGCAGCAGAATGCTCCGCACCGGGAATCAATGAAGTTTGCCCGCTGGCGGTCGAGGGCTCGCCAACGCCGAAAGCGGGCGTGACGGCGATGCCAGCCACGAGGAGCGCCAGTCGGCCGAGCAGAGCGGCCCTGTCCGCATGCGGCCGCGCCACGACGCGCAACGCGATCACTGGCCGCTTCATGAACGCGAACATTGCAGCGGCTCCTCATCTTCCAGCGCGTCCGGCATCTCCTCGTCCACTCCAGTGCCGTTGTCAGGGATGCCTTCGTGTGCGCCGGAAGGCGTGCACAGCGGTTCGCTCCACGGGCAGGATGGGAGCTGCTGGCCATCGGCACCGGCTCCCGCCCCCGTCTGCACCGGAACCCCCGCATTCCCTGGGCCCGGCAGCGACAGCAGGGCGTCGTTTTCGATCGCATCGGACTGCATCCGCACCGTCACGTGGGCGACCAGCGGAATGCGGCCAGCGGTAAGAAGGGCGTGGCGAAAGCTGTCCGGATGGTCCGGGTACAGTGTCGCCACCGCCCAGTTGAAGAAGCGTCCGGCGAGCGGAATCTGCTTCGCGCGGGGAATGCCGAAGGTCACCCGGATCTTCAGCAGGTTCGCGTCCTGCAGCGTCTGTCCGGAGCGATTCGAGGCGGGGTCGCTCGCACACGAGGGACGATCGATGGGGCAGGCCAGGCGGTCGAGGTGCGTACTGGGAATCACGCGAGCGCCGACGCGCAAGGCCTCGGCTGCGCGCGGGCTGTGGAAATCGTCGAAGCTCTCCCGTGTCGGCGACAGGATCTCGATGCGAAGCGCACCCGCCAGGTCGGTGATGGCGCGCCCATGCGAGCGCGCGAGTTCGGCGGTGGTGCGGCCTCCGCCGTAATAGGGAACCATGGCCCGCGCAAAGGCGGCGCGAAGGCTCGATGGCCGCGCGTTTTGCAGCGCGCCTGCGCGAGCGGCCTCAAAGGTCGCATAGTTGAGCATGTACTTCGCGTGGAAGGCGAGGGCAGTCTGCATCATCGCCAGGGCGAGCATCATCAGCGTTGGCGCGATGACGACGAATTCCACCAGCGTGGCGCCGTCATGGACTGCGCGACCAGATTGCAGCGCGTGCCCCCGTCTCATCGGAGGACGGCTTCCAGTTCCGCCAGGCGGGTGCCCCGGTACAAACCTGCAGCTGCCGCCCCGCCCGCGGCCATCTCGAGGACAGCGCGTGCGCCGCGACAGCCCGCGATTCGCCGCGCGGGCAGGCGCTCTACGACGGCCACGACGTTCGCGCTGTGATCGATGAAGATCGCGTCGATGGGATGGCGCATGCCGAAAGTGTGGATGCGGCAGCACGGCAGGATGAGCAATGCCTCACCGGGCGACAGCGGCGCGCAGAACAGCAGTCCGCACGCACGCGTGATGAAATCGTCGGCGATGCGCGCACTGACAGGGCCGGCCTGGGTGCGGAGATCTACGGATCTGGGGCGGAGCATCGCGTTTACAGTCCCATGTGCATGAACTGGACGACGATCGGAAAGCCGATGACGAGGAAGGTGCAGGGAAAGATGAAGGCGATGAGCGGGAGCAGCATCTTTACCGGCGCCTCCATCGCCGCCTTCTCCGCGCGGGCGAAGCGCTCGATGCGCCGTTGCTCCGCTTGCGCGCGCAGCAGGGGACCCAGGCTCATGCCGAGGTGTTCGGCCTGGATGATGGCCGTGATCAGATGTGTGATCGACGGCTCGTTGAGCCGGTCGCCGAAGGTGCGCAGCGCATCGGCGCGCGATTTGCCTGCCCGCACATCGCGCAGCACGCGGCGCAGTTCGTCCCGCAGCGGTCCGTCGGGTCCCTTGGCGGCGGCCTGCTGCAACGCGCCGGTAAGGTTGAGCCCGGCCTCGACACAGACCGTGATCAGATCGAGGAAGAACGGCAGCGTCTTCAGCAAGTGCCGCCGGCGGGCGGCCACGCGATCGGCAAACCACGCACTCGCATAGAGCCAGCCAGCCACCGCGCCTGCCGCCACGAAGAGTTTCGGCTGCGGACTTTGCCAGCCATAGGCCAGCAAGCCCCCGAGTGCGCCGCACAAGGCCGCGACCACTACGCGATGCGCGATGAGTTGTGCCGGCGAGACGGCGTAGTCGAGGCCGGCAATGCGCATCCGTGCCAGCAGGCGTTGGCGCAAGCCAATGGGCAGCGCCCCGCCCGCCCAGTGCGCCAGTGCCAGAGTCGGCCACCACAACCCGCGGATGAAGGCGGGCGGGCGATCGCGCCAGGTGCGGTCCTCGGGAGGAACCGCCACGATCGCGCGCATTCCCACCCATGCGAGGAGCGCGGCTGCGGCACCGACGAGGCCGGCTATCAGAACAGGGAGATGCCGAGGGTCGATGGGCATAATCGATCCTCACACGTCGATCGCGACCATGCGCCTGATCAGCAGCACGCCGAACAGCTCGAGCAACGCGATGGTACCCAGTGTCGCCCAGCCGAGCGGCGTGCTCCACATCAGGCCCATCGCCTGTGGCTCCATGTGCCCGAGGACCAGCAGCAAGCCGATCGGAAGCAAGCCGACGACGATGGCCTGCAGCTTTCCCTGCGCGGTCAGTGCGCGGATCTTCGCCTCCATCGCAAGCTGGTTTCGGATCGTCATGGCGGCGCGATCGAGCGCCTCGGCGAGGCTGCCGCCAGTCTCGCTGGCGATGCGCATCGCGGATACGACCAGGGTCACCGACTGCAACGGCACGCGGCGCGCGAGATTTTCGAGTGCAGCGTCGACCGTGACGCCGAGTCGCTGCTCGCGCAGCAGTAGCTCCAACTCCTGAGACACCGGCGGGCGGGATTCGCGCACCACCTGCTGCACGACCAGCATGAGCGACAGCCCAGCGCGCAGACCTCCGGCGATCATGAGCAGGACGTCGGGCAACTGCTCCTGCAGGCGGGCGAGGCGCTGCCGCCTGAGCAGGGCGAACACTGCTCGCGGCGCGACCGCCGCGCCGACGGCGCCTGCTGCACCCCAGGCCGGCATGCCACTGAGGAGCCACAATCCCGCGCCGATCAAGGCCCCTGCGGCCAGGTTCGCCACGAAGAGCTGACGCGGATCGATGAAGAGAAACAGCTCGCGCAGGCTGAAGCCTGCCTGCGCGGTGAAGCGCTCGCGATAGTGCGCGAGAGCGCGGCTTCCCAGCTCGATCGCCAACCAGGCGAGCAGGCTTGCAGACAGGCCGATTGCCAGCAGCCCGACGAACATCGCGTTCGTCATGTCGCGGCCCTCGCGAAAAGACCCAGGTCGACGCGCACGCCGCTGCGCCGGAGCTCGTCGTAAAAGCCCGGGATAGCGTCGCAGGCGACGAACTGGCCCGTTGCCCCGTCGTTGGCGATGCCGCCGCGCTCGAAGCGGAACAACTCCTGAAGCTGGATGCGGCCCGCTTCCATGCCGGTTACCTCCGAGATGCTGGTGATCCGGCGCGTTCCACATGGGAACCGCGTCTGCTGCACGACGATGTCGATCGCGCTCGCGATCTGTTCGCGGATGGCTGCGAGCGGCAGCTCCATCCCGGCCATCAGCACCAGCGTCTCGAGACGAGCGAGGGCGTCGCGCGGGCTGTTCGCGTGCAGGGTGGTCAACGAGCCCTCATGCCCGGTGTTCATCGCCTGCAGCATGTCGAGCGCTTCGCCACCGCGGCATTCGCCGACGATGATGCGATCGGGGCGCATGCGAAGCGCGTTTCGCACCAGATCGCGGATCGACACCCCACCCCGCCCTTCGAGGTTTGCCGGCCGCGACTCCAGCGCGACGAGGTGGCCATGATTGAGCTTCAGTTCGGCGGCGTCCTCGATCGTGATGATGCGCTCGCCGGCCGGGATGAAATTCGACAGCACGTTGAGGCAGGTGGTCTTGCCGGATCCGGTGCCGCCCGCCACGACGATGTTGCGGCGCTGCTCGACGCAGATGCGCAGGAACTCGGCCATGGCGGCGGACAGGGTGCCGAATCCGAGCATGTCGGACACGTCCAGGTGACGCCGCGAGAATTTTCGGATGGTCAGCGTCGGACCTTTCAGCGCCAGGGGAGCGATGACTGCGTTGACCCGCGAGCCGTCCTTCAGGCGCGCGTCGACCATCGGCGAGGAATCGTCGATGCGCCGACCGAGCGGCGCAACGATGCGCTCGATGACCCCCAGCACCGCACGCTCGCTGGTAAAACCGACCGGATGCGGCTCGATGCGGCCGGCGCGCTCGACGAAAATCTCGTCATGCCGGTTGACCATGATCTCGGTGATACGGTCGTCCGCGAGCAGCGCCTCGAGGGGCCCCAGGCCGATCGCCTCGTCGAGGACCTCCTGCTGCAGGGCGGCACGGTCAAGCCCCGATGGGAGCGCGGGCTCGGACTCGATGATGTCGCTGATCAGGTGCGAGGTCTCGTCGCGCAGTTCTGCGTCGGACATGCGCGTGAGATCGCGGCGGCGCAGGTCTATCGTTTCCAGCAGCCGCTCGTGGATACGCTTGCGCCATTCGAAGCGCGAGGCAGACGGCAGCGGGGGCATCGCCGGCGGAAGCATTTCTGCGACACGTGCTTCATGCGACGGGACTTCGTGGCCAGCGCCTGAGTCCGTGAGAATGGGCTCGACCTGTGCGGCACCGGCGAGATCCCGCACGCGCAGTCGATACGCGCCGACGACGATCTCGTCGGCGAATTCCAGCGGGCCGTGGCGGACGACGCGTGTGCCATTCACCCAGGTGCCGGAGAAATGCCCCAGGTCTTCGAGAATGAGGCCGCGATCGCCGCGGCGGATGCGGGCATGCTCCCGCCCGAGGCGCCAGCCGCCGAGTCTCACGGCAGCGGTGGCCGCCTTTCCGATCACCGCATGAGCCGTCTCGATGAGGACCTCACGGCTTTCTCCATTGCCATCGCTTATCGTGATCGAAAACATGGCGCTCAGTCTCCAGCCGGGACGCCTTGCGACCGCGGCGCGGATGCGCTCGCCGGCTCGGACTGCGAAGGCGCAAGGCTGCGGCCGGCGCGGCGCTCGAGTTCGAGCGAGGCGGCGCCGACCAGCTCCTGATCGCTGCGCAGCACACGCGGCGTCAGGAACACCACCAGCTCGCTCTCGCGATTTTGGAAACGGGTGGAGCGGAACAGGTTGCCCAGCACCGGCACTTCGCCCAGATAGGGCACGGCATTGACGTCCTTGGCCTGGTCGCGGCTGATCACGCCCGACAGGGCGAGCGTCTCGCCTTCGCGCAGGTTGAATTCGGTTTCGGTGCGGCGCGACAGCAGTCCGGGCACGCCCATCACGGCCACGCTGCGGTCCAGCGAGCTGACTTCGGTCTTGATGCGCGCGCGGATGGCGCCCGAGTCGTCGGCGACAGGTGCAAGGATCTCCAGGCGGATGCCGTACTCCTTGAAAGTGACGCTGGGCGTTCCGGTGGCCGAGGCGGTTGCGACCGGGATCTCGCCGCCGGCAAGGAAGCTGGCGGTGCCGCGATTGCGCGCGGCCAGGCGTGGCTGGGCGAGGATGACCGCGTCGCCCTTCTGCGCCAGCAGGTTGAGCCGGCCGAACAGCGAGCCCACCACGCTCACCCGGGTGGTGAAGCGCCGCAGCCGATCGGCCGCGATGTCCACCTCGCTGCGCTGGTTGCCATCGTCGAGTGCAGCGGACACCGCCCGGCCTTCGCGATTGTTGTGATAAAGGTCTCCTGCAATCTCGAAGCCAAGCAGTGGCTTGCCCTGCGTCGTCCAGTCGATGCCGAGATCCTCCAGCCCGCTGCGGGAGATCTCGACGAAGCGCACGTCGAACTCGAACATCCGGTCGAAGCCTACGCGGCTGGTGAAGTCGATGACCTGCGGGAAGCGCTTGACAATCTCCGCGATGCGATCACGGTCCGCATCGGCGATGTCGGCGCCCTCGATCAGGATGTTGTCGCCGATGCTGCGCGATCTCACATTGGGGATGTCGCGGAAGAAGGATTGCAGATCACGCGTAACGCGAGATATGTCGTGCCCCTGCACGACGATCTTCAAGCGGTGATTTCGCCCGCCGCGCGACCACACATGCAGGGTGGTCTCGCCCGGTGCGTTTGCCATCAACAGGATTTCCCGGTCGTCGAGCACTGCGGCAGACAACACTTTGCCGTCACCCACGGCAAGCCGGCTGGCATTGCGCTGGGGCAGCACACGGCTCTCGCCGGCAAAGAGTTTCAGCTCGGCGAGCGTCGCCGCATCCGCCGCCGCGACCTCGCCATCGGTGGGCACCACGCGGGTTGCGTGTGCGCATGGATGGAGGGTGAGCAGGGCGCACAGGCCAAGGAGGCAGATGGTTTTGCAGGACATGATCGGGGGATGGCGAGCGTGGAGTTGGATGCGGAGGGAATGCGAAAGGAGGTCGCCGCGTCATCGCATGGTCGGGCTGGTAGTCGGGCGTGAAATCGGGCCGGAATTGACGGATGCGGCCAGATCCGCCGTTGCCGTCGGGAAAGGGCCAGTGCTCCTCCCAAGGCGGGGGAGATTCTCTGGCTCTTCTGGCAATGGGGCGCGCATCGCTGGCGCCCCATTGCCGCCGTAGATCACCGGCACGGGCGGAGCCGTCCGCATGAGCGGCTGTTCGAGCCCGAGCAGCGCGAGGGCATCACGACGCAGAGGTGGCAGTTTCGCGCGGTCGCCCGGACCACGCAGGACGGCGGTGATCGTCCCGACGGTTCGGGCGGCGACGATGCGCTGCGCTTCCTCGGCGCTCGCATCCAGTGTGACGGTCGAATAGCGACGCTCGGCCCCCTCTTGCCCCCCAGCCGCAACGGTGCGCGCGCCCGCAGCCAGCACCGCGACATCCTGAAGGAGCAGGACACTGAGGTTTTCCTGGTTGCGGCGCACGGTGAGCAGCAGGTCGACGACGTCACCCGGCTCGAGCAGCCCGGCAATCGAGCTGATTTCATCCACCGAAAGCGTCACCGCCCGGCGGCCGGACGCCAGGCGCGCGGAAAGCGTGGGCGGGCGCCGGTCCTGCAGTTGCGACCAAAGCAGTGGCTCGCCGCGGCGCGCCGGGAAACCCAGCACGGCACCGGCTGCGCGGTCGAACTGTTCGGGCGAGATTGCGCTGGAATGCAGCCATTCCGCCGGGATGTCACGTACCGCGACGCGGGCATGGTCAAGTGCCTCGCCTGCTCCCATGTCCTCCTTCGCGACAACGGCGCGTGCCGTGCGCTGTTCGACCCGGCGCTCGATGTCGGCGACCCGGTCATCCAGGTAGCGCATGGCGGTGAGGGCCGCGCCAGCACCGATCACGAGTGCCGCGGCGAGGATGACCCAGTTGCGATGCAATCTCATGGGCAGAGTCCGGCTTACTGGGGAAGCGAAAGGGCGGCGAGGAAACGATCGAATCCGATTCCGATAGCTTCGGTGAACACCTGCGCCAAGGACGGATTCCCACCGTAGGGGAGTGCGAAGAGGCCGACCACGATGCAGAGGGCCACGATCAGCTCGACGGCAGACTGGCCGCGGGCCAACAGGGGAAGCGCATGGGCGCGATGCTTGTGCATTCAGTGACCTCCCGGCTCGCCGGAGAGCAGGTTTAGCGTGATTGCCGTGCTGGCCGACGGTCCAACGTCGCTGCCAAGCCGGGTAACGATCAACAGCGCGTCGCCCTGAGCACTGCTGAACCAGAGGCTGCGTCCCTCGGCCAGCCCTTTGTCGCCACCGGTGTCATGCACCAGGCGATAGCCGCGTGCGTGCAGGGCGGAACGGAAGTGGTCGACGTTCTCGCCGATCGACTGGCGATTGAAAAGGGTATGCAGGCGGGAATGCCGGTCAGCGTCCCTGGTCGTGATCGTGCTTGCGACCCGGGTTCCGCCGGGGAGGGCGAATTCATCGAAGCGCCGATGCTGAACCCGCGACAGAGGCGTCTCGGACAACGTGCCGGCGGTGCCCGCGACTCCGGCGGGCCGCAATCGCAGTGTGATCAGGCTGTCATCCTGTTTGCGGGCGAGCACCCTCCAGCCCTGGATATCGCGTTCAACTCGTTGCATACCCAGCCACTGCCGGCTCCGTTCGAGCATTTCGGCGTAGGGGCGCGACACCTGGAATGCCCTGATGCGCACAGGGGTGCCGTTGAGACTCAGCGCCGGCGCGATGTCGATGAGTTCCGATTCGGCGAACGGCGAGCCCTCGCCCATTGCGGCGCCAACGGTACCGACATGCGCCGCGGCGACCGCCAGCATGAGCACATGGGCACGCACGCGCGAGTTGAAGGCGGCGCTCAGCATCCGCCCTCCAGCCTGTCGCATGGCACCACGTCAGGCTTGATGTCCCCCACCTGCATGGTTGGGTCGAGGACGAGCGGTGGCAGGCGGCCGACAGTTTCGCCGAGCAGTTTCAGCGGTCCGATCGGATAGACGAGCGCGCGTCCGCCAGCAATGCGATCTGCCAGATCGTCGGCGCCCGCCGCTGCCCAGCCGTGTGCAAGCAGCACCTGATGGCGGCGGATTTCGAGGCCGAGCGCATCGAATGGCGGCAGGTTGGCGACGTCCCGCGGCCTGACGGTGACGACGCCCTCGTGCAGTTCACTGTCCGGGAGGTCGAAGCCGCTCGTGCCGAGGACCAGGGCGGCCGACTGCGACCCCGATGGCGCGGATCGAGTGCGCAAGCCGACATCGGTCTCGAAGTTCACCAGCAGCGGCCGACCGCTGTGATCGACCCACAATGGATTGCGGTGCGCAGCGAAGTCGCCGGCCGCGTCCCCCGTCTTGATGGGCGCATCGCTGTTGCCGAAGAAGCGCCTGCGCACTTCTTGCGCCAGTTCTGGATCGGTGCGCCGTGCATGCTCGGCGCGGGCCGTCGTGGCCTCGAACACCAGGTAGCGTGCCGCGCTCTCCGACATGTGTGCCAGGTCCTGATACTTGCCGAGCAGTGGAATGGCCAGGAGGAGCGGCACGAGGGCGAGCATCAGCACTGCAAACTCTGCGAGTGACTGGCCGCGCTGGGCGGAGGAGGGGCTTCGTCGCGTCATGGCAGCAACGCGCCTTCCTGACGTGCTGCCGCCCACGCACGATCGATTGCCGTCGGGCTCACAAGGCGCACCTCCCAATAGGGACTGTAAAGACTGGGGTACTCGCGCCTGCCGTCCACCCGTTCGTCGATGCGCTCGAAGAAGACCTCGGCGCGTGACAGGGCGGCGATCTCGTCGCCCGGCGGCGTCGCTTCGAACCGTTGCAACCGGCCGGAAGGCTGGATGAGGCTTACGCCGCCGGACATCCGCAGACTGGGGCGTGGCTTGCTCACGCGCAGGCTCACCCCCGTTGCTGCCGTCCTCGACTGTTCCAGCCGCGCGAGATCGCGTGTAGTGGGCAGGCCGCTGAATCGCGCGCCGAGTTCAGCAAGATCGAGCATCGAGGGCTCGGCGTACATCTTCGTGGTGCGCCGATTGTCGACGTAGGTGCCGCCGTGGAACCCCGTGCCAGGTGTGCCCTCGCCGTTGTCCGCCGCGGCCGCACCCCAGGCTAGGGATGTGCGCCGCCAGCGCCAGCTTCCCTTGCGCAGGCGCTGCCCCTCATGTTCGAGGGTGTCGATGGCGCGCCATTCGTCGTAATTGATGAGATCCGTGCCGCCACGCCGCTTCAGTTCGACATTCCGTTGCAGGGGCCAGATGTCTGGCCCGCCGATGGACCAGCGTCGCTCGGCGGTGAACGCATCACGCGAGCTAAGCACTGTCTCGGCGAGACGCCCGCGCCCGTCGCCAGCGGGGTCGCCCTTGCTGTATGCGCGGGTAAAGGCATCGAACCCGTGGCTTCCCGCGACCAGTTCGGCCGTCATCGCGGGGTCGATGCGATGCACGATCTCGTTGGCGAGTGCGCGCTGCGCTGTGCCGGCGTCCAGTGCCCCATGAAGGACCGACTGCGATCTCGACAGCGCCTGTGACACGAGGTCGTGGGCCGAGACGATCGCGGCGAGTCCCTCGTCGAGCGCTCTGATCGCGCCATCCGTGACGCCGCCGCCGAGGTGATCGACATATGCGGTGCCGCCGAACCCTGCGACGACACGCGCGAGCCGAGGATATTCCAGGGGATCGTAGATCCAGCTCGATGCGACGTCCGCAAGGGCGTCCGCGTTGTCAACGCCGGCGCCGAAGTAGTGGAGCCACGATGCGAGACTCACTGCCTGGGCGATCGCGACCTGGTTTGCGACGATCGCACGATTCGAGTAGGCGTCGAAATTGAGTGCCCGCGCCTCGAGCACTGCGACGCTGTAGGCCGCGCCGTCGGCCGCGTTGGTGATGCGGAGCTTCTCATCGACGGCACGGCCGCTGTTGAAAACGAAATACATCACCGCCGCCGCGCCGAGCATGAAGAACAGGCCGAGCGGCAGTGCTTGTCCGGCATCTCGCGCGCAAATCATGAGCGCTCCACGATGACGGTCGAGCTATCACGTCGGGCATACGAGACACCCATCAGCGTGAATGCGGCGGCGAACGTAGCGACACCGACGGCGATCGCGTCGCCGTAACGCGTGTAGGGCGTAACCCCGTCTCGCGGCTGGACAGCCGCATCCAGCATTGCGGATCGATTCGGTGGCGCTGCAGCGACGATACGGCCTTGATGGTCGATCGACGCGCTCCAGCCGGTATTGGCGACGCGCAACAGCGGCTTTCCCGCCTCGGCCGCGCGCGCCTGCGCGATCTGAAGGTGTTGGTGCATCGGCGCGTCGCTTCCGGCCCAGCTGTCGTTTGAGATGACGACAAGGTAGCCGGCAGCAGCATCCTCCGACCTCAGCGCGTGCGCGAACAGGTCCTCGAAGCACAGCTTGAGCGCCACGCGGACACCTCCCAGCACGATGCCGTCCTGATCCGGGGAGCCGGGAACGGTGTCGGTCATGTGCGGACCGCCGCCTTGCATGGGCAGCGCGCCGAGGAGCCCGGGGACGGGCACATATTCGCCGAACGGGACAAGGAAGCGCTTGTCTCGGAGTTGTGCCCCGGAAGCACCGATGACGCTCGCCGAGCTGAAGTAGCCGCCTGCCGGCTGGTCCGAAGGGCGAAAGAAGGATATGAGCAGATCACGCGACTCCTCGATCGCGGCATGCTCGAGGGACGCGATGTAACCCGCAGGCAACTGGTGCACGAGCAGAGGCAGCGCTGTTTCCGGCAGCAGGGTGACCGGGGCATCACTGGCGAGCAACGCGCTGCGGTAGTGCTCGAGTGCGCGCACTACCTGCGCGCGATCGAACTTCTCCGATGCCGGAAAATTGCCCTGCAGCAGGCGGGCGCGAATCGGCTGGCCGACGGGTTGCGTCCAGTCGATGGCAGCGCTTGCCGGGGCCAGAAGGAACAACACGGCCAAGGCGGCCAGCGCGGCACGTTTCGCTCGCAACATGCTCGGCAGGACGAGAATCGCCAGCAAGGCGCCAAGCATCACGACGACGAAACTCAGGCCCAGTGCGCCGACCACAGGCAACAGACCGCTCAAGGGGCTTGCGGGGATTTGGGTGTGACCCAGTTGCCCCCAGGGGAAATGGAAGCGACTGAACTGGCGCATCCACTCCGTGAGCGTCCACATCCCGGGGATGAAGAGCCCGGCGAGGACACCAGGCCCCGATCCTCGCTGACATGCCCAGCTTGCCAGCGAGGCGATGAGGGCGGGCGCGACAGCGAAGCCGAGGATGAGGACGGACGGCACCGCGTACGCCTCAACGAACGTATCCGACGGAGCAATCCCTGCGAAGAGCCAGCCCAGCGTCGCACCGTAAAGGCCGATCCCATAGAGTCCGCCGGCTGTGAGCGCAATGCGGGGTGCCTGCGCACGGAGTGCGAGCCATGTCAGCGAGAGGCCCGACAACGGCGCAAGGAACCAGGCGCCGTGAGGAGCGTGCGCGAAACCCGTTGCAACACCCCCGACCAGGGCCATTGCGTGCAGGCGCAGATTTCCGAGCATGGGATGGAGGACGATCAGCGCCCGGTGTTGCCGACATAGTTGTCGAGGGTGCGTTTGCTGTCTGCCTGGGTCGAGGCACTGGTTGCCGCAGCCTGCGCCCGGGTTTTTGCCGAGGTGCCGTCGCTTCCCGCGATCTCGGTTGCAATCGCTGCGGTCTGATTGCGGACGGCCTGGCCGAAGTACTGGTACACCGCAATGGCGGCGACGGCGATGAGCGCGACTATGATGATGTACTCAGTCATCCCTTGGCCGCGAAGGCCATACGCACCGCTTTTTCTCAGCATTTCGCACCTCCTCCAGAAAATGCTATTGGCATTAATATGGCGCGAGCCGGAGCGAAGTGCAATATGCTTATTGCAATTTTTTTAAAGGATTCCGGAGTGAGGAATGTTGCGCTGCAGTAGAATGCTGCACGGCAGCACTGCTAGAATGCGCACCTTTCCATCGACCAGGTCCCAGCCGTGAAACGACTTGAAAACGGGTTCGAGCATCTGCTCTTTTCCAGCCGCTGGCTCATGGCGCCGATCTATTTCGGGCTCGTGCTGGCAATGGTCATTCTGCTCGTCAAATTCGGCAAGGAAGTGTGGGGGCTGTTCGCGCACATCCTGACCGCGAGCGGCGGTGAGCTGATCATCGGCGTGCTGTCGCTGGTGGACATTGCGCTGATCATGAACCTGCTGATCATCATCATGTTCAGCGGCTACGAGAACTTCGTCTCCAAGATGGAAGACCTGCACAGCCACCAGGATCGGCCCGACTGGATGGGGCACATCGGCTTCTCCGATCTAAAGATCAAGCTGATCGGGTCGATCGTGGCGATCTCGGGTATCGAACTGCTCAAGGCCTTCATGAACGTGGGCAATCTGAGCGACCGCCATCTCGGCTGGATGGTCGGGATCCATGTCACCTTCCTGTTTTCCGGCGTGCTTTACGCCGCGATGGACCGGATCGCGGGGAAGGGACACTGAGTTCGCGCTAGACCTGCAGGCGGTCGAGGATTTCGCGCTCCACCTTGAGTACCTGGGCATCCTGCGACAGGCCGCCGCCCGAGAGCAGGAACGTGTCCTCGACGCGCTCGCCGAGGGTGTCGATGCGCGCGGTGTGGAGCCGTATGCCATGGCTGGCTAGCACCTCGGCGACGTCGAAGAGCAGACCGGGGCGATCGGCCGCAGTCAGGGAGAGGATGTAGTGCCGGCCCGCCTCGTCCGGGCGCACGCTGACCTCGGGCGTGATCGGAAAGTGCTTCACCTGGCGTGAAAGTCGCCCGCGCGCCGGGCGTTCCGGTGCGCCGGGGTGCTTCAGACGCTCGGCCAGTTCGTGCTCGATCAGCGCGATGATGTCGCGATAGGGCATGTCGTGCCCCGGATCCTGCAGCACGAAGCTGTCGAGGGCGTAGCCGTGGCGGGTGGTATGGACCTTGGCGTCCAGGATGGTGAAACCCATGCGCCCGAAAAAGCCGGTCAACCGGACGAAAAGATCCTTCTGGTCAGGTACATAGACCATCACCTGGATGCCGGTTTCGTCGTCGACGACCCGCGCCTTGACCACCGGCTCGTCGGCATCCGGCCGATGGTAGAGGACGCGTGCATGCCATGCGATCTCGTCCGGCGTCACGCGCATGAAATACACCGCGTCGAGCTGCGACCACAGCGCATCTTCGACCCCCGGCCGCAGGCCGTGGTAGCGCAGCAAGCGTCGCGCGTCTTCCTGGCGGTCGTCCAGGCCGAGCGCCTTCGCCGGCGTCGCTCCGCGCAGTAGTCTCTGCGTAGCCAGGAACAGATCTTCAAGCAGCCGTCCCTTCCAGCCGTTCCAGACTTTCGGGCTGGTGCCGCGAATGTCCGCGTGGGTCAGCAGATAAAGCGCCGTCAGGCGACGCTCATTGCCAACGATGGCGGCGAATCGCTGGATCACTTCCGGGTCCGAGGTGTCTTCCTTCTGCGCGTACTGTGACATGGTGAGGTGATGCCCCACCAGCCACACGACAAGGTCGGAATCCTCGGGCGGCAGGGCATGCTGCACGCAGAACTCGCGTGCGTCCTCCATGCCGAGACGCGAGTGGTCTCCGCCGCGGCCTTTGGCGATGTCATGGAACAGTGCGGCGAGGTAGAGCAGCCAGTGCCGCGGAAAGCCCAGAATGAGGCGCGACATCAGCGGGTATTCGTGCGCGTGCTCACCCATCGTGAATCGGCGCACATTGCGCAGCACCATCAGGATGTGCTGGTCGACCGTATAAACATGGAAGAGATCGTGCTGCATCTGGCCGACGATCCTGCGCCAGGCCGGCATGTAGCGCGACAGGATGCCGTACTGGTTCATGCGCCGGAACGCGTGCACGATGCCGCGCTTCTGCTGCACGATCTGCATGAACAGCGCACGATGCGCCGGGTCGGCACGGAACTCGGCATTGATGCGGTTCCGGTTCAGCCATAGTGCGCGAAGCGTGCGCGCCGTCATCCCCTTGAGCTCGGAGCGTTGCTGCAGGACGAGAAAGCATTCCAGCAAGGCCGCCGGGTGGCGTTCGAAGGTGTCCTCGTGGCGGATGTCCAGCAACTCGCGAACGGCCTGGAATCGGTCGCTGATGACGATGGCCGCGCCGCGATCGGGAAACATCACGCTGCCGTAGTTCTGCAGCAGGATGGTGTTCAGTTGCGTCACCATCTTGGCCGTCAGGTAGTAGCGCTGCATGAACACTTCGGATGCACGCTTGCTGCCGACGGCCTCGAGCCCCATCAGCCTCGCGAGTTTCTCCTGATGGTCGAACAGCACGCGGTCTTCGGCACGGCCGGTCAGGAGGTGCAGCCGGATGCGGACATGCTGCAGGAAGCGCTCGATGTTGCGCAGGTCGCTCGCTTCGCTGCCGGTGATCAGTCGATGCCGTGCGAGATCACGCCAGTTGCGGCCCAGGCGGGCGGCGCGGGCGATCCAGCCCAGCATCTGCAGGTCGCGCAGGCCGCCCGGACTTTCCTTGCAGTTGGGCTCGAGCGCGTAGGGCGTGTCGTTGTAGCGCGCATAGCGCTGTTCCTGCTCGAGCCGCTTCGCCTTGAAGAAGGCGCGAGGATCCATCGCCTGATCGTAGCGGCGCACCAGTTCGCCGAAGAGCGCACGATCACCGTCGATCAGCCGTGCCTCGAGCAGGTTGGTCTGCACCGTGATGTCCGCTTCCGACGCCTCGAGGCAATCGTCGATCGTGCGAACAGAATGGCCGATCTCGAGGCCGATATCCCACAGTGCGCCGACCAGGACTGACAGTCTGCTAGTCAGCATCTCGTCGGGCGCCTCGGGCAACAGGAAAAGCAGATCGACATCGGAATGCGGAAACAGCTCGCCGCGACCGTAGCCGCCCACGGCGACAAGTGCGGCCTCTGCCGGCATGCCACAAGCGCACCAGAGGCGCGTCAGGACGCGATCGACAACCTTGGCGCGCCCCTCGAGATAAGCCCTGGTGCGAGGCTGGGCCTCGTAAGCCGCACGCAGCGCCGCACATTCGGATGTCAGTTCGTTGCGCGTGGCCGAGATGATGTCTTTCAGCGGCGCTTCGCCGGCTTGGCTCATGGCGGGGAAGGGGGCGCGCCCGGGTCAGGAAAAGCGATCGGCGACCAGTGCCGGCGGGAGCGGTGTTTTCGCGGAGATCGTGAGGACCTCGACGCCAGTATCGGTCACGAGCACGGTGTGCTCGAATTGCGCCGACAGGCTGCGGTCCTTGGTGACGATGGTCCAGCCGTCAGGAAGTTCCGAAATGGCCGCCTTTCCGGCATTGATCATCGGTTCGATGGTGAAGATCATGCCTGGTTCGAGTTTGACGCCTGTTCCCGCCTTGCCGTAATGCAGTACCTGTGGCTCCTCATGGAACTTGCGCCCGATGCCGTGGCCGCAGAACTCGCGCACCACGGAAAAGCCGTTGCCTTCTGCATGTTTCTGGATCGCGGCACCGATGTCGCCCAGATGGCCGCCCGGCCTGACCGCGGCAATGCCCAGCCACATGCACTCGTAGGTGATCTGCGTCAGGCGTTTGGCGATGATGCTGGCGTCTTTGCCGACGATAAAGGTGCGGCTGGTGTCGCCGTGGTACTCGTCCTTGATGACGGTGATGTCGAGATTGACGATGTCGCCTTTCTTCAGCACCTTGTCACCCGGAATGCCATGGCACACCTGATGGTTGATCGAGGTGCAGATCGACTTCGGAAATGGCGTGTAGCCAGGCGGGGCGTAATGGAGCGGGGCCGGAATCACCTGCTGCACATTGACCATGTACTCGTGGCACAGTCGGTCGAGTTCGCCGGTGGTGACACCGGGCTTGACGTAGGGATCGATGTAATCGAGGACTTCGGCTGCCAGGCGGCAGGCCACCCGCATCTTTTCGATTTCGTCGGGTGTCTTGATGGTGATGCTCATGTCGTGGGTCGGGGCTTCCGGTGGGGCGGACAAGGTCGACAGGCTATCGCATGCGCTCCGCCCGGGCAAACGGAAGCGGCTGAGCGCCTTGAGCCCGGCAATCGCTGCGTGCTAATATCGCCGGCTTGTCTGCCAAGGCAGGCAAAATCCTCACGTCCGACAATCCGGGGTCCGCTGCGGCGAGCAAATCGCGCAGCGGCGATGGCGGGCGGCGGTTCAACCCTTGATACTGGAGCAACACATGTCTGTCACTATGCGTCAGATGCTCGAAGCGGGCGTCCATTTTGGCCACCAGACCCGTTTCTGGAACCCGCGCATGGCCCCTTACATCTTCGGCCAGCGCAACAAGATTCACATCGTCAACCTCGAGAAGACGATGGCCAAGTACAACGAGGCCATGGGCTTCGTGCGCAAGCTCGCGTCGAATCGCGGCAACATCCTCTTCGTCAGTACCAAGCGCCAGGCGCGTGAAATCATCGCCGAAGAGGCCCGCCGTGCCGGCATGCCCTTCGTGGACGAGCGCTGGCTCGGCGGCATGCTGACCAACTTCAAGACGGTCAAGCAGTCGATCAAGCGCCTGAAGGAAGTCGAGGCGATGATGGAAGACGGCTCGATCGAGCGCCTGTCCAAGCGCGAAGCCCTGACTGTGCGCCGCGAACTCGAGAAGCTGCAGAAGTCGATCGGCGGCATCAAGGAGATGGGCGGCCTGCCGGACGCGCTGTTCGTGATCGACGTGGGCTATCACAAGATCGCCATCACCGAAGCGCAGAAGCTGGGCATCCCGGTCGTTGCCGTGGTCGATACCAACCACTCGCCGGAAGGCGTGGACTACGTGATCCCGGGCAACGACGACTCGTCGCGCGCGATCCGCCTGTACGCCCGCGGCGTGGCCGACGCCGTGCTGGAAGGCCGCAGCCAGGTCCTGCAGGAAATCGTCGCTGCCGGTGGTGACGAGTTCGTGGAAGTCGAGGACGAAGGCTCGCAGGAACAGGCCTGATGAATCCTGGCCGACGCCCTTCGGGTGTCGGCCGGCAGTGGGTTCTCAAGTCCTGTTGCCAGACGGAAATCCGATCGCGGCGGGCATATTGTCCGCCGTTTGCAATATAGAGACATTCAGGAGCTAGCATGGCGGAAATCACCGCAAGCATGGTCAAGGAACTGCGCGAGAAGACTGACGCGCCGATGATGGAGTGCAAGAAGGCGCTCACCGAAGCCGCGGGCGACATGGCCAAGGCTGAGGAAATCCTGCGCGTCAAGCTGGGCAACAAGGCCTCCAAGGCGGCTGCCCGCGTCGCCGCCGAAGGCATCGTCGGCATCGACGTCTCTGCCGACGGCAAGCTTGGCTCGATCATCGAAGTCAACTGCGAAACTGACTTCGTTGCCAAGAACGACGATTTCCTGGCGTTGGTCAAGAACTGCGCCGAACTCGTGTCGACCAAGAATCCGGCCGACGTCGCCGCGCTCTCTGCGCTGCCGCTGGGTGAGGGTACCGTCGAGTCGACCCGCTCCGCGCTGGTTGGCAAGATCGGCGAGAACATGTCGATCCGCCGCTTCGTTCGCGTCGAGGCGAAGGGTCAGCTCTACTCCTACATCCACGGTGGCGCCAAGATCGGCGTGCTGCTCGATCTGGTCGGCGGCAACGAGCAACTCGGCCGCGACATCGCGATGCACATTGCGGCATCCAAGCCCAAGGCGCTGGACGCCTCCGGCGTGTCGCAGGATCTGATCGACGCCGAGCGTCGCATCGCCATCGAGAAGGCGCGCGCCGACAACAAGCCGGAAGCCATGCTCGAGAAGATCGCCGACGGCACGGTGCAGAAGTTCCTCAAGGAAGTGACGCTGCTGGCGCAGGTGTTCGTCAAGGCCGAGGATGGCAAGCAGACGATCGAGCAACTGCTGAAGGCCAAAGGCGCCTCGGTGGCCGGCTTCACGCTGTACATCGTCGGCGAGGGGATCGAGAAGAAGGTTTCCGACTTCGCCGCCGAAGTGGCCGAACAGGCCGCCGCCGCTGCCGCAGCCGCACAGAAGTAAGGAGACCGATGTGTCCGCCGCCTACAAGCGCATCCTGCTGAAGCTCTCGGGTGAAGCCCTGATGGGCGACGACGCCTATGGAATCAACGAGGAGGTCGTCACCCGCATCGTTTCCGAAGTCGCCGAGATCACCCGTCTCGGCGTGCAGGTGGGTGTGGTGATCGGCGGCGGAAACATCTTCCGTGGCATGAAGGGCGCTGCGTCCGGCATGGACCGCGCCACCGCGGACTACATGGGCATGCTCGCGACGGTGATGAACGCAATGGCGCTGGCCGATGCGATGCGCCGCATGGACGTCGAGGCGCGCGTGCAGTCGGCGCTGCGCATCGACCAGGTCGTCGAGCCCTACATCCGCGGCCGCGCAATCCGGCACCTCGAGGAAGGGCGCGTCGTCATCTTCGCCGCCGGCACCGGCAACCCCTTTTTCACCACCGACACGGCGGCCGCGCTGCGCGGCGCCGAAATCGGCGCCCAGATCGTGCTGAAGGCCACGAAGGTGGATGGCGTCTACACTGCGGATCCGAAAAAGGACCCCAGCGCCAAGCGCTATCATCGCATCAGCTTCGACGAGGCCATCGGCCGCAACCTTGCGGTCCTGGATGCGACGGCCTTTGCCTTGTGCCGCGACCAGAAGCTGCCGATCAACGTGTTCTCGATCTTCAAGCCGGGCGCGCTCAAGCGCGTGGTGATGGGCGAAGATGAGGGCACGCTGGTTCATTCCTGAGCCGCCCGTCGAACCCAATTCGAGGAAGCACGCATGATTTCCGAACTCAAGAAAACGGCCGAGCAGAAGATGCAGAAGTCGATCGAGGCACTGAAGGCGGATCTCGCCAAGGTGCGCACGGGTCGCGCGCATACCGGTCTGCTCGACCACGTGATGGTCGAATATTACGGCTCGATGGTGCCGGTCAACCAGGTTGCGAACATCACCCTGATCGACGCCCGCACCCTGGGTGTCCAGGCCTGGGAAAAGAACATGATGGGCAAGGTCGAGCGCGCGATCCGCGACAGCGACCTCGGCCTCAATCCGGCCAACATGGGTGAAATACTCCGTGTGCCGATGCCGGCGCTCACCGAAGAACGGCGCCGCGACCTCACCAAGATCGTTCGCCAAGAAGGCGAGACGGCCAAGGTGGCCGTGCGCAATCTGCGGCGCGATGCCAACCAGCACCTGAAGGATGCGGTGAAGGACAAGACGATCTCCGAGGACGACGAGCGTCGTGCCCAGGACGATATCCAGAAGTTGACCGACAAGGCGGTTGCCGAAATCGACAAGCTGCTGGCGCAGAAAGAACAGGAACTGATGCAGATCTGATCCCTCCGGATCGGCTGTTCCCATCGGGGCACGCGAGGAGGCGAATCGTGGCAAAAGCAGGCTTCACCAGTTCGACTCGGGATATCCCGGCAGTCTCTGACGTTCCGTCTCACATCGCCATTATCATGGATGGCAACGGCAGGTGGGCGCGCAAGCGATTCCTGCCGCGCGTGGCAGGCCACAGTCGCGGCGTGGATGCACTGCGTGAAGTGATCCGCGCCTGCATGGATCGTGGCGTGGGTTATCTCACGGTGTTCGCGTTCAGCTCCGAGAACTGGCGTCGGCCGGTGGAGGAAGTCTCCTTCCTGATGCAGCTCTTCATGAAGTCGCTGCAGAAGGAGGTCGAGCGCCTGCACCAGAACGGCATTCGTTTCCGTGTCATCGGCGATCTGTCGCGCTTCGATCCGTCACTGGTGGCGATGATCCGCGACGCCGAAGCGTTGACCGCCAGCAACACCCGCTTCAACCTCACCGTGGCGGCCAACTACGGTGGACGCTGGGAAATTCTTGACGCGGTGAACAAGATGCTGGAGCGCAACCCCGACAAGCGCTCGGGTTTCACCGAGGATGACCTGGCGGCTGGGTTGTCGACCCATTTTGCCCCTGAGCCCGACCTTTTCATCCGCACCGGCGGCGAGAAGCGGATCAGCAATTTCCTGCTGTGGCAGCTCGCCTACGCCGAGCTCTATTTCACCGACACCCTGTGGCCGGATTTCGGCGCCAAGGCGCTGGACAAGGCCATCGAGTCCTACCGGACGCGCGAGCGCCGTTTCGGACGCACCAGCGAGCAACTCAGCGAGCAGGGTGGCGCCGGTGGAGCAACGCCTGCGGGGCGTCATGCTTAAGGCGCGCGTCCTCACCGCGATCGTCCTCCTTGTCGGTCTGTTGTCCGCCTTGCTGCTGTTACCGGCGACGGCCTGGCTCGGACTGTGCGCTCTCGTCTGCGGCGGGGCGGCCTGGGAATGGGGCGGGCTCGCTGGTTTCGGCAGGCGCGCATGCGCGTTGCTCGCGTTTGGCTTCGGCCTGCTCTGCCTGGGCGCCGGCCACTGGCTCGGGCTGGGGGCCGATCGACCGCTGGCGGCGGCGCAGCTTGCCGCCTTCTATCTCGTCAGTGCGGTCTTCTGGCTTGGGGCGATCCCGTTCTGGCTTGCGCGGAAGTGGAAACTGGCCAGCGCGCCGGTCGCCATCGCCGTCGGCGCAATCGTGCTGCTACCGCCTGCGTTGGCGCTCGCTCACCTGCGCCTGATCGATCCTCGAGTGCTCCTTGCCGCCATGGCGGTCGTCTGGGTGGCCGACATCGCAGCCTATTTCTCCGGCCGCGCCTTCGGCCGCCACAAGCTCGCGCCGGCCATCAGCCCTGGCAAGACCTGGGAGGGCGCCGCTGGCGCAGCGATCGGCGTGCTGATGTTCGGTTTTGTGTTGTCGATCTCGCTGAACGTGCGGCCGCCGGCAGGGTGGGGCGGTTTCGCCATCTTGCTGGCGGCCTACACCGCGGTCAGCATCGTCGGCGATCTGTTCGAATCGCTGCTCAAGCGGCAGGCAGGGCTCAAGGACAGCGGCAAGCTGCTGCCCGGGCATGGCGGCATTCTCGATCGCATCGACAGTCTCACCTCTACCTTGCCCATCGCCGGCCTGGCGGCCCTGTGGTGGGTGCGCTGAATCCTGCCGGCTTTCACCTCATGTCAGACACTCCTCACCAGCGCATCACCGTTCTGGGCGCAACGGGTTCGATCGGGCTCAGCACGCTGGACGTGATCGCGCGCCATCCAGAACGGTTTTCCGTCTTCGCACTCACCGCGCAGCGGCAGGCCGAAAGGTTGTTCGCGCAATGCCTGCAGTTTTCGCCACGTTATGCCGTGCTTGGCGACGACAAGGGGGCTTCCGCGCTGCAACGCGAGTTGACCGCGGCAGGAAGCCGGACCGAAGTCCTTACCGGTGTTGATGCACTCGAATACGTGTCGGCGCATCCGGACGCCGACGCGGTGATGGCCGCCATCGTCGGTGCCGCGGGCCTGCGGCCGGCCCTGGCCGCCGCGCGTGCGGGCAAGAAACTCATGCTGGCAAACAAGGAAGCGCTGGTGCTCTCCGGCCAGCTCTTCATGGATGCCGTCAGTGTCAGCGGTGCGGCATTGTTCCCGATCGACAGCGAGCACAATGCGATCTTCCAGTCCTTGCCCGCCGGCTATGCACGCGACCCGGCCTCGGCTGGCGTGCGGCGGGTGCTGCTGACCGCTTCGGGCGGGCCATTCCGCACCACGCCGGTCGAGGAGCTCGAGCGTGTCACCCCGGAGCAGGCCTGCGCACACCCCAACTGGGTCATGGGCCGCAAGATTTCGGTCGATTCGGCGACGATGATGAACAAGGGACTCGAGGTGATCGAGGCTCACTGGCTTTTCGGCGCGCCTGCCGAGCAGATCGAGGTCGTCGTGCATCCGCAGAGCGTGATCCATTCGATGGTCGATTACGTCGATGGCTCGGTGATCGCACAGCTCGGCAATCCGGACATGCGCACCCCGATCGCCCATGCGCTCGCCTGGCCGCAACGCATCGATGCCGGAGTCCGTGCGCTTGACCTATTCGAGATCGCGCGGCTCGACTTCGAGCGCCCCGACCTTGAGCGCTTCCCCTGCCTGGCGCTGGCTTTCCGGGCGCTGCGCACGGGAGGAAGTGCTCCGGCGGTCCTGAACGCCGCGAACGAGGAGGCTGTCGCAGCCTTCCTCGACGGGGGCATCGGGTTCCGCCAGATCGCCGAAGTTATCGAGGCCACCCTGGAACGAGTGCCGTCGTTGCCGGTCGATTCGCTGGACGAGGTTCTCGCCGCGGATCTGCGCGCGCGCGAGATTGCCCGAGTCGAGATCCGCAAGCGGCAATGACACGATGAGCCTGTTCGACTATCTGATTCCCTTCGCGCTGGCGCTCGGCGTCCTGATCCTCGTGCACGAGCTGGGCCATTACCTGGTGGCGCGCGCCTGCGGAGTGAAGGTGCTGCGCTTTTCCATCGGCTTCGGCAAGGCATTGCTGGTCCGCCGTGCCGGCCGCGACGGGACCGAATGGGCGATCGGCGCCTTCCCTCTGGGCGGCTACGTCAAGATGCTCGACGAACGCGAGGGCACGGTCCCAAGCGCTGAGCTGCATCGCGCGTTCAACCGTCAGTCCGTCTGGAGACGGTTCGCGATCGTCGCGGCGGGGCCCATCGCCAACTTCCTGCTGGCGATCGCCCTCTACTGGGGCATGTTCGCCGTCGGCACGGACGAGCTGCGGCCACGTGTCGCGCTCGGCGACTCGACGACGATCGCCGCGGCTGCGGGTCTGCGCGATGGCGATCTGGTGGTGGCGGTCAATGACGAATCCATTCGTAGCTGGCAGGAACTGCGCTGGACGCTACTGAAATTCGTGGTCGAGGGCCGCAGCGTGGTGCTGCACGTCAGGACGCTGGAAGACGTCGACGCCTACCGCACCCTCGATCTGAGGAACGTCGAGATCGAGGACGGGCGCAGCGATCCGATTGCACGCATCGGACTGCGACCCTGGAGGCCGCAAATACCGGCCGTGATCGGCCGCCTGGTGGCCGGGGGCGCGGCCGAACGCGCCGGAATCCGCGTGGGAGACGAAGTTACGGCGATTGACGGCGAGGCGCTCTCCGGCTGGGCACAACTGGTTGACCGCGTGCGGCATGCGGCCGGACGCGAGTTGCGGGTCGACATCGACCGTGCCGGCGAGAAGCTCACGTTTCAAGTCACGCCAGAGATGGAGAGCGACAGCGGCCAGCAGGTCGGCCGCATCGGCGTGGGTGTCGCGGATCCTCGCAACACGGGTGGCCCCGAACTGTTCGCCGAGGTGCGCTATGGTCTTGCGGAAGGCCTGAGCAAGGCCGTTCGCCAGACCTGGGAGACAAGCGTGCTCAGCCTGCAGATGATCGGCAGGATGCTGCTCGGTGAGATCTCATGGAAGAACCTCTCAGGACCGGTGACGATTGCCGACTACGCGGGCCAGACGGCGCAGCTCGGCTTGGCCCATTACCTCAAGTTCGTGGCGATGATCAGCATCAGTCTGGGCGTCCTCAACCTGCTCCCCATCCCGGTGCTGGATGGTGGGCATTTACTGTATTATGTTGTAGAAATCATCAAAGGCGGCCCCATTCCGGAGCGCGTCATGGAGATCGGCCAGCAAATCGGCCTCGCACTCCTCCTCATGCTCATGGCGTTCGCCTTCTACAACGACATCAACCGACTAATTTCCGGCTGAAAACCCGAATGAATCGCAAGCTCCTGCCCGGGCTCGTCATGGCCCTGTTTGCCGCTGCGCCGGCGTTCGCCTTTGAGCCCTTTGTCGTCAAGGACATTCGGGTCGAGGGCATCCAGCGCACGGAGGCGGGTACGGTCTTCAACTACCTGCCCGTGCGTGTCGGCGACCGCTTTGACGAGTCACAGGCGGCCGAGGCGATCCGTGCGCTCTTCGCCACGGGTTTCTTCAGCGACGTGCGCATCGAGGCGGAAAACGACGTCATCGTCGTCGTCGTGGATGAGCGTCCTGCCATTGCGCAGATCGATTTCGTCGGTGTGAAGGAGTTCGACAAGGAAGCGTTGAAGAAGGGCTTGCGCGACGTCGGTCTCGCCGAATCCCGCATCTTTGACCGTTCGCTGCTTGAAAAGGCGGAGCAGGAACTCAAGCGGCAATACCTGTCGCGTGGCAAGTATTCGGCGACGATCACCACCACCGTGACGCCGCTCGAGCGCAACCGAGTCGGCATCAATTTCGCGGTGGATGAGGGCGATGTCGCCAAGATTCGTGAAATCCGGATCATTGGCGCAAAAGCCTTCGACGAGGATGATCTCATCAGCCAGATGCAGCTCACCACGCCGGGCTGGCTGACCTGGTACACCAAGAACGACCAGTATTCACGTCAGAAGCTTTCTGCCGACCTGGAAACGCTGCGTTCCTACTACCTGAACCGCGGCTATCTCGACTTCAACATCGACTCCACCCAAGTCTCGATCACGCCGGACAAGAAGGACATCTTCATCACGCTAAACATCACCGAGGGTGAGAAGTACAAGGTGACAGGCGTGCGCTTCACCGGCGACCTGATCCTGCCGGAGTCTGAGTATCTCGCCATGGCAAAGATCAAGCCGGGCGAGACCTTCTCGCGCGAGCGGCTGACCGAGACCACCAAGGCGATCACCGATCGTCTGGGCAACGAGGGCTACGCCTTCGCCAACGTCAACGCCGCTCCCGAAGTCGACAAGGAGAAGCACGAAGTCGCGTTCACGGTTTTTGTCGATCCCGGGCGTCGGGTCTACGTACGGCGCATCAACGTCGGCGGCAACACCAAGTCGCGCGACGAGGTCATCCGTCGTGAAATGCGCCAGATGGAGGGTGCGTGGTACGACGCCGCCGCGATCAACAAGTCCCGCACTCGCGTCGACCGGCTGGGTTATTTCGACGAAGTGACCGTTGAAACGCCGGCGGTGCCGGGAACGACCGACGAGGTGGACGTCAATTTCAACGTGAAGGAGCGCCCGACCGGCAACCTGATGCTCGGCGCTGGCTTTTCAAGTGCCGACAAGGTGGTGCTGTCCGCGTCGATCTCGCAGCAGAACCTCTTCGGCAGCGGCAACGCGCTCACGCTGGGCTTGAACACCAGCAAGAGCGGCCGCACGATCGCGTTGTCGTTCACTAACCCGTATTACACGGTTGACGGTGTCAGCTTGGGCTGGGATCTGTACCACCGCACGTACGATCCGACGCAGAGTTTCAACATCTCGCCCTACAAGACGGTGTCGCAGGGCGCCGGGCTACGCCTCGGCTACCCGATCGCAGAAGACGATCAGATCAACTTCGGACTGACGGTCGATCGCACTCGGGTGACGACCTTCACCAACAGCCCTTTGCGCTACAAGCAGTTCTGCGCCGAGTTCGGTTGTACGGCTGCCAGCCCCGATCCATCCAGTCCCGACTACGGTGTTGGCGACGTCTCGGTCAACAGCCTACTGTTCAGCGCGGGATGGGCGCGCGATACGCGCGACAGCGTCATTTATCCGCGCAAGGGTGTCTATCAGCGGGTGTACGGCGAGGCAGCGATTCCGCCCGGCAAGCTGAAATACGCCAAGGCAAGCTACCAGTACCAGCAGTGGTTCCCTTTCGGCCGCGACTACGCACTGATGCTGAACGGAGATGTGGGCTGGGCGAAGGGATTCGACGGCAAGCCGGTTCCGTTCTACAAGAACTTCTACGTCGGCGGTATCGGCTCGGTTCGTGGCTACGCGCAGAGCTCGATTGGCGCCAAGTTCACCGACACGAACGGCGATCGCACTTCGACGGGGGGTACGCGCAAGCTCGTCGGCAACGCGGAGTTCTACTTCCCGATGCCCGGCTCGGGCACGGATCGTTCCTTCCGCGTGTCGACGTTCTTCGACGCCGGCTACGTGTGGGGCAATGATCCCGAAACCGGAGAGCAGGAGAAGATCAGGCTGAGCGACTTGCGCTACAGTACGGGCCTTGCGTTCTCGTGGAGTTCGCCGGTGGGTCCGCTGAAGTTCAGCCTTGGTTTCCCGCTCAAGAAGCAAAACGACGACAAGACGCAGCGCTTCCAGTTCCAGTTGGGCAGCGTGTTCTGATTGCGTCATCGACAGCGTAATTTTGGAGGTTTTTGTGAAAGTCAGCACCCTCACTCTGGTTGCAGCAGCCCTGGTCGGCGTGTCCCAGGCTGCCACGGCGGAAACCAAGATCGGCTTTGTCAATTCGGATCGCGTGATGCGTGAGGCCGGGCCGGCGGTGCGTGCGCAACAGCGGCTGGAGAAAGAGTTCGAGAAGCGCGACCAGGAACTGCAGCGCATGGCCAAGGACCTCCAGTCCATGCAGGAAGATCTTGAGCGCAACGGCACGTCCATGGCCGAGAACGACCGTCGCACCAAGGAGCGCGCGCTCAACGATCTCAACCGCGACTTCCAGCGCAAACAGCGCGAGTTCCGCGAAGACCTCAACCAGCGCCGCAACGAGGAACTCGCCTCCGTGCTCGAGCGCGCCAATCGCTCCGTGAAGCAGATCGCCGAATCCGAGAAGTTCGACATCATCTTCCAGGAGGCGGTGTACGCCAGCCCCCGCATCGACATCACCGACAAGGTCATCAAGGCCCTGTCCGAAACCAAGTAAGCATCGGTCGCGGACATGTTCCGGCTCGACGAACTGGTTGCGCGCCTCGGAGGTGAACTCGTCGGTGACGGCGCACTCGTCGTTCGTCGCGTCGCCACGCTCGATCAGGCCGGGGAGGGCGACCTCGCCTTCCTCGCCAACCCCAAATATCTGTCCCGACTCAAGACAAGCGCGGCGGCGGCGGTGATCGTCGGCCACAAGGCACGCGATGCGGTTACAGATCGTCCCCGCATCGTCACCGAAGATCCCTACCTGTATTACGCGCGGGTCGCCTCGCTCTTCAACCCGCCGCCTGTGGCGCTGCCCGGCGTTCACCCGCTCGCTTCGGTGTCATCGACCGTGCCGCTCTCGGTGCAGATCGATGCCGGCGCGGTCGTGGAGGCGGACGTCGAGATCGGCGAAGGGGTGATGATCGGCGCCGGATGCAGCATCGGCCGCGGTAGCCGCATCGGTGCCGGCACCCGCCTGGCACCGCGCGTCGTCGTCTACCCGGGAAGTGTCATCGGCGCAAACTGCATCCTGCATTCGGGCGCCGTCATTGGTTCGGACGGTTTCGGTTTCGCACGCGAGAAGGACGGGCGCTGGGTCAAGATCCCGCAGATGGGGCGGGTGGTGCTCGGCGACGATGTCGAGATCGGCGCCAACACCACGATAGACCGCGGCGCGCTCGACGACACCTTGATCGGTCGCGGCGCAAAGCTCGACAACCAGATCCAGATCGCCCACAACGTGCAGATCGGGGAAGACACGGCCATCGCCGGCTGTGTGGGCATTGCCGGCAGCACGACGATCGGCGCGCGCTGCATGATCGCGGGCGGTGTCGGCATTGCCGGCCACCTGACCATCACCGACGACGTCGTCGTGTCGGCTGCGACCGTGGTCGTCAAGTCCATCCACAAACCCGGGGTGTACACCTCGACGCTGCCGCTGCAGTCCCATGCGGACTGGGTGAAGAATTTTTCCCACCTGCGCCACCTCGACACCCTGGCCGCGCGCCTTCGCGCGCTGGAGCAGGACGTGCAGGGCCTTTCAGAAAAGAATCCAGGCTGAACATCATGGATATCAACGAGATTCTCCAGTACCTGCCGCACCGCTATCCCTTCCTGCTGGTGGATCGCGTGCTGGAGATCGAGCCCGGCAGCCGCATCCTCGCGCTCAAGAACGTGACGATGAACGAGCCGTTTTTCCCGGGGCACTTTCCTCACCACCCGGTGATGCCCGGCGTGCTGATCATCGAGGCGATGGCCCAGGCCGCTGCCTTGCTGTCGTTCAAGAGCACCGGCGTTACGCCTGACGAGAACAGCGTGGTCTATTTCGCGGGCATCGACAACGTGCGCTTCAAGCGTCCGGTCGTGCCCGGCGACCAGTTGCTCTTCGACATGACGATCACGCACGCCAAGCGCAACATCTACAAGTACAAGGGTGTTGCGCGAGTCGGCGACGAGGTTGCCACCGAAGCCGAACTGATGTGCGCGATCAAGAACCTATGATCCACCCGACCGCCATCGTCCATCCCGGCGCGAGGCTCGGCGCGAACGTCGAGGTCGGCGCGTATTCGATCATCGGCGAGCATGTCGAGATCGGCGAGGGCACGCGTATCGGACCGCATGTGGTGGTCGAAGGCCACACCCGCATCGGCCGCGACAACGAGATCTTCCAGTTCTGCTCGATCGGCGCCCAGCCGCAGGACAAGAAGTACGACGCCGAGCCGACGCGCCTGGAAATCGGTGACCGCAACACGATCCGCGAATTCTGCTCTTTCAACGTGGGGACGAGCCAGGACGCGATGGTCACGCGCCTGGGCAACGACAACTGGATCATGGCCTACGTGCACATCGCACACGACTGCCAGGTCGGTGACCACACGATCTTCGCCAATAATGCCACGCTGGCCGGCCACGTTCAGGTGGGCGACTGGGCCATCCTCGGCGGTTTCACCGGTGTGCACCAGTTCTGCCGCGTGGGTGCGCACAGCTTCTGCGGCGTCGGTACGGTGCTGCTGCAGGACCTGCCGCCCTTCGTGACCGTTTCCGGCAATCCGGCCAAACCGCACGGCATCAACAGCGAAGGGCTGCGGCGCAGGGGGTTTTCCGCCGACGGCATCGCCGCCATCAAGCGTGCTTACCGGGCACTGTACCGCTCCGGCCTGTCGCTGGACGAGGCGCGTCTGCGCGTGGCCGAAATCGCGGCAGAGCAGCCCGAAGTGTCGTCATTCGCGGAATTCATCGCCGAATCCGGCCGCGGCATCGTCCGCTGACGCCATGGCAGTGCGGATCGCCATGGTTGCCGGGGAGGCCTCCGGCGACCTTCTCGCCAGCCATCTGATCCGCGCGATCAAGTGCCACCTGCCGGATGCCGAGTTCTTCGGCATCGGCGGCCCCAAGATGCAGGCCGAGGGCTTCGATGTGCGCTGGCCGTGCGAATTGCTTGCAGTGCATGGCTACGTCGACGCCCTGAAGCGCTACCGCGAGCTTTCCGGCATCCGCAAGACGCTGTTATCGCAGATCCGCCGCGAGCGGCCCGCAGCCTTCATCGGTGTGGACGCGCCCGACTTCAACCTGTGGCTCGAAGGCAAGGTGAAGCGGGCGGGGATTCCGGCTATCCATTTCGTCAGCCCGTCGATCTGGGCCTGGCGCGGTGGCCGCATCAAGGGCATTGCACGGTCGGTGACGCGCATGCTGTGCCTGTTCCCGTTCGAGCCGCAGATTTACGAGCGGGCGGGCGTCCCGGTGAGCTATGTCGGCCACCCTCTCGCGGATGTGTTCCCGCTGCATCCCGATCGCACGGCAGCGCGCGAGCGGCTGGGTCTGAGCACCGACCGCAAGGTGGTCGCGCTGTTGCCCGGAAGCCGTCAGTCCGAGGTGCGCAGTCTTGCAGAAACCTTCATCACCACCGCAAAGCTGTTGATCTCACGCCGGCCCGACATCACTTTCCTGGTGCCACTGGCGACACGTGAGACACGGGCCCTCTTCGAGGAAGCGATGCATCGCAACGAGGCCGCGGAACTGCCGATCCGCATGCTGTTCGGTCACGCCGTGGAAGCGATGACCGCTGCGGACGCGGTGCTGGTGGCGAGCGGCACCGCGAGCCTGGAGGCCGCGCTGCTCAAGCGGCCGATGGTGATCACCTACCGCATCGGCAAGTGGCAGTACCGCCTGATGAAGCGCCTGGCCTACCTGCCCTGGGTCGGGCTGCCCAACATTTTGTGCAACGAGACGATAGTGCCGGAGCTGCTGCAGGACGATGCGTCGCCGGACAAGCTCGCCGATGCGCTGGAGGCCTGGCTCGTCGATGATGCGGCGGTCAAACGCCTCGTGGAGCGCTTCACCGAGCTGCATCTCACCCTGCGCCAGAACACCGCAGAGAAGGCGGCGGCGGCCATCCTGCCCTACCTGACTGGAAGCGACGAATGGAAACTGTCCAGGCAGCCGGCCTGATCTGCGGCCTGATCTGCGGCGTGGATGAGGCGGGGCGCGGGCCGCTGTGCGGCCCGGTGGTCGCGGCGGCCGTCATTCTCGACCCGGCGCGGCCGGTCGAGGGGCTGGCCGATTCGAAGAAGCTGACGGAGCGCGCCCGCGAGCGGCTTGCTCCGCTGATCCGCGAACGCGCGCTGGCCTGGGCGGTGGCGGAAGCGACGGTCGAGGAGATCGATCGGCTGAACATCCTGCATGCGACGCTGCTGGCCATGCAGCGTGCCGTCATGGCGCTGCGTGTCCCGCCGCACGAAGTGCGGATCGACGGCAATCGCTGTCCCGACTTGCCCTATCCCGCGCGTGCCATCGTCAAGGGAGATGCCACCGAGCCGTCGATCTCGGCCGCATCCATCCTCGCCAAGACGACACGCGACGAGGCCATGCGCACGCTGGACGCAGCCTTCCCGCATTACGGACTCGCCGCGCACAAGGGCTATCCCACCGCAGCGCACCTCGCCGCCATCGAACGCCACGGCGTGGCCGACTTCTACCGGCGCAGTTTCGCGCCGGTAAGGCGCATCGTCGAATCGCGATGAGGCCGGTCAGTTCGCGCGACAATCCGCTCGTCAAGCACCTGCACGGGCTTGCCACATCCGCGCGCGAGCGGCGCAAGGCCGGCGAGACCCTGCTCGATGGTGCGCACCTCATCGCCGCCGCACTGGATCACGGCTTTCCGCTGAAGCGGATCGTGCTGTCCGACAGTGCAGCACAGCACACCGAAGCGTTGGACCTGCTCGCGCGCGTGCCGGCCGGCATCGATTGTGTGAGCCTGAACGACACGCTTTTCGCGCATGTCAGTCCGGTCGACTCGCCCTCCGGCATGCTGGCCCTGATCGATGTCCCGGCCCAGGCTCAGGACGCGGCGCAGGTGCCCGCCGGCAATGTCGTCGTGCTGGACAGCGTGCAGGATCCCGGCAACCTGGGCACCATCCTGCGCACCGCCGCCGCCGCTGGGGTCGCCGATGTGCTGCTCACCGAGGGCTGCGCGCAGGCATGGTCGCCCAAGGTCTTGCGCGCCGGCATGGGGGCGCATTTCGTCGTCCGCATCCGCGAGCACGCCGACGTGCTGGCCGTTCTGCGTGCCTTTCCCGGCCTCAAGCTCGCCACGGCGCTGGCGCCGCGCGCGCGCTCGCTGTACGAACTCGACCTGGCCGGCGCGGTGGCGTGGATGTTCGGCGCGGAAGGGCAGGGGCTGTCTCCCACCTTGCTGCGAGAGGCCGACGCGCTGCTGACGATCCCGATGCAGAAAGGCATCGAATCGCTCAACGTCGGCGCCGCCGCCGCAATCTGCCTGTTCGAGCAACGCCGGCAAGTCCTCGCCGCACGCTCGTCCGCCGGCCGCTAATCGGCCGCAGCGGTCGTCTTGCTACCATCGCAGCCACTCAGTCCATAGATCGTCCGAGCCCATGATCCTCGTCATTTCCCCTGCCAAGGCGCTCGATTTCGAGACCGCGCCCACGACCGCAGTCCATTCCCAGCCCGATTTTCTCGATGACGCGCAAGCGCTGATCGAGATCCTGCGGCAGCGTTCGCCGGCCGAGATCGCCGAGCTGATGTCGCTGTCGGACCCGCTCGCGTCGCTGAACGTGGCGCGCTACGCGAGCTGGTCGCGCCCTTTCGATCGGGAGAACGCCAAGCAGGCGGTGCTCGCGTTCAATGGCGACGTGTATGAAGGCCTGTCAGCGACCACATTGAGCGATGCCGATCTCGCCTGGGCCCAGGATCATCTGCGCATCCTGTCCGGCCTCTACGGCGTGCTGCGCCCGCTCGACCTGATGCAGCCCTACCGCCTCGAGATGGGAACACGGCTCGCCAATCCACGCGGCAAGGATCTGTACGCCTTCTGGGGCGAGCGCATCACTGCCGAACTGAACGGCTTGCTTGCCCGCGAGACGGAGGATGGTGGCGAGCCGGTGCTGCTCAACCTCGCCTCCGACGAATACTTCAAGTCGGTGAAGGCGAAGGCGATCAAAGGCCGCATCGTCACGCCGGTGTTCGAGGACTGGAAAGCTGGCCGCTACAAGATCATCAGCTTCTACGCCAAGCGCGCGCGCGGCCTGATGAGCCGTTTCGTGATCGAGCGCCGCATCGACGACATCGACGCGCTGAAGGCGTTCGACAACGAGGGCTACGCCTTTGCCGCTGACGCCTCCGAAGCCGACAAGCTCGTCTTCCGCCGTCGTCTGGACTGAGGGCCGTCATGCGCATCAGCTCAAACTTCGATTCCGGTGCCATCGAGGTCGTCAGCCTGGACGACCCGCAGGACATCCGCCTGCGCCTGCGCGCCGACAACGCTGCCGATTTTCGCCAGTGGTTCCACTTCCGCCTGCATGGCGGCGCCGGGACTAAGTTGCGCATGGTGTTCGAGAACGCGGGCGAGGCTGCCTACCCCGACGGCTGGCCCGGCTACCGCTGCGTGGCATCCTACGATCGCCGCAACTGGTTCCGCATCCCGACCACCCGATATGAGGACGGCAAGCTGATCGTCGATCACACCCCGGAGCGGGACACGATCTACTACGCGTATTTCGAGCCTTACTCCTTCGAACGCCATCTCGCGCTCCTCGGCCGCGCCGACGCATCGCCCTTCGCCTGCCTGCGCAACCTGGGCGCGACCGTGGAGGGCCGCGACCTGGACATGATCGTGGTCGGCCAAGCGGCGCCCGGGCGCAAGCCGGTGTGGATCACCGCGCGCCAGCATCCCGGCGAGACGATGGCGGAATGGTTCGTCGAAGGCCTGCTCGAGCGCCTGCTCGATCCGGCGGACGCGGTGGCGCGCAGGATTCGCGAGCATGCGGTGCTCTACATCGTGCCGAACATGAACCCGGACGGCGCGGTGCAGGGCAACCTGCGCACCAATGCGGCCGGGCGCAACCTGAACCGCGAATGGCGCGAACCCGATCCGCTGGCGAGCCCCGAGGTTTTCCTGGTGCGCGCGGAGATGCAGCGCACCGGCTGCGACCTCTTCCTCGACATCCACGGCGACGAGGCGCTGCCCTACGTTTTCTTCTCCACGGCGGAAGAGGTGCCCGGCTTCACTTCCCAAGCGGCTGCCCTTCAGGCGCGCTTCATCGAGTGCTTCGCGACCGTGTGCCCGGATTTCCAGACCGAGGAAGGATACAAGCCCGGACGCTTCGGCGAGGAGCTGCTGACATTGGCCAGCAAGTGGGTGGCGAACCACTTCGGCTGCGTCTCGCTGACGCTGGAGATGCCCTTCAAGGACAACGCCAGGCTCCCTGACGAGCACACCGGCTGGAACGGTGCGCGCAGCAAACTGATGGGCGCAGCGATGCTCAATCCGGTGCTGCGACACCTCTGTGACAATCGCTAAGGCGGCGGGAGGGTGTCACGGCGTGTAGGAGCTGACCTGGCCGCGATTTCGTTCGCCGGTCGCGGCCAGGTCCGCTCCTACGGGGCTTTCGTCCGATCCGCAGGTATTCAGGACGCAACACCGACGCTGCCGAAGATGGCGTGCGCACAGGCAACGCCGGAGCGTACTGCGGACTCCAGCGTTGCCGGGTAGTCGGAGTCGATGTAGTCACCGGCCAGCCACAGGCCGGGCAGCGGCGTGCGCATGCCGGGGCGGAAGATGCCCGGCCGGCAGGCAATGGTCGCGCGTTTCTCGACGATGACCTGAGACCATTCCGGCGCCGGCAGGCGACGCCCGAGCTGGCGTTCGAGTTGCCCATGGGTGGCCAGGATCAGCTCGTCGCGCGCCAATTGCTCATGCGGTCCGCTGGCGCTGATCACGCAGGCGATGAGGCCTTCCGGGCCGCCGAGGCGGCCGCGGTCGAAGGCCCATTGCGCCGGTCCGGCCGTGCTGCCACTTACCAGCCCGATCATCGCGCAGGGGAGCTGCTGTCCTCGGCCCAAGGCCAGGTACACCGTCACGATCGGTTCGTGGGGCAGGGCGTCGATCTGTCCCGCGAGCCGGTCGCAGGCCCCGGTCGAGGCCAGCAGCGGCGCGGCATGGTAGGGCGCGGTCGCCAGCACCACCTGCTGCCAGGGCTGGCTGCCGGGGTCGCCTTCGAGGCGGAAACCGCCGTCGACCGGCTGGATCGCGGTGATGGCGTTGCCGGTGCGCAGCCTGCCGCGGCGGGTGGCGAGAAAGCGCGCAGCCGGAACGGGGAACAGCTCCGAAAGATCGACGCGCGGAATCAGCAGCTCGCTGGCGGCCGCGCTGGAAGCGAGGCTGTCGCGCAGCACGTTGGCGAAGACCTGCGCGCAGGCCTCGGCGATCGGCGTGTTGAGCGCCGCCACGCACAGCGGCTCCCACACGAGCTGGATCAGGTTGGCCGTCTGGCCGGTCGTGCGCAACAGATCCGCCACCGTGGCGCCTGGCGCGACGCGAAAACCGTCGCGCTTCAGGGCGCGCATCAGGCGCAGCATCGCCAGCCTGTCGCTCCAGCTCAGTCCCTGTGCCCGCAGCAGGCCGACCGCGAGATGGAAGGGCGCGGGGAGCGCCGCAGCCCGCAGATGGAGCCGACCGGGCACATGCAGGGTGAGCGGCAGATGTTCGAGCTGGCGCGGAGAGCCGCCGGTGAGCCGCAGCAGACGGGTCAGCTCGGCATAGGCGCCGATCAGGATGTGCTGTCCGTTGTCGACGCGCCAATGCGGGTCCTTGTGCACCACGCGTGCGCGCCCGCCCAGCGTATGCGAGCGCTCGAACACGGTGACATGCACGCCGCGGCGCGCGAGTTCGACCGCGCAGGCGAGCCCGGCATAGCCGCCTCCGATGACCGCGACTGCCGGCACGCTCATCGGCTCAGCCCCTGAACCAGGTGGTGCCCGCCAGCCAGACCTTGCGCAGCGGCGTGAGCGAGGTGCGCCGGTCCAGCACCTGGAAGCCGTCGGCGGCGATTTCGCGCAACAGCGTGCGGTAGATCGCCGCCATCACCAGGCCGGGGCGCTGTGCCTTGCGGTCGATGGCCGGCAGGTAGGCGAAGGCCTGCTCGTAGAACTGCTCGGCGCGCTGCGCCTGGAACTCCATCAACTGGCGGAACGCGTCTGAATGGCGCGCCTCGAGGATGTCCTTGGCGGGGACGTTGAAGCGCTGCAGATCCTCCATGGGCAGGTAGATGCGGCCACGGCGCGCATCCTCGCCCACGTCGCGGATGATGTTGGTGAGCTGGAAGGCGAGTCCGAGGTCATGCGCGTATTTGAGCGTCTGCCGATCCTGATAGCCGAAGATTTCGGCCGCCAGCAGACCCACCACGCTCGCGACCCGGTAGCAATAGAGCTGCAGGCCCTTGAAGTCGAGGTAGCGCGTCTGCGACAGGTCCATCGCCATGCCGTCGATGATCTCGAGCAGTTGCTCCTGCGGCAGGTTGAAGGCGGGCGCGACGTCCTTGAGCGCATGCCCGACGGGGTGGGTCGGCGTGCCGCCATACACCCGCGCGACTTCCTGGCGCCACCACTCCAGCTTGGTCTGCGCGATCGACGGGTCATGGCATTCATCGACCACATCGTCCACCTCGCGACAGAAGGCATACAGCGCAGTGATCGCCTGCCGACGTTCGGGCGGCAGGAACATGAAGCTGTAGTAGAAACTGGAGCCGCTCTTGGCGGCCTTCTGCTGACAGTAGTCGTGGGGATTCATGCCGATTTCCAGTTGAGGGCCCGCCAGCCCAGGCGCAGCCAGTCGCGCTTGCCCAGCGCCGGCCGCTGCCGGAAGACGTCGTAGCCCACCGCTTCGATGCGTTCGAGGATGCGCAGCCCGCCCAGCACCACCAGCCGCAGCTCCCAGCCAATGCGCCCGGGCAGGCGGGTCGCCAGCGGTGCGCCTTCCAGCATCATCGCGCGCGTGCGCCGCACCTCGAAGGCGAGCAGGGCGCGCCAGTTCGCGTCGATGGTGGCGCTGCCTGCGCACAGCGCGGCGATCATCGCTTCGTCGACACCGAAGCGCGCCAGATCGTCCTGCGGCAGGTAGATGCGGTTCTTGCGCCAGTCGAGGGCGACATCCTGCCAGAAGTTGATCAGTTGCAGGCTGGTGCAGATGCGGTCGGACAGCAGCAGGTTGTCGGGCGTGGCCGCCTTGTAGAGATGCAGCAGCAGCCGGCCCACCGGATCGGCCGAGCGCCGGCAGTAGTCGCGCAGTTCGGCGAAGTCGACATAGCGCGTCTTGCCCACGTCCTGGCTGAAGGCGTCGAGCAGGTCGCGCAGCAATTGCACCGGCAGCCCGTGTTCGCGCACCGCGCGCCCCAGGCGGTCGAACATCGGCGCCAGGCTCGCGTCTCGCACCGCCTCGCCGCGTTCCATTGCATTGAGCGCGATCAGGTAGTCATGCAGCCGCGCCAGCCTCGCCATCGGCTGCGCATCGCCCTCGTCGGCCACATCGTCGGCGCTGCGCGCAAAGTGATAGATCGCCTCCACCGGCTCGCGCAGCGAAGACGGCAGCAGTACGGATGCGACAGGAAAGTTCTCGTAGTGGTCGACGGGCATGGGGTCAGCGGGCGGGGCGGCAGACACGGGCCAGGGAGTTTTGGCGCGTGCAGGGCGCGCGGAGTATAAGCGAAGAAGCCGTTCGGGCACTTTTCGCTGGATCAAGCGGTCCTTGCTGCCATGCTGCGTATCCATTCACTCATCAAGACCCTGCCGGGCAAGCCGCCTCGCACCCTGTTCGACCGCCTTTCGCTGCAGGTTGAAGGCGGCGAGTGTGTTGCCATCGTCGGCGAGTCGGGCGCAGGCAAATCCACCCTGCTCAACTGCATCGCCGGGCTGGACGTGGCCGACGGCGGCAGCATCGTGGTCGGCACCCAAGAGGTTCGCGGCCTCGACGACGACCGCCTCGCGCGGCTGCGGCGAGCCCACTTCGGCTTCGTGTTCCAGGCCTTTCATGTGCTGCCGCACCTGAGCGTGCTGCACAACGTGGCGCTGCCCCTGTGGCTGCTGGGCGTCGCCGACGACGAAGCCGATGCGCGTGCGCAGGCGATGCTGGAGCGCGTCGGCCTGGGCGGACGCGGCGCCGACGCGCCCCAGGTGCTGTCCGGCGGCGAGCTGCAGCGCGTCGCCATCGCCCGCGCGCTGGTGCACAAGCCGTCCGTCGTGCTCGCCGATGAGCCCACCGGAAATCTCGATCCCGAGCGTGCGGCCGGTGTCCTCGGGCTGCTGCTGGAACAGATCCGGGAGGGCGGTGCGGCGGGCATCCTGGTCACGCATTCGCGCACCGCCGCGGCGCGGGCCGACCGGGTGCTCGAACTGCGCCGCGGCCTGCTCGTGGATGTCGGCGCGACAGCATGACGAGCGTGCTGCGCCGCATCTTCGTCGCCAGCCTGCTCAAGCGCCGGCTGGCGAGCGCGCTGTCGCTGCTGTCGATCGCGCTCGGTGTGGCGCTCGGCCTGGCGGTGCAGATCATCCACGGCGCGGCCTTGGCCGAATTCGGCCAGGGCGTGCGGCGCATGTCCGGCGTTGCCGACCTGCAGGTGGTCGGGCCGCGCGAAGGATTCGACGAGGGGCTCTATGTCCGCCTCGCGCAGCGGCCGGAAGTCGCCGAGGCGAGCCCGGTGGTGGAAGTGGATGCGCTCGTGCCGGGCCGCAGCGTGCCCTTGCGAATCCTGGGGGTCGACCTGTTCCGCGTCGCCGCCGTGCAGCCGCAATTGCTGCCGGTAGCCGAGGACAAAACTGGCGCTGAATCCGACCGGCTGGCTGCGCTGCGGCAGGATGCGTTATTCCTGTCGGCCGAGGCTGAAGCCTTCCTGTTTGACGGCCGAGCCGGCGTCGGGAGCTCGGCGCCCCGGCGGCTCACCGTGCAGTCCGGCTTGCGCCTGAATGAACTCGAGGTTGCGGGCAAGCTGGCCGGCGCGCGCGAGCGCATCGGCGTGATGGACATCGCCGCGGCGCAGGACAGCTTCGACCGTGCCGGGCTGCTCACCCGCATCGATCTGCGCCTGGCGGCTGGCGTGACGCCCGGCCAGGCGCTGGCCGCGCTGACGCCGCTGTTGCCCGCAGGCGTGGTGCTGCGCACGGTGGACGAGGCGACCACCGAGGCGGCAAACCTGTCGCGTGCCTATCGCGTCAACCTCAACATGCTGGCGGCGATCGCGCTGCTGACCGGCGGTTTCCTCGTCTTCTCTGCGCAGTGGCTCGCCGTCGTGCGGCGCCGGCGCGAGTTCGCCGTGCTCCGTGCCCTGGGGCTCGAGCGGGGGCAACTCGTGCGCGGCCTGCTCGCCGAGGGCGCGACCCTTGGTTGCGCCGGAGGACTGCTCGGCGTGGCCCTGGGACATGGCCTCGCGGCGCTGGCCTTCCGCTTTGCCGGCGCCGATCTGGGAGCGGGCTTCTTCCAGGGCGTCGTGCCGACACTGCATTTCGATCCGGTCTCATCGACAGCCTACCTGCTGCTCGGCATCGCCGCGGGGGTCGGCGGCACCTGGGCGCCCGCGCGCGAAGCGGCGCGTGTGGTGCCGGCCCGCGCCCTGCACGCCGCCGGGCTGCCCGGGAGCGCCAGCGGATCCGGGCAGGGCAGGGCATTTGCGTCGCTGGCGTTCATGGCGGCGGCGGTGGCGGCCAGTCTGCTGCCGGCCGTCGGCGGCATCCCGGTGGGCGGTTACGCGTCGGTCGTGCTGATCCTGGCAGCGGCCATCCTTGCGCTGCCGCCGCTGGCGATACTCACGTCCCGCTTGCTCGCAGCGGGCCGCTGGCCGGTGTGGCGTCTGGCGCGGGCGCGGTTCGTCGCTGCGCCGCAGCAAGTGGTCGTGGCAGCGGCCGGCGTGGTGGCGAGCGTTGCGCTGGCGTCGGCGATGGCGATCATGGTCAATTCCTTCCGCCTGTCGGTGGACGACTGGCTGACGCAGGTGCTGCCCGCCGATCTCTATCTTCGCGCCTCGCCGGCCTCGGCCAGCGGCTACCTGGACGACGCGGCGCTGCAACGCATTCGCTCGCTGCCGGGCGTGGCCGGCGTGGATGCGGTGCGTGCAATCAACCTCAGGCTGGATGCTGACAGCGCGCCGGTGACGCTGCTGGCGCGACCGGTGGCGCAGGGCTGGGGGTTGCCGCTGGTCGATGGCACGCGCACGCCAGCGCGCGATGCGAGGCGTCCGCCCGCCTGGATTTCCGAAGCGATTGCCGACGCACGGGAGCTGAAGCCGGGCGACCGGCTGGATCTGCCGATTGCCGGGACATTGCACGCATTCACTGTCGCCGGCATCTGGCGCGACTACGCCCGCCAGCATGGCGCAGTGGTCGTCGAGCGCGCTGACTATGTCGCGCTGAGCGGCGACGAGCGCATCAACGACATCTCGCTCCGGCTTGCCGACGTGGGTGACGCCGATCGCGTCGCGTCCGCGCTCAGGGAGCTTTTCGGCAGGGACAGAGTGGAGATTGCCCGGCCGGGGGAGATCCGTGCCGTCACGCTGCAGATCTTCGACCGGACTTTCCTCATCACCTACCTGATGGAGGCAGTTGCGGTGGCGATCGGCCTGTTCGGAATCGCCACGACCTTCGCCGCGCAGGCGGCGACACGAAGCGGCGAGTTCGGCATGTTGCGGCACCTAGGCTTCACCCGGCGCGACGTGGGCCGCTTGTTGGCGCTGGAGGGCAGCCTGGCGTGCCTGATGGGGGTGCTGGCGGGGCTGCTCGGCGGGGGCGGCGTGTCGGTGGTGCTGGTCGAGGTAGTAAACCGCCAGAGCTTCCACTGGAGCATGGACTACGCCGTGCCCTGGCGTGCGTTGGGGCTGTTCGCGCTCGGGCTCTTGGTGCTTGCCGGCGCGGTGGCCCGGCTTGCCGGCGCGCATGCGATGCGGCGCTCGGCAGTGCTGGCGGTGAAGGAGGACTGGTGATGCGACACGCGCCGTTGGCCGGATGGATGGGGCAGGGGAGCGGCGGCTTCGTCCACGCCATCCTGCATCGGCTGCAGGCCTTGGTCTTCCTCTTCTTTGCCGCGCTGGCGCTGGCGCCGGCAGCGGCAGCGGCAGCGGCAGCGGCAGCGGACTTTGCCCCCGTGCGGCCGGATGTAGCGCTCGCCTTTCCGCGCGATCTGGGTGCCCACCCCGCATTTCGCACCGAATGGTGGTACGTCACCGGCTGGATCACCGACGAAACCGGTACCGATCGTGGTTTCCAGGTGACCTTCTTTCGCGTGCGCACCGGTATCGGGGAGCGCAGCGCAAGCCGCTTCGCGCCGACGCAGTTGGTGCTCGCCCATGCCGCCATCGCCGACCCCGCGGCGGGCCGGCTGCAGCATGGCGAACGCGCCGAGCGCGCGCTGCCTCCGCTGGCGGGTGCCGAGGAAGGGCGAACCCGCGCCTGGATACGCGACTGGCTGCTGGAGTGGGATGGCACCCGTTACCGCGCACGAGCGTCGACCGATGCCTTTTCGTTCGAACTCGACTTCGTGCCCGGCACCGCGCCCGTGCTGAATGGGCGTGGCGGTTTCAGCCGGAAGGCGCCCGATCCCCGCCACGCCAGCCACTACTACAGCCGCCCGCAATTGAAGGTGGAGGGCACCCTGACGCTCGATGGCCGGCGTCATGCGGTTCGAGGCACGGCGTGGCTGGATCACGAGTGGTCCAGCGAGCTGATGCCGGAGCGCGCGAAAGGCTGGGACTGGATCGGCATCAACCTGCACGAAGGTGGCTCGCTGATGGCCTTCCGCATGCGCGATCGCGACGGCCAGCCGATGTGGGCCGCTTTGACTTTCGTGGAGAAAGGGCAGATCCGCCGCGGGGAAGGCCCTGATGCGGTGCGCTTCGTGCCGCTTCGCGTCTGGCGTTCACCGCGCACCGGCGCTGACTATCCGGTCGAGTGGCGCCTCGAACTCCCCCCGGCCGAGCCTGGCGAGCGCACACGGCAATTCCGTCTGGTGCCCTTGATGGACGACCAGGAACTCGACAGCTCGCGTTCGACGGGCGCGATCTACTGGGAGGGGGCGGTGCGCCTGCTGGAAACCATCGACGACGCGGGGGCGGGTGGAGCAGATGGCGGATCACGTGAAATTGGCCGCGGCTATCTGGAGATGACGGGTTATGCCAACCGGCCACGCATGTAAGCCCTGATGCGGCAGCATTGCACGCCTTGCCTGCCCACCCCGATGCGATAATCCCGACGCCGGAATTTCCGCAATGCAAGGGCAGGGGCATGAAGATTCTGTTGTTGGGCAGTAACGGGCAGGTGGGCTGGGAACTGCAGCGTTCGCTCGCACCGCTGGGCGAGGTGGTGGCGTTGGGTCGCGCGGGCGATGGCGAACTGAGTGGCGACCTCTCGCGACCGGCCGATCTGGTCACGACCGTACGCCGGCTGAAGCCAGACGTGATCGTCAACGCGGCGGCCTACACCGCCGTCGACAAGGCCGAGAGTGAGCCGGAACTTGCCCGCACCATCAACGCGGAGGCCGTCGCCTGCCTGTCTGGCGAGGCCGCGGCACTGGACGCCTGGCTGGTGCATTACTCCACCGATTACGTTTTCGACGGCAGCGGCGACCGGCCGTGGCGCGAGGACGATGCCACCGCGCCGATGTCGGTGTACGGCAGCACGAAGCTGGCGGGCGAGGAGGCGATCCGTGCCAGCAGCTGCCGCCACCTGATCCTGCGCACTTCGTGGGTCTATGCGGCGCGCGGCGGCAACTTCGCGCGCACGATGCTGCGCCTGGCCGCCGAGCGAGACCGCCTGACCGTGATCGACGACCAGGTGGGCGCGCCCACCGGCGCCGAGCTGATCGCCGACGTCAGCGCCCATGCCTTGCGCAGCGGACTGCGCGAGCCCGGCCTGTCGGGCACGTATCACCTGGCGGCGGCCGGCGAGACAAGCTGGCACGGCTATGCGCGCTTCGTCATCGACGAAGCACGCGCACTGGGCCTCGCGCTGAAGGTGACCGACATCGCCGCCATCCCGACCTCGGATTACCCCACACCCGCGCGGCGACCGCTCAATTCGCGGCTCGACACCTCGCGCCTGCACGAGCGCTTCGGCCTCGTGCTGCCCGACTGGCGCGCAGGCGTGCGCCGCATGCTGCGCGAAGTGCTGCACTAAGACTTGCATCCGCACACGCCAGCAACGCGCTTTCTAAGATTCCACACGAGATCCAGCAGATGACCATCAAGAGCGTAATTCTTTCCGGCGGTTCGGGAACCCGCTTGTGGCCCGCCTCACGCGAAACCTATCCGAAGCAATTACTGCCGCTGACCGGCGAGAATTCGCTGTTGCAGGAGACCGCGCTACGGCTGAAGGGCTTCGAGGCGATGGACGTCGATCCGCGTCCCATCGTCGTGAGCAACGAGGAATACCGTTTCATCATCGCCGAGCAGTTGCGCCAGATCGGCGTGCGTTCGCCGCAGATCGTGCTCGAACCGGTCGGCCGCAACACGGCGCCGGCGCTCACGCTGGCAGCGCATGTGGCGAGCGAGGAGGGCGATCCGGTGCTGCTGGTGATGCCGGCGGACCACGTCATCGCCGACGTGAGTGCGTTCCAGCGCGGCATTGGCGAAGGCGCACGGCTCGCGGCGGAGGGGGCGCTCGTGACCTTCGGCATCGTGCCCGACCGCCCCGAGACCGGCTACGGCTACATCCGAGCGGGCGATGTGCCGGCCGGCGCCGATACCGCCCGCAACCTGCTCGAATTCGTCGAGAAGCCCGACGCACAGACCGCCCAGGCCTATGTCGACAGCGGCCATTTCTTCTGGAACAGCGGCATCTTCATGATGAAGGCGTCGGTGTGGCTGCGCGCCATCGCGCAATGCAATCCTGCGATGGCCTCGGCCTGTGCCGACGCCGCGGCTGGATCGGCGCGCGACGCCGACTTCCTGCGCGTCGATCGCGCAGCATTCGAGCGTTGCCCCTCGGATTCGATCGACTACGCGGTGATGGAGCGGCTGCCGTCTGCACCGGAACTGGGGGCAGGCGTCGTCGTGCCCCTGTCCGCAGGCTGGTCGGATGTCGGCGCGTGGGATGCGCTGTGGGCGGTCTCCGACAAGGACGCGCAGGGCAACAGTGCGCGTGGCGAGGTGATGTTCGAAGCGAGCCGCAACACGCTGGTGCATGCCAGCAACCGCCTGGTGGCGGCGATCGGCTGCGAGGACATGGTCGTGGTCGAGACGCCTGACGCGGTGATGGTCGCCCACAAGAGCCGCACGCAGGACGTCAAGAAAGTCGTCGCGCGGCTCAAGGCGGAAGGCCGCAGCCTTGCCCAGAGCCATCGCAAGGTGTATCGGCCGTGGGGCTGGTACGACTCGATCGACGCGGGTGAGCGCTTCCAGGTGAAGCGCATCGTCGTCAATCCCGGTGCCAAGCTGAGCCTGCAGATGCACCATCACCGCGCCGAACACTGGATCGTCGTGCGCGGCACCGCCGAGGTGACTTGCGGCGACAAGGTCTACCTGCTGGCGGAGAACGAGTCGACCTACATTCCGCTTGGCCACACGCACCGCCTGGCCAACCCGGGCCGGCTGCCGCTGGAGATCATCGAAGTGCAGTCGGGCGGTTATCTCGGCGAGGACGACATCGTGCGCTTCGAGGACAACTACGGCCGCATCGGCCATTGACGGCCGAGAGGCGACTGCGCCCGGCCGGCTCACACCGGAGGTGGAGCCGGCCGGCGCGTGTATAATGCGCGCGCTTCACGAACTGCCGATCACGCGGGGATGGCGGAATTGGTAGACGCACTGGATTTAGGTTCCAGCGCCGCAAGGCGTGAGAGTTCGAGTCTCTTTCCCCGCACCACATTCCGAATAATGGTGAAGCGTGGTTCGTGCGGAACCGTGATAATGTGCATTATGTAAACTAGAGGACTATGCAGCGACAACGCTGCACACGAAGACTTACAAGTGCAACTAAGTAAATCCTTGGGACGGGATACTACACATACGGATTTTGCCCAAAAACTATGCGTACTGCTTCCTGCCGACACATTTACACAGCGAGCAGAAATTTCTGCACCGAACCGAGACATTTCCTTTGCCCACCGCAATCCTGACTTCAGTAGGACCGCTGTCGGCTCGGGTAGGCAAAACACCGTTCGCAGGATAGGTCTTAGCCGTCTTTACTTGCACCCAGCAGGGCGGCGCTCCGGATTGCCGTTGATAGGTGTCGCTGAAAAGGCTCTTCTTTCTCGGCCAAATCTGGCCACGCTCACCAAAAGTGGAGAGCTACGAGAGCCTGACGCGAAGGGTTGTGCAGCGGTCTCAGCCACTATTTCCCCGTTTCGCAACTGTTTCTTCCTTACTCCTAAGAGCGCTCTCTTCTGGAGCCCGGCTCTTGACGCGTCTCCTCCTAAGATTTGCAATTTCTTGCCGCAGTTGTCCGATTTCCTCAGCCTGGACGTTAAGCTTGACCATTACCTCTTGCCGGAGTTGATCAGCCATCTCGTGCCGCACTCTCACCGCAGCAAGGTTACTCTCCGATATGGAGAGTTGGGCCTCAGCTTTCTCGAGGCTGCTTCGCAGGGTCTCCATTGAGGCTGTTGCCTCTGTCACCCTCTCGCATGCCTTGACGCTCTCTGCCTTGAGTCGGGTGCAGTCCTCACGCAGCGCTACGAATGCCTCGCGGGCCGTGGCCGCGTCCTTGCGCGCGCGCTCTACCTCGACGTTCTGTTGCCTCCGTTCTTTGTTCGCAGTTTGACGCTCGTTGTCCAGTTGCTGCAACAGCCGATGGGTCTCCAGGCGGTGATGTTCATTAGTTTGCTCGATGGCAAGTCTCGCCGCGTCCAGCGAGGAGAACTGGCGCACGAGTTCGGCATCCTTTTCGTCGATCGTGCGCTGGTGCTCAAGGACCCTATGCGACTCCTCCGCCAACTTCTTCTGAGACTCCGCGAGGTTGGCCTCCAGGTCTCCGATCCTCAGCTTCAAGGCCGCGACCTGACTCTCCATGCGTAGGCGGAGCTGATGGGATTCGAGGGCACGCTCGTTCGCCTCCTGAACGGTTGCCTCCATTTCTCTGGATCGCTTGTCCAGATGGGCCTCCCGCTCCCTGAGGCCCTCCTC
>JAFEFM010000498.1 GCA_018240585.1 Pseudomonadota bacterium
CGAGAAGGCGCGCACGTGCATGGAGCGTATTGCTGCGATGCCGGATCGGGTGCGGTCGTATTTCAGCCATGAGTACGTTCGGTACGCGCAGTAACTTGGCTATTTGATTGCCGGGTTAATAAGACCGCGCTGCTCTCAAACCAGCCCGTGCGCCGCTGCGCATTTCTTGCCTTTGTATCCTTTAATTCTCGTCAAAAAGTTCAATTTAAGAGCATTTTGGAGTAGCGGACATATTCAATTAAACACCATCATTCTTCGGGCCTCCGCTCGATTAGGCTGAAGATGCTGGCCCACGTTTTCTTCGAGGTCAGAGCCCAATCGTATCGCTTCGCTCGCTCCGCCGCTGCCGCTCCAAGCCGTTCGGCATACGTCTCGTCGTCCAGCACTGCCTCCATCGCCCTGCGGATGTCTTCTGGATCGTCGGGCGAGAAGTAGTGCACGGCATCGCCGCCAAACTCCGGCATGGGCATGACATTGGACGAAAGCACTGGCCTACCAGCCCCAAGGGTCTCAAGCAGGATATTCGGACAGTTTTCGCAGGACGAAGCAAAAAGGTTTAGTTTGGCATGATGGTAAACCGCAGGCAGATCGAGATAGCGCACTCCACCCAATAAGTAAACGCGTCCTACCAATCGACGATCGACGATCAACGATCTTATCCGGTCGGCCTCCAGAGAGTTGGTTTCGCCAGCCAAGATTAACGCAAAACGACTCTGCAGCGACTCTGTAAGATTCGAGTATGCGGTTACCACTTCATAATGATGTTTATATACGTCGAAGCGCGATACGTAGAGCATGTATTCGCCACTAGGCAGAAATTCAGGACGGGGAACGGCCCTGCCATGCGTACGAAACACCTCTCCGACGCCATGAGGGATGGTCACGGGATTAGGGATTCGACCGAGTGCCTCAATCACTTGGCGCGCATACTCCGAAATAAAGATCGTAAGATCGGCCTGCATCAGGCTCTTAAGCATCAGTCTTCTCAGCAGCATATTTCGCAACCGCTGCCCCCCAAGCGGCAATCTCTGCCAAACGCTTGGATCGAAGGGCATCATGTTCCTGAACATGGTGACCACACGGCATCGACGCGGTACACGTGTTGTCACTACACCACCGGGGCAAAAAAGAACGTCCGCCTGGGTCCGCCGCAAGAACGCTGGGAGCAGAAATCGCTCCCACAGCGTTCGGAGGTATGGGTTCGTAGTAGGCCAGGTTGTCCTCACCCGACGGATACGATCGTCCTCGGGGAGATCGAGTTGATCCGGTGCAAAGATCAAGACTTCGAGGTCGTCAGAGTCAGGAAGATGGGCGAACAAATTCCGCACGTACGTCTGGCCGCCCCCAAGGCGGGCAGACAAGGCGTTGACGACGATTCTCATGCTCCGACGCGCTCCTCACGAGGAGCTCCAATGTACATCTCCCGAGACTTGGTGCCAGTAAGCCAAGCCTGAAACATCAGTACATTCCATATATAAAGACTGCGATCGAAGACGCCTGAGACATGTTGCTCCCAGATCTTCGCAATTTTCTCCGCATCAAGTAGCCCCTGCGAGCGAATATTGGCAGGACACAACAAGTCTTCCGCCCAGCCACGGAGTGGTCCTCGTAGCCACTCAGCGAGAGGAATCGAAAAGCCCGCCTTAGGTCGATCAATTAGCTCACGCGGAACATAGCGATCTAGAACCCGACGAAGCACCCATTTCCCGACGCCGTCCCTGACCAGCATCCGCTTGGGCAGTGCAAACGCCAATTCAATCACACGCCGATCAAGCAGAGGCGCTCGCGTTTCAAGACTTGCGCTCATCGCGGCACGGTCGACTTTGACAAGGAGATCATCGGGCAGATGTTGAAGAAAATCCCAACGCCGGATCATTCCAATATCGTCGGAGCTCAAGGGCCACTCCTGGGTCAGTGAAAAAGCCTTTGAAGCACCAAGCACTAGCCCATCCTCGGGCTGCCACTGCGTCATCAGTCTTTCGTACATTTCCCCAAGGCTTCCGGACACTATAAGCTGCGCCAGGCGATGCATCCTCCGCCCATTGACCCGTCCTCTTTGGGATTCGGGGAGTATTGCGAACAAACCGTCCCAACGCTGTACGGACACGGATTGCAGCATCGCAGCAAGGGGGCGACGCAGCGCCAACGGAAACCTGCAGGTCCGTCGCCAAAGGCTGGCAGTAATCGCATAGCGGGGATAGCCCTGAAACAATTCATCACCACCATCGCCTGAGAGTGCCACTGTGACGTGCTGCCGAGTCATTCGCGAAACGAGAATGGAAGGGATTTGCGACGAGTCTGCAAACGGTTCATCGTAAATCGCCGAGAGTTGCGGAATCACTGCCGCCGCATCACTTGCGCTGACGTACAACTCCGTATGATCTGTACCGAGATGATTGGCGATAGCCTTCGCATACGGTGCCTCATCGAACTCGCGTTCGTTGAAGCCAATGGTGTAGGTTCGAATCCTCCTTGTTCCCTGTGCCGCCATCAATGCAACGACCGTACTGGAATCCACTCCACCAGACAAGAACGCACCCAAGGGAACGTCCGCAACAGTCTCCAATCTGACTGATTCACGCAGTGTCTGATCGACGAGCCCAATCAACTCGTCATCGCCCTTCCCTGCCAACTCATCCCGCAGGGCAAGAATTTCGGATGATTGAGGGGACCAATATGGGCGAGGGGTGGATACTTCGCCGCCATAAGTAACGGCTAGATAATGTCCCGCAGGAAGCTTCGAGATACCTTGGTAAATGGAACGAGGCGCTGGAACGTAACCAAATCGCATCTGCGCGGACAGCGCGTCGCGACAGATCTGCAATCCGTTCGCTGCCGCGGGAATCAGGGCCTTGAGTTCTGAAGCGAACAGGAAGCGCCCCTCAATCATGCCGTAATAGAGCGGTTTCTCACCCGCCCGGTCCCGTATCAAGTTCAAGGTGCACGAGTCACGATCCCACAGTGCCATCGCGAACATGCCTCTGCACCTTTTCAGGGAAATCTCGACGCCCCATGCTTCGACCGCCGCCAGAAATATCTCAGTATCCGAATGCCCTCTCCATTGAGGGGCACAACCGCCTGCCTCAAGCTCCCGCCGAAGTTCGCCGAAATTATAGATCTCGCCGTTGAATGCGAGGACATAGCGGCCGCTGGCCGAACACATCGGTTGATGGCCCTGCGGCGACAGATCGAGAATTGAAAGTCTGCGATGGCCCAGACTGAGGTGCCCACCTTTGTCGCTCCAAATTCCGACGTCGTCGGGGCCGCGATGCACGAGCTCTGAAATCATTCGTTCAACACACGCAGCGAGTTCGCTTCCACCCGCCGGCGCCATAATCCCGGCAATACCACACATAATCTGACGACTCCTATTTTTCGCCTTTCTGAGCGCAGAATTCGCGCTGCGGAGGCGTTACAGTCGAGATATAAAACCTTATTGAAAATAAGAAATATAGAAATAAATAAAAAACAAGCGTATTCATAATGGAAATAAATCCATACCAAATGGTATGCATCATTGCTCCAGAAACGCACAGATAGAGGAGAGTTTTCCACGGATTGTGCGCTTCGCGAAGACGTCGCTCCAAGACTGCGAGGACTAGTACGAATAGAAAGGACTGGAGGACGACGCCGACGAGATCGAAATTCCGGAGCGCCACGCCAACAACGTGCATGCCCCCAAGGCCCGGGATAAAGAACCACAAAGCTGGGTTGTCCGCCTGAATTGGCTTCTCGATCCCGAGCAATGAGAAGATAGGCGAAGGCGGCACTGACAGAATCAGGTCGAGGTAAGTTTTTCCATAGAGCAGTCCCCCTTCATTCGCCTCGCCCTCGACCATGAGCAGCACAGGTAGGATCGTGGCATTCCATGAATTGAACGCCATGTACTCAAACAATCCCGCAGCTGTTAGATCGACATCCAAGCGCACCATCGATATTACGGCCCCGGCGAGCACTAGGATCAACCCCAGCGCTCCTATCGCGAGCATTCCTCTCGCCCCCGATCTGATTGCTCCCATTCTCAATGCCAGGGCAATAATAACAAGGAAGAAGTCACGATCACCCGTCTGCACTTGGGACCATACATAGGTAAGGGTTAAGCATCCAGTTATAAAAAAATAAGCCTTGTTTGCCGTGTGAATGACGAGCGTCCAGCACAAAAGCAGCATCAGACAAACTATCAGTTCATATCCTGTAACTACCTCATTCTCCGTTCCACTGCCCGTCGAGAGTCTCAGAGAAATCAACCCTGCCGAAACAAGAAAAATTAAGGCTGCCCGATGCCACCCCAAAACAGCGAAAGATGAGACGGCGTGCTGTGCAACAGTTTGCTGCGAATGCTTCGCAACCGACCGTCGCACGCGGAGGCGCGAGACCATCAAACCTAAAATAACGCCGACAGAAGAGCTCAGCCAAATTTGCTGCATCCGCGAAACTTCCGCTGAATCGGCAGCATACACAAAGCGCTCTCCTGTCCAGAACACCACGTCCATGCCCAGAGGCGCAGCAAGGAGCGGAAGAAATGGGAGCATATAGCACAGCAAGAAAAAGGCTGGCAGAAAGTATCCGATCTTCAGTGTATATGCTACAGACAAGGCAAAAATAGTTACCGATAGATAAGCCAAAAACATGAAAATCTCGTTGGGCTTTGTTTTAATGCTGTTATCGGATTGCTAGAGTCAGCAGGGTGTTTTTCGACTAGCAGCGCTTAATCTTGGCAAAAAATACAGGTATCGAAATATAAATATTAAATGAGTTAATACGAAAACGAATAGCGAATATGACAACGATCGAGCCAGGCCGGTCGCACCGAGGTTCAAGTTGCCTACTAACAGAGTGCAGAGTCCGACATAAACCAACGCATTTATCATTGCGCAGAAAATCAAACCTTTTTTACTTCCGATCCCGATTAGGACTTGACCGGTCGTGCTAATAATCGTCAGCCCTATGCCGCATACCAATATCCAGCCAAACAAAACTGGGTCACGTTCAAAGTTTGGTCCGTACAGCACGAATACGAGATCAATGTTAATCCAAAGCAAACCGGAGATCGAAATCGCAATCACATTCGCGAAAATTAGCAGTTTGACAATGAACCTACGTAAGGCTCGATAGTCATCAGTTCGCTTGAGTTCAACAAGCGTCTGAATAACGTAATTTGCTAACATCGCGGCCAGAACCGAAACGGAAATACTCCATGGGTAGTACGCAACAAATTTGGCTAGCTCGGTGGGTCCGTCAGCAGCACGTGCAAGCACAAATAGACATAGGCCGTGTACTGGCCCACCAAGAAGAAAAGGAAGCAAGATGGCGAGAAGTGCAGGTCCATAGCTTCGGTATATTTCGGTCAAGCTCGGCGCATATTCTGACCGCGGCGTCGGCGCAGCCTTAATCCATACGATATAATTTGTCAGTACAACAAAAATAAAATAGGCAAGCAAAAAATAGACAACGCCGAAATTTACACCTATGAGAAGTGACGACGCGATCGACAGAGGCACACCAATGAGTGTGGCGAGCGTAGAGACGTTTCCACGATGGTGTGCATTTGCAAGTGCCGTAGCGGCTGCAGGTATCAGGTACGCCGGTAGCAGCAGGATCGTTGCTGCTGCTGTGAGCCATGCCCTCTCATCATTTGCTATTTTGCGAATCGATAAGAGCAAATAAAGACCTATTAGGGCAACGATAAAAATATATGCGCAAACAACCGATGCGCAGAAGAACTTGGAGAGACTTAAACTGCCTGCTCGACCTTGATTGACCCGAAATGACTCCCGGCTAATTGTGGCAGCAATTGCTTCCCCGATAAACGCCGACATTGAGCCTGCAGCCGCAAATCCAGCGGCAAAAATAGAATACGACGGAAAGTCAAGGATTCTTATCGCCAAGATAGGGAGCAGGAAGTTTGGCGCACGCGCTAAGACCGAGGCAACAATTAGCTGAAAAGATTTGCGAGTCAACATCAGCAACCTGATGCAAAAGCCAGCGCCGCGGCGCTGGCACCGAGGTTTAGATCAAATTTCATTCTGACATCGTTTCCCAGAATGGCTTTCGGGCTGCTTTTGAGTTGTGTTCTTCGCGGAAGGCGGTGGCCGAGAAGCTTCGTTTGCGCGCTTGCGCTCATGCCATTACCTCGGAAACGCTGTATTTGGAGATTCGGAGCAGGTTGTATGCGGCACCGGAAACGGGCGGCATCTGGGTCTTCGCTCGGCTTATGAAACGGGTTCTTCGCAACCCGCGGGCGGTCTTCAACAGACCGAAGATCTCGCCGACGCGCCTTCGCGTTCCTTGGCTAACCCGGTAGCCCTTGGTCCGGGTGGTTCGCCCATCGAAGCTAAGGGTCTTTGGATCCTCGGTGCGCGCGATGTGAAGTCTTACATAGTGCTCGCGCAGGTACCCGGCGAATACCGTCACGTTATAGCCTTCGTAGGGGCCGAGCGTCTTGGGGTGAATGTGGCAGCGTAGCGCGAGGGGGAGCAATTCGCGCGCGGCGCGAAGCTCGGCCTGGGTCGATTCGGTAATGAGGATATCGACGCATAGCTGATTGCAGTTCTCCATGAGCACATGCCCGCCGTAGCTCAGCTTATCCGGCAGGGCGTTGCCCTTTCGCATGAGCTTGGACTCGGGGTAGGTCGTCCTTTGATGTGTATGGTGCGAGCGCTTTTCGCCTTTGAAGTCGACAACCATCCCCGTGCCATCGTCACTGTCGTTGGGTCGTGTGGCGTTCGTCCGCTTGAAGTTTTTGAGCGGGGCCCAAGCATCGACCCAGGTGCCGCGTACGGTGGAGTGGTCCAAGGACGGAAGCTTCTGCTTCCGGCGCAGATTGACGATTTCGTCGAAGAAGCGTCGGGCCACATCCGTTGTCACTAGGCGCTCGTGCAGGCGGTTGAAATTCGACTGGTCCAGGGTCGAGCCATCGCAATCCGTGTCGAGAAGCCAGCGGAATTGGGTATTTTGCTCGAACCGCTGCTGCAAGCGGCGATTTGCTGCAGGATGTAGGCTGCACTCGGTCTCAATCATCACGAGGTTGCCGAAGTTGCCGGACACCTAGGATTATCCGATTCAGCCGAAAAATACAGGACGTACCAAGGCATCGCAGTCTTGACTCCACAATGGATATCACACTGCGGCACGTAGCCGAGCCGTCGCACGATCTTGGAAACATCTGCCTGGGAATGGCGCACGTCACCCGGTCGGAAGTCCCGATACCGCGGCTCTTTCCTGTATCTAACGCCATTCTCGAGCAACGTGCCCTGCAGGGCACGGAATAGTTGGTTAAGGCTTGTCCGCCCACCGACTGCAACGTTATAGATTTGGTTACGGGCAGCCGGGTCGTCGGTCGTGGCGGCCAGCAGGTTGGCCTGCACCGCATTGTCGACGAAGCAGAAATCACGGCTCGTTTCGCCGTCGCCGTTGATGAAGACATCCTCTCCGGCAATCATGGCGGCGGTCCATTTGGGAATGACCGCAGCGTAGGCGCCGTTCGGGTCCTGGCGCTTCCCGAAGACGTTGAAGTAGCGCAGCCCGATCGTGGTGAAGCCATAGCTGCGAGCGAATACGTCGGCGTAAAGTTCGTTCACGTACTTGGTAACCGCATACGGCGATAGCGGTTTCCCGATGACGTCTTCGACCTTGGGGAGTCCGGGATGGTCGCCGTAGGTGGAGCTGCTGGCGGCATAGACGAAGCTCTTCACCTCGACATCGCGCGCTGCGACTAGCATGTTCAGGAAACCGTCGACATTGGTGGCATTGCTGGTGATCGGGTCGTTCAGGCTGCGCGGCACCGATCCGAGAGCGGCTTGATGCAGGACGTAATCGACGCCCTCGCAGGCGCTGCGGCAGTCCTCGAGCTTGCGGATGTCGCCTTCGATGAAGCGGAAACGCCCCCATTGCGCGGGCGTCACAAGCTGCTGCACCTCATCGAGGTTGCGCTGATGGCCTGTGGCAAAGTTGTCCAGCCCGATTACCCGCTGGTCAAGTCTGAGCAGGGTCTCGAGGAGGTTGGATCCGATAAAACCTGCGACGCCGGTCACGAGCCAGGTCTTTGGCTCGTTGCGCAGGGCAGCTTGTACTTGTTCGTAGCGAGTCATGACGTTTCGTGTGGGGTTAGAGGCGCAGGTCGGCGGCGTCGCGCGGCATCACGTACTTGAGGTCGTACACCACATGCTCCGGCTTGCCGAGCGCACGGATGGCATCAGCCCCCATGTCCTTGAACTGCTGATGCGCCACGCCGACGATGATCGCGTCGTAGGCGCCCCGCTGTGGGGCATCGATCGGGGTGAGGCCGTATTCGTGCTGGGCCTCGGCCACGTCCACCCAGGGGTCGAAGACGTCGGCCTGGATGTTGTAATCGCCGAGTTCCTTGACGATGTCGACGATGCGGGTGTTGCGCAGGTCGGGGCAGTTTTCCTTGAAGGTGAGGCCCATCACCAGCACGCGCGCGCCTTCGACCGTGATGCGGCGCTTGAGCATTGCTTTGACCAGTTGCGACACCACGTAGGCGCCCATGCCGTCGTTGAGCCGCCGGCCGGCGAGAATGATCTCGGGGTGGTAGCCGACGGCCTGCGCCTTGTGGGTGAGGTAGTACGGATCCACGCCGATGCAGTGGCCACCGACCAGGCCCGGGCGGAAGGGCAGGAAGTTCCACTTGCTGCCGGCGGCCTGGAGCACGGCCTCCGTGTCGATGCCCATCTTGTTGAAGATGATGGCGAGCTCGTTGATGAGGGCGATGTTGACGTCGCGCTGGGTATTCTCGATGACCTTGGCGGCTTCCGCTACCTTGATGCTTTCGGCCTTGTGGGTGCCGGCGACGATGATGCTGCGGTAGAGCTGGTCGACCAGTTCGGCGACCTCGGGGGTGGAGCCGGAGGTGATCTTCTTAATGGTGGAGACGCGGTGTTCCTTGTCGCCCGGGTTGATCCGCTCGGGGCTGTAGCCGGCGTAAAAGTCCTGGTTGAACTTGAGGCCGGAGAAGTCTTCCAAGACTGGGACGCAGTCTTCCTCCGTGGCACCGGGGTAGACGGTGGATTCGTAGATGACGATGTCGCCCTTCTTGAGCACCTTGCCGATGGTCTCGGAGGCCTTGATCAGGGGGGTCAGGTCGGGTCGCTTGTGCTCGTCGATCGGCGTGGGGACGGTGACGATGAAGACGCTGCAGGCCGCGAGATCTTGCGGATCGGCGGAGTAGCGTAGGCCCTTGGCTTCGCGCAGCTCTTCGTCTGAGACTTCAAGGGTGGCGTCGTGACCCGCACGCAGGGCATTGATGCGCGCCTGGTTGATGTCGAAGCCGAGAACCTCGCGCTGCTTGGCGAATTCGACGACCAGCGGCAGGCCGACGTAACCGAGGCCGATGACGGCGAGTTTGATGTCAGAAAGGGTATGCATTAGGTGATTTGCTGGGTTTGATTAGTCAACAGTGAGCGACTTCGCCAGATTGCTAGGCTCGAGTTCCAGCACGCGGGCGACGGAGACCGGCAGGTGGCGCAGGCGGGCCAGGTGGTCGTGCTCGGCCTGTTCGTCGATGTGGCCGCGCAGCTTGCCGACGACCAGGGTCAGCAGGAACAGCGCCGCGAGCTGGGTGGTGAAGGCGTTGGTGGACGCGACGCCGATCTCCGGCCCGGCGCGGGTGATGAAGCGCAGTGCGCATTCGCGCACGATGGCCGACTCGGGCACGTTGCAGATGGCCAGCGTGCGGGTGTGGCCGAGGTCCTTGGCGTGGCGCAGCGCGGCCAGGGTGTCGGCGGTTTCGCCGGACTGCGAGATGGCGACGACGAGCTGGTCGGGGTCGGGCACCGAGCTGCGGTAACGGTATTCGCTGGCGATCTCGACCGTACAGGGGATGCCGGCGAGGGATTCGAGCCAGTAGCGCGCGGTAACGCCGGAGTGGTAGCTGGTGCCGCAGGCGAGGATCAGCACCGAGCGCACGCCCGCCAGCAGGTCCGCGGCGTCGGCGCCGAAGATGCCGGGCTGCAGCCAGCCGCCGTTGCCGATGAGTTCGAGCGTGTTGGCCAGCGCCTCGGGCTGCTCGAAGATTTCCTTCTGCATGTAGTGGCGGTAGTGGCCGAGCTCGACGGCGTCGGCGGAGAGCTGCGAGATGACGACCGGGCGCTCGACCGGCGCGCCGCTGCCATCGGCGATGCGGAGGCGGTCGGCGGTGAGCTCGGCGATGTCGCCGTTCTCCAGGTAGATGAGCTTGCGCGTGACCTGCAGCAGGGCGGAGGCGTCGGACGCGGCGTAGTGCCCGGTGTGCGCGCCGTCTTCGACCAAGTGCGCGATGGTTCCGGTGTCGGCATCGGAGGTGAAGACGTAGCCCTGGGCGCTAAGCGCGCTGAGCAGCGTTTCGTGGTTCGCGACGATGCCGTTGGCTGTGGGAGCGGGATTAGGGCTTTGCATGGTATCCGCCGGTCTTGGTCGCGCCGCGAAACTCGATCCGGCCCGCAGCCTTGAGCTGCCGGAGCCAGCGTTCGACATTCTTGGGTGAGGTGGCGAGGCTGCTCGCGAGAGCCGGTACACGCAAGCCAGGTTGCTTAATGACCAGATCGAGAAGGGCGTTTACTCCCGCATTTACACCCGCATTTACTCCCTTATTTGGTCGCAACGAGTCGACTTGTCCACTGACTTCGCCTCGCTGGCTATCGGATGCGGGTTGGTTCAGTGCATGTTGTTGCGGCAAACGGATCCGCAAGCGCACGCCGGTCGCGATTTCCTCAATAACGGGCTCGGGTAGTCCTTGTCGGGATGCTTCGTCAAAGATGCGCCGGATGCCGCTGCCCCATTGCTCGATCAGCCCGATTTCGCGGAACACGCGGGCGACGACTGGGTTACGGATGCGGGATACCCCGCTTTTCATGTCGTCGATGGTCATTCCCGGCAGCAACAGGCCGGGGCTCTCGATGTCGATGCGATCGTCGAAGAAGGCCACGCGGATCGGCGTGCCGCGCTGGGCGTAATCGCTGTGAACCAGGGCGTTGACGATGCCTTCGCGCAGCATGGTCAGCGGGATGCTCCAGACATCTTCGCGCCGCATGGCACCGAAGCGGGCGGTCTTGAAGGCGTGCTTCTTCAGGAACAGCTCGATCTCTTCCACGGCGTCGGGCAGGTGGGCGCGCACTTCGTGCTGGTCAAAGATGTCCACCTTATCGAGCCCACGGAAGCGTCCGCACTGTATCCAGGCGTCGGGGAAGTGCTGCTCCCGCGTCTTGCCGAACAGCAGGACAGCACCGCGCGTGGGCACGAGGCGGCCTTGTTCGGTACGCAGCAATTTCATGGTTTGCAGGGTCTTTTCATCGAGCGTTCGTGCCGGGCCGAACAGGCGTGCCATGGCGGGCATATCGAGTTCGTCCACCCCGATCTCGGGCATGGGCTGTTCGTCGAAGACCTGACCGGCGGCGGCGCGCCGCGTTTCGGCGATCCAGTCTGGCCCGGCTTGACGGTTGTTGGCGCCCAAGCGCACGTAGGCGCCTTGTTCCGGCCCCAGGCTATTGAGGTAGTGCGGGCGTGCGCTGCTGGGGAACACTTCAACGATCAGCAGCGTTCGATCGCCTATGCTCGTCAGTTCGACATTGGGCACGAGGCGCGGCGAGATGCCGTCGGCAATCGAGTTGCCGATCGGCGCCTCTTCATCCAGCGGATCTGCCACGCCCAGCGCCTGTCGCGAATCACCCACCCCGATGACCAGGCTGCCACCCGCTGCATTCGCGAACGCGACGAGCGTCTTGAGCACGTTGCGCGGCGACGAACGGTCGCGCTTGAACTCGAGCGTCTTGCCTTCCGGCTGCTGCAGGAGGTGTTCGATGGACTGGGGCATGGGGTGTGCACTGCTGGCAGGAAACCTGTGTCTTCTCTGACTCTCGATGATTGATTATTCGGCAGCAACCGGCGTCGCCAGAATCCTCGGCCTATTCACACGCCTACCCTTCGCCAGCGGCGCCTTTGAAGTACGGCCCGCTGAGTGGTTGATCGCTCGTGATTTACCCGCGCTGATCGGCGCCACTTCGCGCCTTGGCGACATATTCCGCCACGAACGCAAGCATCACCCCCGCCATCAACCCCAACACGGCAGCCAGTGCCAGCACCAACCCCTTCTTGGGAGCAGCAGGCTTCCTGGGGGTGTTGATCTCGCCGAGCAATTCCGTCGGCAGGGTCTGCGGTGGGGACAGCCGTTGCACGAGGGCTGGCTTTTCGGCATCCAACCCGATGATCGATGTCGTCAGTCGTCCTCGCTCCTGCATGATCAAAGCGGCCTGGACCGGATCGCGCAGCTTGAGTTGATCAAACAGCGCCGAGGCGTCGGCGTATTGCTGCTGGAGCGCTGCGCGCTGAACATCCAGATTATTGAGGCGCTCGGAGAGCGACTTGACGTTACGCTCGAAGATGTTCTCGTGTTCCTTACGGACTTCATCGCTAATCCGAGTCAGCAAAGTGACGGCATCCTGCGGCGTATCCGCCTCGGCAACCAGATCTACTGTCGTTGTGACGCCCTTCTGCGGGGTGGCCCGCTTGAGGAACGGCCTTTCTCGCTTCACGCCGTCGGCAACGTCCTCACCATAACGAGCCACGAGTCGGGCGGACAACTCTTCTGCAACCTCGAAAAGACCTGCGGAGCCAGGCCCCGCCTGTCCGATCCTCAGCTTGACGCTTGCCTCATACACCGGCGACTTCAGAAAGGCGTAGGCCGCGCCTGCCGCGACGCACACCAGAAAACTCACCACTATCCACAACTTGCGCCTGCAAAGGATCTGCCACAGTTCGAGCAAACTGATCTCGTCATCTTGGGCGGTCGTCTCGGGCTGAATGGACGTCATGGCGTTTGTGAATGGTTGAAAACATTGCATTATCGCACTGCACCAAGGAAAGTCGCTATCGGGCAAAAGTAATAGGTCGTGACGGCCCGATGGAATACTTGCTGAGACACCCAGAGCGCACCAGCCCCGAGATCGCCCGCCGTACCGATAGCGCCGACTGGCTCTTCGCCCCCCATGTCAGCGAACGCGGGCAGGCGCTGAAGTCGCTGGCCTTTGCAGCGACGCTGGACGATATGTTCGTGGACGCGACGCTGACGTGCTCAGAGACAAGACGATCACCACCGAGCGATCACCCGCTTGCCGCCGCGCACGACCAGATCGTCAAGCGCCGCATCTACGAACGCGCCGGCGTACCCGAGTACTGGCTGGTGCACCCGCAGGACCGCACCGTGACCATCTACATGCTGATCGACGGCCAGTACGGCAGACGCGACATCTTCGAGCTGAAGGGCGAAACGCCGATCGGCGTGCTGCGGGGCTTGGTCATCGCCTGGGATGCGCTGGTGGCGCGGCTGCCGAAGCCGGAGTATTGACGCCGACCGACGAGCGGCCCGCTCGTCGATCGTCGACTGCGGAGCAACCCTGCCCGATGTCGGGATCAGTGATCGGCCGGTGGTTCGACAAACACGCCGGCCAGGCTCGGCGCATCGAGCACCGCTTCTGTCCAGCACACCAGTTGCTCCTCGGTGGCTTCTTTCAGGCGCACCCCGACCCAGTCGGGCAACTCGCCGAAACGACGGGTGAGCAGACGGGCGAGCACGCGGGCTTCGCCCTCCAGACGGCCCTCCAGCCGCCCCTCCAGACGTCCTTGCAGGCGCCCTTTGCGGGTTGCTTCGTCGAACCAGCCTTCGATACGTTCTGCCAGCATCGTGTCGGCCTCCATGATGTCGTTGATTCGATTGATGTCTTCGATGGTAGAAGGTGGCGCCTTGCGGCGCAACAAAGACTTCACCCACACCCCGAAGGCACGCCGCAGGGACTGCAGTTCGGGGCTGCGCATCATCTTGTCGAGCGCCTGCAGCACCTGACGCACTTCGCCCACGGACTGGCCGCGCTCGAGGCTGAACAGGGCCTCGCTGAAATTGCGCACTGTATCGACCGGATGCAACTTCAGGCGCGCTTCGTCGAGCAAATGGTAGAGCAGCCGCGGGCGGAACGGTTCCAGCCCGCGGGGCGGCGCGACGAAACAATCGGCCACGTCCACCGGGGGCTTCCACGCAGGCAAGCCGTTGTACAGCACGATGGGCAATATGGGCGGCAGCCCGCCCTCGTGCACTTCGCCCTCGCGGATCAGGTTCTGTGCGAGCAGACCGACATAGACCATCATCCGCACGGCCATCCAGGGGTCGGGCTCGCTCTTGAACTCCAGGATCAGATACACCCACAGCCAGCGCTCCCGGACCTTCACTCGCCACACCATGTCGTCGTGACGCTGGCGCTCGGATTCCGACACGTAGCTGCCGTTCACATGCTCCAGCGTGGAGAAATCGGCATCCGCCACCCATTCGCCCGGAACGTAGCCCAGCAGCAGATCCCGGACCATCTCGGGGTGAGAGAAGAGCAACTTGTAGCCGGTATCGTGGGGCGAGGGCATGGCGCTTAGGTGACACGGGGCGTAGCGCCCATTTTAATTCATATACATAAAGGCTTCTTGCCTACGAACGCGCCGGCGTGCCCGAGTACTGGCTGGTGCACCCGCAAGACCGCACCGTGACCATCTACATGCTGATCGACGGCCAGTACGGCAGACCCGACATCTTCGAGCTGAAGGGCCAAACGCCGATCGGCGTGCTGCCGGGCGTGGTAATCGCCTGGGATGCGCTGGTGGCGCGGCTGCCGAAGCCGGAGTATTGACGCCCGCTGCAAGCATGAGCGGCCGGCACTGGCACACGGAAGACGAGTGCCGAGACTTCGAGTCCGGCCCGACCGACACGTGGGAACTGTTCTTGATGCTCAAGGACCGTAAGGCGCGGTTCGCGTGAAGGTAACCACGAACGGGGGAATCGGATCCCATTGCTGCCGCTTGCATTGAGCAGGCAAGGCGAATGCATTACCGCATGAGATCTTCCGCTTCCACCGGAGAGCGCCATGCCCGCCGCCCTCGAAGTCGAATCCACTCTCACTGATCGCTACCAGACCACGGTGCCGGAGACGGTGCGTCGGGCACTTCGGCTTGGCAAACGCGACAAGATCCACTACACGATCCGACCCGGCGGCGAAGTGGTGTTGACGCGTGCGCCCGCGAACGAGGGAGAAGATCCGGTGCTTGGGCAGTTCCTGGCGTTTCTGGCACTCGACATCGCGAGCCGCCCCGAGCGCCTGCAGGCCATGGATGCTGGTTTCGGAGTGGGATCATGCGCTAGGATTTGCGGCGACGGTTCGCTCGCCCACTCAATGCGCCTCGTCCCAGTTCGCCCCCGCCCCCACCTCCACCAGCAGTGGCACCGCCAGTTGCGCGACGCCGGCCATCAGCTTCGGCAGTTCGGCGCGGATCAGCTCCAGCTCGCCCTGCGGCACTTCGAGCACGAGTTCGTCGTGCACCTGCAGGATGAGCCGCGACTGCACGCCGGATGAGTGCAGCCAGCCGCTCACCGCGATCATCGCGCGCTTGATGAGGTCGGCCGCGGTGCCCTGCATCGGCGCGTTGATGGCGGCGCGTTCGGCGGCCTGGCGGCGGCCGGCCTGCTGGGCGCGGATGTCGGGCAGGTGCAGGCGGCGGCCGAAGACGGTTTCGACGTAGCCTTGTTCGCGCGCGTCGACGCGGGTGCGTTCCATGTAGTCGGCGACGCCGGGATAGCGGGCGAAGTAGCGGTCGATCCAGCTCTGGGCGGCGGCGCGGTCGATGCCGAGGTTCTTGGCCAGGCCGTGGGCGCTCATGCCGTAGATGAGGCCGAAGTTGATCACCTTGGCGTAGCGGCGCTGCTCGCTGCTGACTTCGGCCGGCGGCACGCCGAAGACTTCGCCGGCAGTGGCGCGGTGCACGTCCTCGCCGTGGGCAAAGGCTTCGAGCAGGCGGGCGTCGCCCGACAGGTGGGCCATGATGCGCAGTTCGATCTGCGAGTAGTCGGCCGACACGATGAGGTGATCGCGCGGCGCGATGAAGGCGGCGCGGATGCGGCGGCCTTCGGGCGTGCGGATCGGGATGTTCTGCAGGTTGGGGTCGGAACTGGCGAGCCGCCCGGTGACGGCGGTGGCCTGCGAGAAGCTGGTATGCACCCGGCCCGTGTGCGGATTGACCATGCGCGGCAGCTTGTCGGCGTAGGTGCTCTTGAGCTTGGACAGGCTGCGGTGCTCGAGCAGCAGCTTCGGTAAGGGGTAATCCTCGGCGAGCTGTGTGAGCACGTCCTCGTCGGTGGAGGGCTGGCCGGTGGCGGTCTTCTTGACGATGGGCAGGCCCAGTGTGCCGAACAGGATCTCGCCGAGCTGCTTGGGCGAGCCGAGGTTGAAGGGCTGGCCGGCCAACTGGTGCGCCTCGCGCTCGAGCTCCATCAGGCGGCGGCCGAGCTCCTCGCTGTGGCTGGCGAGCAGGAAGGGGTCGATGAGCACGCCGGTGCGCTCCATCTCCAGCAGCACCGCCAGCGTGGGCAGCTCGATGTCGCGGTACAGCGCGGCCAGCGCCGGGATGGCCTCGACCTGCGGCCACAGCGTGCGGTGCAGGCGCAGCGTGATGTCGGCATCCTCGGCGGCATACTCGGTGGCACGGTCGATCGCCACTTCGTCGAAGCCGATCTGCTTGGCGCCCTTGCCGCAGACGTCGGTGTAGGGAATCGTCGTCAGGCCGAGGTGGCGCTTGGCGAGCGAATCCATGTCGTGCGACCTGTCGGACTCCAGCACGTAGGACTGCAGCATCGTGTCGTGGGCGATGCCGCGCAGCGCGATGCCGTGGTTGGCGAGCACGTGGGCGTCGTACTTGAGGTTCTGGCCGACCTTGGCGTGCGCGTCCGATTCCAGCCAGGGCCTGAGCTTGTCGAGCACGTCGGCGAGCGCCAGTTGTTGAGCAACGTCGGTGCCGCGATGCGCCAGAGGCAGGTAGGCGGCCTCGCCCGGCTCGACGGCGAAGGACATCCCGACTAGGCGCGCAGCCATCGGGTCGAGGCTGGTGGTTTCGGTGTCGAAGGCGGTCAGCTCGGCAGACTGGATCTTCGCCAGCCAGGCGTCGAAGGCGGGCCAGTCGAGGATGGTGGTGTAGTTGGCGCGGTGGGTGCCGGGTTCGCCGACGTCTTCGATCGGTTCCGTAGGAGCGGACGCGGCTGCGATGCGGGCGGAGCGGGTGATGGCGGGGCTGGTCGCGGTCAAGCCCGCGCCTGAGGGGGATGGAGCAGGCATTGCGCCGGCACCGTCGAGATCTTTCAGCCAGCCGCGGAATTCGAAGCGCTCGTAGAGGGCGCGCAGCGCGGCCTTGTCGTCTTCGCGCGCTGGCAGCTCGTCGAGTCCGACCGGCAGCGCGACATCGGTGGCGACCGTCACCAGCGTGCGGCCGAGCGGCAGGAAGTCCAGGTGCTTGCGCAGGTTCTCGCCGACCTTGCCGCCGACCTTGTCGGCGTTGGCGACCAGGTTGTCGAGCGTGCCGTATTCGGCGAGCCACTTCACCGCGGTCTTGGGACCGCACTTTTCCACGCCGGGCACGTTGTCCACCGTGTCACCGACCAGCGCGAGGTAGTCGACGATGCGCTCGGGCGGCACGCCGAACTTGGCTGCCACGCCGGCTTCGTCCAGCACTTCCTCGCTCATCGTGTTCACCCACTTCACGCCGGGGCGCACGAGCTGGGTGAGGTCCTTGTCGCCGGTGGAGATGACCACTTCCCAGCCGCGCTCGTGCGCCTGGCGGGTGAGCGTGCCGATCACGTCGTCGGCTTCCACGCCTTCGATCGCGAGCAGCGGCCAGCCTTCGGCCTGCACCGCCTCGTGCAGCGGCTCGATCTGCGCGCGCAGGTCGTCGGGCATCGGCGGGCGATGCGACTTGTATTCGGGGTACAGGTCGTCGCGGAAAGTCTTGCCCTTGGCATCGAAGACGCAGGCGCGGAATTCTGCCTTGTAGTCGCTTTCCAGCCGACGTAGCATCGACAGCACCCCCCTGATCGCCCCGGCCGGCTCGCCCTTCGAGGTGCGCAGGTCCGGCAGCGCGTGGAAAGCGCGGGACAGATAGCTGGAACCAGCGACGGGCAGCAGCGTGGGCAT
>JAFEFM010000499.1 GCA_018240585.1 Pseudomonadota bacterium
CTCACGCGCGGTGGCGGCGGCCGACAATCCCCTGCTGCAATACGTGCGGCTGCATCGCAGCGCCGAGCTCGCGGCGGCGCTGCGCCAGGCATTGCTCAGGCAGGGGCTGCAACGTTTTGCAGCAGAGACGGTGGCGCCGCTCAGCGAGGCCATCGGCGAGGCCTGGATGCGCGGCGAAATCGACGTGCCCGAAGAGCACCTTTACACCGAGCAGGTGCAGAACGTGCTGCGCGGCGCCATCGGCACCCATTCGGGCAGCGGCACGCGCCCCCGCGTGCTGCTCTCCACTTTCCCCGACGAGGAGCACGTGCTCGGCCTGCTCATGGCGGAAGCCACGCTGGTGGCTGAAGGGGCGTGCTGCCTGTCGCTGGGCACCCGCACGCCCCTGCCCGACCTGCGCACCGCTGCCGTCGACGGCAGCTTCGATGTCGTCGGCCTTTCGTTCAGCGCCGCCTACCCTGCACGCCAGGCGATCGACGACCTGCTGCAGTTGCGTGCCATGCTGCCGCCCTCGATCGCGATCTGGGCCGGCGGCAGCGCGATCAGGGGCAAGCAGAAGCGCCTGCCCGGCATCCGTGTCATCGACAGCCTTGACGACACGATCAGCGCGCTGCGCGAGTGGCGCGCAGCGCCACGACTCGATCTGGACGCCTGACCGGCAACCGGACGGACATCGCGCAATGGGGCGCACCCGCCACGTCGGGCGCGAAGCATCTCCGTCGTTCGCCCCGTCCGCAGCGGGCTCGAGCGCCTTCACACCGTCATGAGCCGCTTCCGCCGGGGCGTGCCCCCCGTCGCGGCGGCACACTGGCGGGCATGCTGCGGCGTCCGGAGCGCGGGCTCGGCATCGGCGACGTGACGCGCGTGCGCGCAGGCGATGGCCACGACCATCGTCAGCCTGTGCTCGCGGGCAAGGCGAGTGACATCGGGTTCAGGGGCGTCGCAGAACGCGGTGCAATCCTCGAGCGTGATCATTTCCGTCTCCTGTCGGCATCGCCGAGGCGGGTGGAGTCCCGATCGGCAGGGGAACGTTAAGGCGCGCCAGGCTTCCAAGGAAGCGAAGAAACCGGACGATCCGTTCCCATTTTCTGGGAGATTCCGATGACCCCGAGCGATCTGAACTTCCGCCATCTGCTGTACTTCTGGGCGGTCGCCAAGGAAGGGAGCATCACCCGCGCGGCGGAACGCCTGAACCTGTCGGTGCAGACGGTCAGCACGCAGCTTGGCCTGCTCGAGAACCAGCTCGGCCACGCGCTGCTCGCGCCGCAGGGTCGCTCGCTGGTGCTGACCGACGCCGGACGGATCGCCCTCGCCCATGCAGACCAGATCTTCCAGCTCGGCGACAAGCTGCGTCATGCGCTCGCCGAACGCCACAATCCGCGGCCGCGGCTGGCAGTGGGGCTGACCGACACGGTGCCCAAGGTCGTCGCTTTCCGGCTGCTGCAAGGCGTGTTGCGACCGCCGCTGGAGGTGCGGCTCGAGTGCAGCGAGGGACATTTCGAGTATTTGCTGGGCGAACTGGCGCTGAACCGGCTGGACCTGATGCTGGCCGACCAGCCGGCGCCGCAGCGGGCCAACCTCAAGCTGCAGTCGCAACTGCTGGGCGAGGCGGAGATCGAGCTGTTTGGCGTCACTCCACTGCGGGAACGCTACGCCGGCGACTTCCCGGCGAGTCTCAACGGCGCCCCCGTCCTGTTGCCCGCGCGCGGCAACCCGGTGCGCAACGCGCTGGACGCCTGGCTGGAGCCACGCAATCTGCAGCCGCTGGTGCTGGGCGAATTCTCGGATAGTGCGCTGATGAAGACCTTCGGCCGCGCCGGCCTGGGATTGTTTCCGGCACCGTCGAACATGCGCGACGAGATCGCCGGACAATACAACGCGTGGCCGGTCGGGACGGTGACCGGCGTGCGCCAGAGCTGGTTTGCGATTTCCGCCCAGCGCCGCATTCCGCACCCGGCACTGGCCGCGATTACCGCGACCAGTGCCGACAGGCCGGACGACGGCGCCGGATGACGCCGCCGCCCGGTTTCAGGCGGCCAGCGGCGTGGGCGCGACGCCCTCCACCGCGGCACTGCGGATGCGTTCGAGCTCCGCCTCGCCCAGCGTCTCACGCTCCAGCAGCTCCACCGCCGATTCGCGCAGCAGCGCCTCGCGCGCGCGCAGCAGCGCCACGGTGCGGCAGTAGGCGTCCTGCACGATGGCGCGCACCGCCAAGTCGATCTCGCGCGCGGTCGCCTCGCTGTAGCCCTTGTCGAACTGCGGCGCTGCCTGGCCGAGGAAGTTGCTCTGTTCCTTCTCATACACCACGTGGCCGAGGTCGTCGTCCATGCCGTAGCGGGTGACGATGGCGCGTGCGATCTGCGACACGCGCTGCAGGTCGTCGGCGGCGCCGGTCGAGAAGTGGCCGTAGATGATCTCCTCCGCCGCACGGCCGCCCAGCAGCACCATCATGCGACGCTCGAGTTCGGCGCGCGTCATCAGGTAGCGCTCCTCGGTCGGGCGCTGGATGGTGTAGCCCAGCGCACCCACGCCACGCGGGATGATCGACACCTTGTGCACCGGATCGGCACCAGGAAGTGCCATCGCCGCGATGGCGTGGCCCATCTCGTGGTGCGCCACCGTCTCGCGCTCGAGTGGCGTCAGCACGCGGCTGCGCTTCTCCAGGCCGGCGACGATGCGCTCGATCGCCACGGTGAAGTCGGCCAGCGTCACCGCCTCGGCGTTGCGCCGCGTCGCCGCCAGCGCCGCCTCGTTGCACAGGTTGGCGAGCTCCGCACCGGTGAAGCCCGGCGTCAGGTCGGCGATCTTGCTGCGGTCGACGTCTTCGGCGAGGCGGATCTTCTGCATGTGCACGTCGAGGATGGCGATGCGCCCGCTCTTGTCGGGGCGGTCGACCACCACATGGCGGTCGAAACGGCCGGCACGCAGCAGCGCCGGGTCCAGCACCTCGGGGCGGTTGGTGGCGCCGAGCAGCACCAGGCCCTTCGAGCCGTCGAAGCCGTCGAGCTCGACCAGCAACTGGTTCAGCGTCTGCTCCTTCTCGTCGTGCCCGCCCATCATGCCGCCCGCCGCGCGTGCGCGGCCGAGGGCGTCGAGCTCGTCGATGAAGATGATGGCCGGCGCCTTGGCGCGCGCCTGTTCGAAGAGGTCGCGCACCCGCGCGGCGCCGACGCCGACGAACATCTCGACGAACTCCGAACCCGAGATCGAGAAGAAGGGCACGCCCGCCTCGCCCGCCACCGCCTTGGCGAGCAGCGTCTTGCCGGTGCCCGGCGGGCCGACCAGCAGCACGCCCTTGGGCGCGCGGCCGCCGAGCCGGCCGAAGCGTTGCGGATCCTTCAGGAAGCCGACGATCTCCTTCAACTCGTCCTTGGCCTCGTCGACGCCCGCCACATCGGAAAACTTCACCCGCGTGTCGGTCTCGACATACACCTTGGCCTTGCTCTTGCCGATGTTCATGAAGCCGCCGCCGCCCATCCTGCCGGCGAACCTGCGCATGGCGAAGATCCAGATGCCGACGAAGATCACCGCCGGCAGCACCCACCCGATCAGGTCGCTGAGGAAGGTGTTCTGCACCACACCGGTGAACTTCACGTCGTACTGCGCCAGGTCCTTCGCCAGCGCCGGGTCCACCCGCGTCGTCACGAAGCGGGTCTTGCCGTCGACCGGCGCCTTGAAGCTGCCATGGATCTGGTTGTCGGCGATGGCGATGTCGGCCACCTTGCCTTCCTGCACCAGGGTCTGGAACTCGCTGTAGGGGATGGGCACGGTGGTGCGCGCGCCCTGCCACAGGTCGTTGATGAACACCATCGCCAGCAGCGCGAAGGCGAAGTACCAGACGGAAAACTGGGTCTTCTTTTGCATGATCCTCTCCTGTCAGGCGAAGTGCGTCACTTGGCGCTGTCTTCGACCGCCTTCGTGCCGGAATGACCCGCCGCCGTGCGGCGCAGCGACAGCGCGACCGAGGTGCCGATGATCGCCGCCACCACGCCCAGCGAGATGCCCACCGGGATCTTGTAGATGTCGAGCAGCAGCATCTTGGCGCCGATGAACACCAGCACCAGCGCGAGGCCGTACTTCAGCAGCGAGAAGCGGTCGGCCATGCCGGCGAGCAGGAAGTACATCGCGCGCAGGCCCAGGATCGCGAACACGTTGGAGGTGAGCACGATGAAGGGGTCGGTGGTGATGGCGAAGATGGCCGGGATCGAATCCACCGCGAAGATCACGTCGCTGAATTCGACCAGCACCAGCACCAGGAACAGCGGCGTGACGTAGCGCACCCACTTGCCGCCTTCCTGCCGGCTGACGAAGAAGCGCTCGCCCTCCAGCGTGTCGGTCACCTTCATGTGGCGGCGGATCCACTTGATGAGCGGGTTCTGCGCCAGGTCGGGTTCCTGCTCGGCGAACCACCACATCTTGATGCCGGTGATCAGCAGGAAGGCGCCGAACACATAGAGCAGCCAGTGGAACTGCGCGATCAGCCACACGCCGGCGAAGATCATGATCGTGCGCAGCACGATCGCGCCGAGCACGCCGAACACCAGCACGCGCTTCTGCAGCTCCAGCGGAATCGCGAAGAAGCTGAACAGCATCAGCCACACGAAGACGTTATCGACCGCGAGCGATTTCTCGATCAGGTAGCCGGTGACGAACTCCAGCGCCTTCTGGTTGGCGATCTCGCGCCCCATCGCACCGTCGAGGTACCACCACAACACGGCGGCGAAGGCCATCGACACCGCGACCCACACGACGGACCAGGTGGCCGCCTCCTTGAACGAAACGCGATGCTGCTTGCCGCCGCCGACCACGAACAGGTCGATGGCGAGCATGACGAGGACGGTGGCGAAGAAGCCCGCCCACAGCCACCAGGTGCCGATTGATTCCATGAAATTCATTCTCCTTGTCGGTACTGTCTTGGGTTCCGTCGCCTGCCGGCAGCGCTCCGGATGGGGAAATCCGGCGGCAGAAAACGGAACGGCCCTTGTCCAGCGAGGACGAAGGGCCGCAGTGCTTACGACAAGGGGACCTCCGCCATCGCGGCAAAGGTCTTGCTCGCAGCCGTCTGGCGACGACTGCCCGGGCGCCGGGAAGGTTCAGGATTCGAACCGTTCCGAATTGACGACGCCGCGGCGGAGAGCTACTCCCCCTTGGGACACCAGCACTCTAAAGAAGCCGAGCGATTCGGTCAACTAATCACGGGCATCGCGCCGGGCTATCGCCTGCAGTTCCCGCAGCGGCACCACCGCCTGCCGCCGCGCCAGCGCCTTCGCCAGCAGCTTGTAGATGTCGAGGTCGAAGGCCGGACGGCCGGCGCGCAGCAGCTCGGCGAGGCTCTCGTCGTCGCGCGCTGCGCCCAGGTAGCACCAGGCGTCGACCACATGCAGGTCTTCGCCCTCGCGGATGCCGACCGGGCCGTCGTAAGGCCAGGCCTGCACCTTCAGCGCATGCAGCGCCTCGATCAGGCGCAGGCCGTGCGCCTGCGGCGGCTCGGCGCCATGGCAGGCGCCGCGGCACTTCTTCAACTGGTAGCTGAAGCAGCGCTGCCCCGGCACGTGCTTCTCCAGCCCGAGCAGCGGCGGGCACAGGGCATGTTCGGCGGCGATCGCGCGCAGCCGGCCGGTGGCCTCGCGCCGGCTGCGGAAGAAGCCGTAGAGGTCGTCCTGGCGGCCGAGGTCGAGATCGGCCGCATGCACCAGCTCGAGCTGCCAGTCGCCGATCATGTCGGCCCGCAGCCGCCAGGCGCACAGGTCGCGGCTGCGGCGCAGCAGGCGGTTGTGGGTCGGCTGCAGGCGCTTGACCAGCTCGGCTTCCTTCAGCAGCGCGCCCAGCTCGCCCGAGGTCTCGATCCAGTCGATGCGCTTCACCTGCTGGCTCAGGCTCAGCTCGCGGTCGCTGCGGTGATCGGCGGAAAAATGCGACAGCACGCGGGTGCGCAGGTGCAGGCTCTTGCCGACATAGAGCGGCAGCTCGTTGTCGCCATGGAACAGATACACGCCGGGGCCGTCGGGCATGCCTGCCAGCGCCTCCGGCTCCAGGTTGGGCGGCAGGCTGGGCTGGCCGATCAGATCGCGCACCGCGTCGGCGATGGTGCCAGGGGCGAAGCGCTCGTGCAGCCGCTGCCAGAACTGCCACAGCAGTTGCGCATCGCCCAGCGCGCGGTGGCGCGCGCTGACGTCCAGCCCGTGGCGCTCGATCAGGTGGTCCAGGCTGTGGCGGCGGTGGTCGGGAAACAGGCGCCGCGACAGCTTCACGGTGCACAGCACGCGCGGCCGGATGTCCATGCCGACGCGGCGGAAGGCGGCGCGCAGGTAGCCGTGGTCGAAGCGCGCGTTGTGCGCGACGAAGAGCCGCCCCTGCAGACGGTCGAACACCTCGTCGGCGATGTCCTCGAAGCGCGGCGCGTCGGCCACCATGTGGTTGCCGATGCCGGTCAGGCGCTCGATGTGGTCGGGGATGCGCATCGCCGGCCGTACCAGCGTCGCCCATTCGCGCACGCCACCTTCGTCAACCTCGACGATGCCGATCTCGGTGATCGATTCGCGCTGCGCCGGCCCGCCCGTCGTCTCGATGTCGACGAAGGCGATGCCCCCGGCGAGGAAATCGGGCAGCAGGCCGGGGGGCAACTCAGTCGCCCTGGCGCGACCGCTCCAGCCGGTCGAGGTCGAAGCCCTTCTCCAGCAGCCGGCCGAGCAGCGCCTGGTAACGCTGCGCCTCGACCTTGGGCGAGCGCGACAGCACCCACAGGTATTCGCGCTTCGGTTCGCTGACGGCCACCAGGCTGTAGTCGGGATCGAGATCCACCACCCAGTAATCGCCCCACACCCACGGGAGGAAGGCGAGCCAGGCCGGGGCGAAGCGGACTTCCAGCTTCGGCGAGTCGGCACCGCCCACCTGGCGCGCCACGCCCTGCGCCTCGTTGATGTCACCTCCCTCCATGCGGCAGCGATTGGTGACCTGCACCGTGCCGTCGTCCAGCAGGCGGTATTCGGCCTGCGTGTCGGCGACGCACTTGCGCTGGAAGCGGTTCGGATACTTGGCGATCTCGTACCAGGTGCCCATGTAGCGCGGCACGTCGAGCGTGGCGATGGTGGTCAGCGGCGCAGCGGCGGCGGCCGTGGCATCAGCGGCCATTGCCGCAAAGGCCGACAGGCTCAGCAGGATGCCCAGCACGCCCGAGCGGATGCGATTCAGCTTCAATCAGTTCTCCTTCCGCTCGCGGATCATCACCAGCAGCATCTTGAACGGCCCCCGCGGCGTCACCGCATGCGGCACGTTCGCCGGCATCAGCAGCGCATCGCCCTCGCCCAGGGTGTGCGCGGCGCCGTCGAGGCGGATCTCCGCCTCGCCCTCGACACCGACCACCAGCGCGTCAAACGGCGCGGTGTGCTCGCTCAAGCCCTCGCCGCTGTCGAAAGCGAACAGCGTGACGCTGCCGCCGCCGTTCTTCACCAGCATGCGGCTGACGATGGCCTTGTCCTGGAAGCGGAGCATCTGCTTCAGGTTCTCGACCGTGGGCGGGGTATCGGACAGTTTGCTCGACGTGCTCATCGTCATCGCCTCCGCGATCGGCTGGCCCGCCTCAAGCACGGGACGCGTCATCGTAACGCGGCTTGCCGGCGGGCGCGCGCAAGTCTCACTGGTCGCGCGGCTGCAAGCGGTGGTCGAGAACGGCTTGCGGCAGGACTGCCTCGGCAATGCGGAACAGTTCGCGTTCCTCGAAGCGGACCAGTGCGTGAAGCGTGATCCAGAAGTCCTGCAGGCTGTCGTTGTCGCCGGAGGCGATGCGTCCTGCCAGGATGCGCAGGTTTCGGTGCTCGTCGAGGGTGTATCGAACGATCTCCTCTTGACCGGCTGCGTCGAGTCGCGCCAGCAGCGCAGACTCCTCGATCGCAAGATGCGGTTCGAGCACACGCTGAAACACCGCCGGCACCGTCGTCATGAGACGTTCGATCGATGCATCATCCTTCGCCCGTGAGATCTGCTCCGCCAGCTCGAGCGCGAGCTGATGCGTCTCGGACAACTGCTGCAGGGCGACGGGATGCCTCATCGATTCTTCTCCGTGATTGGCACCGGACACACGACCACGCACCGCGTCGTCGTCATGGCGCGCGCCAGTTCCTGCTGGGTCCTGCGCCGGCACGCAGAGACTCACTTGGAGCGTTCCGTCAGGAGGAACGCAGACCGGCGGATAAAGTTGCATTTGCAGAACGTTTTTCATCCTAGTAGCGCCATCTCCCGAATGCAAGGTGCGGGCACTGCGCCCAACTCGTCGATGGTCGACGTCGGAATGGGGATGGGGATGGGGATGGGGCCGTGCAGCGCCTCGAGCGCCGCTCAGTCCGGCGTGTCGGCGTGGAAGTCGATGCGCGCCTTGCCGGCCCGCTTCGCGCGGTACATCGCCTGATCGGCCAGGGCCAGCAGTTCGTCGGGATCGGTGCTGTCGCGCGGGAAGACGGCGACACCGATGCTGGCCGACACCGATGCCGCACCGCCCTCGATCTCCGCTGGCCGCTCGACAGCCTCCAGGATCCGGTCGAGGAGTTCGCGGCAATCCGCCGGGCTCTTGAGGTCGCCGATCAGCAGCGCGAACTCATCACCGCCGAGGCGGGCCACCGTATCGACGCTGCGCACCACCTGATGCAGGCGCCTGGCGATTTCGCGCAGCAACTGGTCACCTGCCCCATGGCCAAAACGGTCGTTCACCTCCTTGAAGCCATCCAGATCGAGATAACCGACCGCCAGAAACCGCCCCGAGCGCGTTGCAGCAGCAATCGCTGCCTGCATCCGGTCGACGAGCAGGACACGATTGGGCAGGTCGGTCAGCATGTCATAGTGCGCAATGCGATTCAGCTTGCGATGCAGATTCACCAGTGGCGTGATGTCGGAGAACACCGCGACGTAATTCTCGATGCTCCCGCGTTCGTCCCGGATCGCCGAAAGCGTCATCCATTCCGCACGCCGCTTGCCCGTCCTGCTGCGACTCGCGATCTCGCCGCTCCAGTCGGAGCTGCTGTTCGGCGCGCTTTCTCTCGATGACTTCCTTCGTCAGTTCCATGGTTCTCGACGCCAGGCCGTCGTACATGGAAAGGATCGCCTCGGTCAGCACCCCCGAGATGCTCCGCATCTCGCTTTCCGCGCGCGCCTTCGCGTCGGCAAGCGACATGCCGCCCTGCATCGCCAGCACCACCTTGGCCAGGCGCATGTCGCTTCCCAGGATGTGCGACACGAGCCAGCGCGTCAGGAAGCCGGTGACGGAGCCCACGAGCTGATCCATGGGCTTGTGGCGCCCCTCGCTCTTCAGCCTGTGCAACTCGGCGACGAATTGCGCATGGCCCACCCTGTGACTCGCCTCCCACGCGTCAGCGCCGAGATACTGCGCCCAGATCGCCTCTTCCGACTCGAAATGATGGGCCGCATAGCCTGCGAGTTCATCGAAGATGGCCGCCATTGAAGCCAGGTCTGCCTGATGCACGAGATAGCCGGCGAGCCTGCTCACCAGCCGCACCAGCATCCTGTGCTGCTCGTCGATGGACGAGATCCCGGTTTCGAAGTTCTCGTTCCAGGGAAAGATCTCGAAGGTGTGCATGGGAATCTCCCCGGATCAACCGGCATGTGCCCGCCGCCACCTCGGTCGCATGCGCATCGAGCAAGGCGGCCATCGCCGCTGCAAACGAGGCTGCCGCTGCCTGCCGGCGCTTCACCTGCTGCCGGGTGATCCGGCGCGCAAGGCATTTTCCGGTTTCATCATAGCGCCGCAGCGCCATCGAAGGCCGCGCCTCGGGCCGCAGCTTCGCATCGCTCACCGCTCTCGCCTGCCGTGGTGAGCGATCCCTTGCGGATGTGTCTGCCGAAGCGCCGAAATCAGAGCAGCGGCTCGATGTGCGTGGCGAGCCGGGTACCGGTGCGCTCCTGCACGGCGCGCTCGATGGCGTCGGCCAGCGCATGCGCGTGCGTCACCGTCCACTCCCCTGGCACCCGCACATCCACATGGGCAAAGCGCAGCGCGCCGGCCATGCGGGTGGTGAGGTTGTCCCAGGCGCAGCCGTCGGTGGCGAAGGCGTTCAGCACGCCCTCGATCGCGGCGATCTCTTCGTCGCTCTGCGCACGGTCCATCAGGCCATCGACCGAGCGGCGCATCAGTTGCCAGCCTTCGCGCAGGATGTTGAGCGCCACCGCCGCCGCCACCAGCGGGTCGAGCCAGCTCCAGCCGGTCACCCCCGCCAGCGCCACGCCGAGCACCACGCCGGCGGTGGTCCATACGTCGGTCATCAGGTGGCGGGCATCGGCTTCGAGCGCGAGCGAGCGGTGCGTGCGCCCGACCTGCAGCAGCACGCGCGCGACGAAAAAATTGATCAGGCTCGCGCCCACCGACAGCGCAGTACCGAAACCAAGCTGCCCCAGCGGCTGCGGATTGACCAGGCGCTCGCCGGCGGTGCCGAGAATGGCGAGCGAGGCGATGAAGATCAGGCCGCCTTCGAACGCGGCGGAGAAGTATTCCGCCTTGCCGTGGCCATAGGGGTGCTGCGGGTCGGGCGGCGTATGCGCGTACGACACCATCCACAGCGCGAAAGAGGCGCCGGCGAGGTTGACGAGGGATTCCAGCGCGTCGGAAAGATAGCCGACCGAGCCGGTGAGCCACCACGCGCCGGTCTTCATGGCGATGGTGATCAGCGCGGCGGCGACCGACAGCAGCAGGGCCTTCTGGGGAGTCAGGTTGAGCATCGGATGTGGGCTCTGGATGGTGAGCGGGGGAAGGGCGCCAGGGCCGGCGCACCGCTCGCGCGCAGGCGGCAGGGCGGATCACGCCGTGGCGTGCGGCGCCGGACGCGCATTGTCCGCCGCCGGCGCCGCGACGTAAATCGCCCGCACGCGTTCAGCCTGGATTCAGTCGCCCCGCGACAGACTGTCGCCAGGTTCCGGAAGGGGCGCGTCGACATTGCGCCATCCGGCGATGTGTCCACACCCGGATCGAGGATCGAATCATGAACGTCAACCACCGCTCGCTCGTGCTGCTGTGCAGCCTCGGCCTGAGTGCCGCGGCGATGGCCGCCACGCCTGCAGAGCTGATCGCCCGCTACACGGCGGAAGCCCGCGCCGCGGATCCGGCCTTCACTGGCTTCTCCGCAACCCGCGGCGAGGCGCTGCACCGCACGCCGCATGGCGGGGGCAAGGCCGACACGCCGGCCTGCACCAGTTGCCATGGCGAGGACGCGCGCGCGGCCGGCCGCACCCGTGCCGGCAAGTCCATCGAGCCGATGGCGGCGTCCGTCTCGCCCACGCGCTACACCGATGCCGCCAAGGTCGAGAAGTGGTTCAAGCGCAACTGCACCGAAGTGCTGGGCCGCGAATGCAGCGCGCGCGAGAAGGGCGACTGGCTCGCCTACATGGCGAAACAGTGACCCACCTTCCAGGAGCACGCAGATGAACATTCCATTCCGTCCCCTCGCCCTCACCCTGCTCGCCGTCGCTGCTGCGGCTGCGCTGCTGGGTCGCGCGCAGGCCGGTGACGACGAGTATTTCCCGCCCGTCACCGACAAGCTGACGCTGCAGGAATGCGGCAGTTGCCACCTTGCCTTTCCACCCTCGCTGCTGCCTGCGGCATCGTGGAAACGCATGATGGGCGACCTTCAGCATCATTTCGGCGACGACGCCAGCGTCGATGCCGCCACCGCTGCGGCCATCACCCGTTACCTCGTCGCTCACGCGGGGGATGCGCCCGGGCAGGGGAACCGCATGCTGCGCGGCCTCAAGCCGGGCGAGGCGCCCTTGCGCATCACCGAGTTGCCGAAGTGGGTGCGCGAGCACCGCGAAGTACCGAAGGCCGACTGGACGCGCAAGGACGTGGGCAGCAAGGCCAATTGCGCCGCCTGCCACGTCGACGCGGCAAAAGGCTATTTCGAGGACGACTGAAGGAGCCACCGACATGAAACGATTCCTCACCGCATTCATCGCGCTCGTCACCCTGGCCTGGGGCTGGGATCTGCTGTCGGCCAGCGGCGCCGCGGCCGCCGGCCCGCTCAACCCGTGGGCGGTGCGCCAGCACGCGCTGACGCTGACCGGCCTGTGGTCGTTCTCGCTGATGTCGCTCGCCATGGTGCTCGCGACCCGGCCGGCCTGGCTGGAGCGCCCGTTCGGCGGCATGGACCGCATCTACCGGGTGCACAAATGGGCCGGCATCCTGGCCATCGCCTTCGGTGGCCTGCACTGGCTGGTGGAGATGTCGGACGACGTCATCAAGGCGGTGTACGGCCGCGAGGGTCGCCTGCCCAAGGATCACGGCGGCGCCTTCCTCGAGGCGATGCGCGACGCCGCCGAAAGCTTGGGCGAATTCGCCATCTACGCCCTGCTGGCGATGCTGGTGCTGACGCTGTGGAAGCGCTTTCCGTTCAAGCTCTGGCGCTACCTGCACAAGGTGATGCCGGTGCTCTACCTGGCGCTGGCTTTCCACGCCGCCTTCCTCGCTCCGCTCGGCTACTGGAGCCAGCCGGTGGGCGCGCTGATGGCGCTGCTGATTGCCGCCGGTTCGGTCGCCAGCGTGCAGGCCCTGGCGGGCTGGATCGGCCGCAGCCGCCGCGCCCAGGGCGTGGTCGAGGCGGTGAATGAACCGGCACCCAGCGTCACCGAAGTGGTCTGCCGCCTGGACGATGCCTGGCGCGGGCATCGCGCCGGCCAGTTCGCCTTCGTCACCTTCGAGCGCTTCGAAGGCGCCCACCCCTTCACCATCGCCAGCGCCGACCACGGCGACCGCCGCATCACCTTCCAGATCAAGGCTCTGGGCGACTACACCCACGGCCTGGCGCAGAAGCTGGTGCCTGGCCAGCCGGTGCGCGTGGAAGGGCCCTACGGCTGCTTCGAACTGCCCAGCGGCAGGCGCAGGCGCGAACAGGTGTGGATCGCCGGCGGCATCGGCGTGACGCCCTTCCTCGCCTGGCTCGAGGCGCTGCAGGCCGCGCCGGACAAGGCGCCGGAGGTGGATTTCTACTACAGCGTGCGGCGCCGCGACGCCGATCCCTTCGTCGAGCGCCTGGAAGCGCTGTGCGCCACGCTGCCTTCGGTGCGGCTGCACGTGCTGAGCAGCGAGCGCAACGAAAAGCTCAGCGCCGAGACGCTGCGCGAACGCGGGCGCCACGGCAGACGCGCCGAGATCTGGTTCTGTGGTCCGCAGGGCCTGGCCGACAAGCTGCGCGACGGCCTGCGCCGGCTGGGCATGGGCAAGGTGCGCTTCCACCAGGAAGCGTTCGAGATGCGCTGAGGCGCAGTATGGCAAGCGGCGGCCCCTGTCGGGGCCGCCGCCCGCCGGCTCATTGCCGGCTCTGGATGGCGTCGATGTAGCCGACCATGCCGGTGCGGATGTTGGCGGCGTTGCCTTCGTCGGTGTCCAGGTGCATCGCCAGCCGGTACGAGGGGCTGACCCGCACCACCACGTCGCCGAAGATCAGCTCGCGGTCGCCCTCCACCCGCACGCGCACCACGTACTTGTCGCGCACGTGCAGGCGCAGCGCGTCTTCCGGCGTCATGTGGATGTGGCGCTGGGCGCAGATCACGCCGCGCTCGATGGTGGTGCTGCCGGCCGGGCCTTCGAGGGTGATGCCCGGCGTGTTGGCAAGGTCGCCGGATTCGCGGATCGGCGGCTGGATGCCGACCTTGAACTGCTCGGTCATCGCGATCTCGACCTGGGTTTCCTTGCGCGTCGGCCCCAGCACCCGCACGTTGGCGATGCGCCCCTTGGGGCCGACCAGATGCACCTTCTCCTCGCAGGCATACTGCCCGGGCTGCGACAGCTCGTGCTGCGGCGTGAGCTGGTGGCCGGGGCCGAACAGCTTGTCCACGTCGGCCTGCGACAAGTGCACATGGTGGGCGGAGATCTCGATCGGAATCGGGTAACTCTGTTCGTCGGCCGACACCAGCAACTGGTTGCGCTCGACCGCGCGCAGGGTCTCCCAGGCCACCAGGCGCTCGTTGTCATTGGCGATGACGACGATCTTCACCGGCGAATCGTCGGTAGAGACCACCGCATGCGAGCCCAGCCGGCCGAGGTTGCGGTTGCGCTCCTCGTCGAGCTTGATGCCCATGTAGCCCAGGCCCTGGCAGGCCAGGCTGCGCACCGCGGCGCTGGTCTCACCCACCTCGCCGGTGAAGGCGAGCACGTCGATGCCGCCCATCGCCGCGACATAGGCGCCGATGTTCTTGCGGATCTGGTAGCAGAAGGCCTTGTGCGCCAGCAGCGCGCGGTGGTGGCCGTCGTTGGCCGCCTCCTCGATCTCGTGCATGTCGCCCGACAGGCCGGAAATGCCCTTCAGCCCGCTGCGCGTGTTGATGAGCTCGGACAACTGCGCCGGCGCCATCTTGTAGTGATCCATGAGATGGATCATCACCGCCGGGTCGATGCTGCCCGCGCGCGTCGGCATGATGAGGCCGTCGCTGGGCGTCATGCCCATCGTGGTGTCGACCGAGCGGCCGTGGTCGATGGCGCACATCGACGCGCCCACGCCGAGGTGGCAGGACACGATCTCCAGCTCGCCCAGCGGCCGCTTCAGGATCTCGGCCGACTTCAGCGACACGTAGCGGTGCGAGGTACCGTGGAAGCCGTAGCGGCGGATGCCCTCCTGCTTGTACATCTCGTACGGCAGGCCGTACAGGTAGGCATAAGGCGGCAGGGTCTGGTGGAAGGCGGTGTCGAAAACCGCCACGTGCGGCACGTGCGGCAGTTCCTTCAGCGCCACATTGATGCCGGCCACGTTCTGCGGATTGTGCAGCGGCGCAAACGGCGCCAGCGCCTCGATGTCCGCGATCACCGCCGGCGTGATCACCACCGCGCTCGCGAAACGGTTGCCGCCATGCACCACGCGATGACCGACGGCGATGACGTCGGTCAGGTGCAGCGCGAAAGCGCTGCCGAGTTGCCCGGCCGCCTCCTGCATCACCTTGAACAGCTCGTCGAGCGGGAAAGGCGCGCGCTCGTAGCCGCGCTTGTGCGGGCCGACGCTCACGCTGACGCGGCACACTGCCGGGTCGGAATTGTCGATCACGCCCTGCACGTCGGCGCCGAGATCGTGCGTGTCGTAGATACCGAAGCGGATGCGGCTGAGGCCGACGTTGAGCACCACCACCTTGCCCGGCGCGTCGGTCTTCAGCGACAGCGCGTAAGGGTCGTCGGAACGGGCCATAGCCTGCGCCCTGGCCGCCGTCAAATCGGTGGTCATCGCGCGCGTGACCTCCGTCAGCACGCGCGACAGGTAGGCCACCGCCCTGGCATTGCCCAGCACATGCGCATGCACGACTTCCTGCGGAATTTCCAGCAGGAAGCAGCGCGTGCTGGCGATCACGTCGGCCACCAGCGGATCGCCGGTCAGCAACGCGATCGCCCCGCACACGTCGCCCGGGCCGAGCTGCTGGATCACGGTGCGCACACCGGTGTTGTCGGTGATGGAGACTTCCGCGTGGCCGCTGACGATCACCCCGATGAAGCGGCCGCGGTCGCCGGTTTCCATGATCGCCTCGTTGCCTTCATAGGTGACCAGGCGGGACTGGGCGACGATTTCCTCGACCTTGTCGGCCGGGAAGGCTTCGAACAGGCGGACCTGCTCGAGGAAGAATTTGTGCAGATCGATTTCGCTCATGGTGCTGCTCGATGGGGCTGGAACACTTTCGACTCACAGAGTAGCACTTTTGTTGCAACGCAATATCCATTCGCTCATTCACTGTGCAAGCCGGCACACTGCGCGCCCGGCGCATCTCGCGCCGCCGCCAGCGAACGGCGCCAGGTCGCCGGCGGGAGGCCGACGAGGCGCTTGAAGGCGCGCGCGAAAGCGGCCTCCGACTCGTAGCCGACTTCCACCGCGATCGACGCCACGGTGCGGCCGGACTCGCGCAGCAGGCGCGAGCCGAGCTGGATGCGCCAGTTGGCGAGGTAGTGCATCGGCGGCTGGCCGAGGAACTGCATGAAGCGCTCGTGCAGCGCGGAACGCGACAGCCCGACCTGGTGCCCGAGCTCCTCCATGGTCCAGGGACGATCGGGAAACGCGTGCAGCAGCGCGAGCGCGCGGCCGACATGGCGGTCGCGCAGGCCCGCCAGCCAGCCGGTCGCATCGTCCGGCAGGCTGTCGAGATAGCGCCGCGCGGTATCGACGAACATCATCTCGGCCAGCCTTTCCAGCACCGCGCCCGCCCCGGGCCGCTGCTCGGCCGATTCCTGCGCCGCCTGGTCGATGACGCGCGAGATCCAGCCGCCCGTGCGCGCCGCCGGCAGATGCAGCAGGCGCGGCAAGGCCGCCACCAGCGGGTTGAAGGGCCGCAGATCGCAGCCGAGGAAACCGCACACCAGCACGGTGTCGGCATCGTCGACGGGCGCCGGGGCGCCGACCGCGCTGTCGCCGTGATGAAAGGCGATCGGCATGGGCTTAGGCTCGTGGCGTGTGGCGAAAACCCACTCGGCCTCGATGCGCGCCGGCTTCACGTGCGGCGCGCTCGACATGACATGGCCATCGCCCTGCGGCACGACGACGATGTCGCCGCTCTCCAGGCGCACCGGTGCCTGGCCGCTGACCGCAATCCAGCCGCTGCCGCGGGCCACCATGTGGAACTCCATGACGTGCTCGGCACCCGGCAGCACCGCCTCGGCGATCTCGCGCGCCGGCGGCGCCTCGGCCGCCCAGTCGCGCCAGCAGCTCACGTAATAGAACACCGCTCCGCGCAGGCGCACGGCGCCCAGCAGGTCCGAAAGGGTGTCATGGCTCATCGCACGCCACTCCGAAAAGCCCGCGTACGGGCGGCGTGCCCGCCATCAATGGCGGACGCTCGGGCAAGTTCGCCCTACGTTCAGTGAAGCATCGAATCTCCGTCAGCGAAAGAATGAGGGCGTCGGGAAGTGATCGCCGCCGCCCGGCACGGGCCCGCAGAGGCCCGCCCCCACCCCAAGGACAGGAGAACCATGATGAACGCTGCCATCGAAGTGTGCGCCCTGGCACACGCCACACCGCCGTCCGCCGCACAGGCCAGCCCCAACCCGGACATCGCCGCGATCAAGGCGCGCCAGCAGGCCACCTGGGCCAGCGGCGACTACGCCGTGATCGGCACCACGCTGCAGATCGTCGGCGAGACGCTGGCCGAGGCCGCCGACGTGCGCGCCGGCGAGCGCGTGCTCGACGTCGCCGCGGGCAACGGCAACGCCACGCTGGCCGCGGCGCGCCGCTTCGCCCAGGTCACCTCCACCGACTACGTGCCGCACCTTCTCGACAAGGGCGCGGCACGCGCGCACGCCGAAGGCCTCACGGTGGATTTCCAGGTCGCCGACGTCGAGGCGCTGCCCTTCGCCGACGCCAGCTTCGACGTGGTGCTGTCTACCTTCGGCGCGATGTTCGCCCCCGACCACGTCCGCACCGCCGGCGAGCTGCTGCGCGTGGTGCGGCCGGGCGGCCGCATCGGCTTCGCGGCGTGGACGCCGGAAGGCTTCATCGGCCAGTTGTTCCGCCTGGTGGGAAGCCACGTGCCGCCGCCCGCAGGCATCCGCTCGCCGGTCAAGTGGGGCGACGAGACCGCCGTCGTCGAGCTGTTCGGCCCCCACGCCGACGACATCCGCTGTACGCGCCGCACCTACACCTTCCGCTACCACTCGCCGCAGCACTGGATCGACGTCTTCCGCCGCTATTACGGCCCGACGCACAAGGCCTTCGCGGCGCTGGATGGCGATGGCCAGGCGCGCCTGCATGCGGACCTGGTCGGGCTGCTCGAATCGCGCAACGTCGGCGGCGCCGATTCACTGGTGGTGCCCGGCGAATACCTGGAAGTCGTCGTCACGCGCCACTAGGCAGCCCGGCGTCCGCCCGCCCGCACGCAGCGGGCGGGCGCCGCGTCAGGCGCGGCTGCGCTTCGCCAGTTCCACCACCGCCTGCATCACCGTCTCGATCGGCGTCGCCACCTCGTCCGAAGGCGCCACGGCCGGCGGCACCAGTTGCGGCAGCCATTCCTTGAGCCGCGCCGGATCGCCCGCGCTGATCTCCATCGCATCGGCCAGTCCGGCGTAGAAGCCGGCCAGCAGGACCAGCCGCTGGCGGTCGCGCAGGAAGATCCGCACCAGCAGCACGACGATGACCGCTGCACCGACACGGGCGACCGAACTGGCGATCAGCGCGTTGAGGTCTTCCGCGCGGCGCGTGTCCTGCTCCGCCACATCCCGCTCCGCCCCGGCTTTCGCCTGCGCGACGTCGCGTTCCGCTTCCGCCCTGGCCTGGGCGATGTCGCGGTCCGCCCAGCCGCGCGCGTCGTCCGCATTGGCGCGGATCTGCGCCACCTCGACGGCCGTCTCCTTGCGCACCTGCTCC
>JAFEFM010000049.1 GCA_018240585.1 Pseudomonadota bacterium
GTCTCCGGCTGCGGCTTCAACCCGGCGCGCTGGGAGCCCGGCATGCGCCAGGACTTCATGGACATCCGCCGCATCGTCACCGACCTGTGCGTGCTGGACTTCGAGGGCCCGGACCACGCGATCCGAGTGCGCTCGCTGCACCCGGGTGTGAGCTTCGACGAGGTTCAGGAGAAGACCGGCTTCCCGTTGCTGCCGGCGCCGGACCTGGGCGAGACGCCGCATCCGACCGCAGCGCAGCTCGCCATCATCCGCCGTCTTGACCCGCACGACCTGCGCGGCGCGCAGATCAAGGGCAACCCGCCGGGCGTCCGCCCCACCGCCTAAGTCAGCGCCTGAGCACGGCAAGGAAAAGACACATGAGCGCCCCCGACCAGAACTTCGTCAGCCGCCCCGACAACGCGGTGTACGAAACCGGCAGCCCGGTGCAGTACGCCGTGGCCGACGGCATTGCCACGGTGACGATGAGCCGTACCGAGTTCAACAACGCACAGAACTCGCAGATGACCTATGCGCTGGACGCCGCCTTCCGCCGCGCGGTGGACGACGACGCGGTCAAGGTCATCGTGCTGCGCGGCGATGGCAAGCATTTTTCCGCGGGCCACGACATCGGCACGCCGGGGCGCGACATCAACAAGCCCTTCGATCGCGTGCATCTGTGGTGGGACCACACCAACAAGCCGGGCGGCGAATACCTCTACGTGCGCGAGCAGGAGGTGTACCTGAGCATGTGCCGGCGCTGGCGCGAGCTGCCCAAGCCGACGATCGCGATGGTGCAGGGCGCCTGCGTCGCCGGCGGGCTGATGCTGGCCTGGGTGTGCGACCTGATCGTCGCCAGCGACGATGCATTCTTCCAGGACCCGGTCGTGCGCATGGGCATCCCGGGGGTCGAGTATTTCGCCCACCCTTACGAGCTCAACCCGCGCATCGCCAAGGAATTCCTGATGACCGGCGATCGCATGGGCGCCGAGCGCGCCTACCAGATGGGCATGGTCAACCGTGTCGTCCCGCGCGCGCAGCTCGAGGCCGAAACCTACGCGCTCGCCGGCCGCGTTGCCAGGCAGCCGCGCATGGGCCTGGCGCTGACCAAGCAGGCGATCAACCACGTCGAAGACCTGCAGGGGAAGCGCACCGCGATGGACGCGGTGTTCGCCTGGCACCACTTCGCCCACACCCA
>JAFEFM010000004.1 GCA_018240585.1 Pseudomonadota bacterium
GCTTCGGCCATCTGCTCGACGTCGTCGAGGATGCGCTGCGCCCACGCGTGGACGAGGCTCCCTTGCGCGGTGGGCGACACGCTGCGCGTCGTGCGGTGCAGCAGCTTTGTTGCCAGGGCCGCCTCAAGCAACGCCATGCGCTTGCTGACCACCGCCTTCGACACGCCCAGCTCGCGCGCCGACGCCGCAAAGCTGCGGTTGCGCACAACGACGCAGAACAGGCGCAGGTCTTCGAGTAGGGGTTTTGCGTTCACGATTCGTGGCCCATGCAGTCACATTTCCGGAGATTATTGCGATCGAAGTGGACGGTATTCTTTGCACCGTTCCCCGACGGGTCAAGGAGACCAAGGATGAAGAACCACCGGATCGCCATCATTGCCGGCGACGGCATCGGCCAGGAAGTCATGCCGGAAGGCCTGCGCGTGCTGCAGGCGGCGGCGCGCAAGCATGGCATCGGCCTCGAGTTCGAGACCTTCGAATGGGCCAACTGCGACTACTACCTGCAGCACGGGAAGATGATGCCCGACGACTGGTTCGAGCAACTGCGCGGCTTCGAGGCGATCTATTTCGGCGCGGTGGGCTGGCCGGCGACCGTGCCGGACCACGTCTCGCTGTGGGGGTCACTGCTCAAGTTCCGGCGCGAGTTCGACCAGTATGTGAACCTGCGTCCGGTGCGGCTGATGCCCGGCGTGCCCTGCCCGCTCGCCAACCGCAAGGTGGGCGACATCGACTTCTACGTGGTGCGCGAGAACACCGAGGGCGAGTATTCGGCGGTGGGCGGGCGCATGTTCGAAGGCACCGAGCGCGAGACGGTGCTGCAGGAATCGGTGTTCACCCGCAAGGGCGTGGACCGCATCCTCAAGTTCGCCTTCGAGCTGGCGCAGCAGCGGCCGAAGAAGCACCTGACCTCCGCCACCAAGTCCAACGGCATCGCCATCAGCATGCCGTACTGGGACGAGCGGGTGGAAGCGATGGCGCCGGCCTACCCGGAGGTGCGCTGGGACAAGTACCACATCGACATCCTCGCCGCGCGCTTCGTGCTGAGCCCGGAGCGCTTCGACGTGGTGGTCGCCTCCAACCTGTTCGGCGACATCCTGTCCGACCTCGGCCCGGCCTGCGCCGGCACCATCGGCATCGCGCCGTCGGCCAACCTCAACCCGGATCGCAGCTTCCCGTCGCTGTTCGAGCCGGTGCATGGCTCGGCGCCGGACATCTTCGGCAAGGGCATCGCCAATCCGATCGCGATGATCTGGTCGGGCGCGATGATGCTGGACTTTCTCGGCAACGGCGAGGCGCGCTACAAGGCCGCGCACGACGACATGCTGAAGGCGATCGAGACCGTGCTGGTGGAAGGCCCGCGCACGCCCGACATGGGCGGCAAGGCGACGACAGCGGAAGTGGGTGCCGCGATTGCCGCGGTGATGCAGCAGGCTGATCGGTAAGTACCGCGGCCCTCCGCCCGTGGAGATCAGGCGTCGAGCTGCGCGATGAACGCGGCCACCAACTCGAGCACCTCGGCCGGCCGCTCGCGGTGTGGCACGTGGTAGGTGTCCGGCATGATCGCCAGCCGCGACGGGCCGGCGCAAAGCCCGGCGATCGTCTCGGGGTGGCGCGACGAGCCGTACTCGTCGTGCTCGCCGTGGATGGCCAGCAGCGGGCAGCGCACCTGCGGCAGCACCGGCGCCAGCGACCACGAGGCGTGCTCGGGATGCAGCCAGGTCTCGGTCCACGCGTCGAGCACCCAGCGCGCCTTGTCGCCGTGATACCTCACCAGCCGGCCGAACTGCGCCTCGCCCTTGAACTGCTCCTTCGCCTCGGCGACGCCGGCCAGCGTGCGCTCTTCCGGGAAAGCCTGCGCCGACTCGGTGATCAGCGCCACGCAATCGTCGCCGAACGCGGCGGCGCAATACACCGCCATGCCACCGCCGACGCTGTGGCCGAAGGCGATGAAGCGCTGGAAGCCGAGCTGCGCGCGCAGCACGGGGAAGAACGTCTGCGCCTCGTCGGCGATGAAATCCAGCGCCGGCGGCGCCACGCGCGCATCGGAGCGGCCGAAGCCGAGGCGGTCGTAGGCGATCACCCGCCGCCCGGTGGCGGCGCACAGTTGCGCCGGGAAGTCGCGCCACAACTCGACGCAGCCCAGGGAATCATGCAGCAGCACGATGGGCGCGACGGCGGCGGAAGCGCTCTCGCGCGCTGCGGGCGTCCACACGCGGGCGTAGAGGCGCCCTTGCGGGTGCTCGACCCAGTGGTCGCGGGCGACGATGTCGGAGGGCTCGAGGTCGGTCATCATGATGTCTCTGTCGAAAGGGGCTGCATGTCGATGGATCTATTTCAGCCATTGTATTTTTGTTGACGTTAACGTCAACGCATGCCGGTCATCGTGATGGCTGCAGGAGCATGAGTTTTTGGTAGTCTGGCAGCTTCGACCTTCGATCAGACACCACAGGAGCGCACCGTGAATTCGAGCTGGATCGACATCGCCACCCCCGGCGCCAAGGGCTTCACCGGCTACCTCTCCCTCCCCCCCACCGGCAAGGGGCCGGGCATCGTGCTGATCCAGGAAATCTGGGGCGTGAACGAGCACATCCGCGCCGTCGCCGACCAGTACGCGATGGACGGCTACGTGGTGCTCGCGCCCGACGTGTTCTGGCGCCTGGAGCCGCGCGTCGACCTCGCCTACGACGAAGCCGGCTCGAACAAGGCCTTCGGCCTGCTGCAGAC
>JAFEFM010000500.1 GCA_018240585.1 Pseudomonadota bacterium
GCCGACAAGGCCGACATCTTCGTCACCGCCACCGGCAACTACCATGTGATCACCCACGACCACATGGCGAAGATGAAGGACCAGGCCATCGTCTGCAACATCGGCCACTTCGACAACGAGATCGACGTCGCCTCGGTCGAGCAGTACCAGTGGGAGGAGATCAAGCCGCAGGTCGATCACATCATCTTCCCCGACGGCAAGCGGATCATCCTGCTCGCCAAGGGCCGCCTGGTGAACCTCGGCTGCGCCACGGGCCACCCGAGCTACGTCATGTCGAGTTCCTTCGCCAACCAGACGATCGCGCAGATCGAGCTTTTCCAGCACACCGACAAGTATCCGGTGGGCGTCTACACCCTGCCCAAGCACCTGGACGAGAAGGTCGCGCGCCTGCAGTTGAAGAAGCTCAACGCCCAGCTCAGCGTGCTGACCGACGCGCAGGCCGCCTACATCGGCGTGCCGGTCGAAGGTCCGTACAAGTCGGAGCATTACCGCTACTGAGCGGCACGGACCAGCGATCGCGGTCGGGCCCGCGCCCACGCCCACGCCCACGCCCACGCCCACGCCAAGGCATGCTCACACCGGCCTGTGGGAGCGGACCTGGCCGCGACGTCGGGACCTGATCGCGGCCGAGCCCGCTCCTACGGAAACCCTGCACGCCTGACGCCACGCTCATGAGCATGAACTCCTTTCACGCCCGCCAGGGCAAGCCGCGGCCGGCGGCGCAAGGCAAGGGCCCAGTCGACCGCCACGGTCTGCTGCGCGTCGACCAGTTGCTGGTGGCGCAGGGCCTGGCGACCTCGCGCACCGCGGCGCGCGCCCTGGTCGACGCCGGGCGCGTCAGCCACGAAGGCGAGCCGGTCACCAAGGCGGCGCTGGAGCTGCCGCCCGACGCCCGGCTGGAGGTGACGCCGGACGACAGCGACCGCTTCGTGTCGCGCGGCGCGCTGAAGCTGGAAGGGGCGCTCAGGCGCAGCCTGCTCGACCTCCATGGCATCACCTGCCTCGACATCGGCCAATCCACCGGCGGCTTCACCGACTGCCTGCTGCAGGCCGGCGCGGCGACAGTGGTGGGTGTGGAGGTCGGTCACGACCAGCTGCACCCGCGCCTGCGCCACGACCGGCGCTGCGTCACGCTGGAAGGACTCAACGCCCGGCAGCTCACGCCCGCCGATCTGGGCGGGCATTTTCCGCCGCATGGCTTCGACCTCCTCGTCTGTGATGCCAGCTTCATCTCGCTGGCGCTGCTCATGCCGCAATGGCCGGCGTTGCTGTCACCGGGCGGCCATGTGCTCGCGCTGGTGAAGCCGCAGTTCGAAGTCGGCCCGCAGAACCTGGGCAAGGGCGGCATCGTGCGCGACGCCAGCCTCTACGGCGAAGTCGAGGCGCGCCTGCGCGCCGCGGCGCACGCGGCCGGCCTGCGCATCCTGGACTGGTTCGACTCGCCCATCACCGGCGGCGACGGCAACCGCGAATTCTTCCTTCATGCCATCCGCGCGACGGGTGGCGACACGAATCCGAAAACACCATGAGCACAGAAATCTCGATCGAGTTCTTCCCCCCGCAAACGGCCGAAGGGGCAGACAAGCTGCGCGCCACCTACCGCAGGCTGGCCGCACTGAAGCCCGCCTTCTTCTCCGTGACCTACGGTGCCGGCGGTTCCACCCGCGAGCGCACCTTCGCCACGGTGAAGGAAATCGCCGCCGCGGGATTGAATGCAGCGCCGCACCTGTCGTGCATCGGCGCCACGCGCGACAGCATCCGCGAAATCCTCAATGACTATGCCGGCGCCGGCATCGGCCGCATCGTCGCGCTGCGCGGCGACCTGCCCTCCGGCGCGGGCGCGGCGGGCGAGTTCCGCTACGCCAACGAGCTGGTGGAGTTCATCCGCGCCGAAACCGGCGAGCGTTTCCACATCGAAGTCGCCGCCTATCCCGAATGGCATCCGCAGGCGCGGAGCCCGAAGGACGACCTGCTCGCCTTCAAGCGCAAGGCTGACGCCGGTGCCAACTCGGCGATCACCCAGTACTTCTACAACGTCGACGCCTACCTGAACTTCGTCGATGCGGCACGCAAGCTGGGCGTCAACATTCCCATCGTGCCCGGCATCATGCCCATCGGCAGCTTCAGCAAGCTGGCGCGCTTCTCCGACGCCTGCGGCGCCGAGATCCCGCGCTGGATGCGCAAGACCTTCGAGAGCTACGGCGACGACACCGACTCGATCCGCGCCTTCGGCCTTGACGTGGTGACGCACCTGTGCGAGAAGCTGATTGCCGAGGGCGTGCCCGGCCTGCACTTCTACAGCATGAACATGGCCGGACCGACCTCCGAGATCTGCCGCCGCCTCGGCCTGGACGGCTGAGGCGGCTCGTAACTTCATCGCGCCCTCAGGACGACTTGCGCGCCATGAACAGGACCCCGCCGATCACCATGGCCGTGCCTGCAAGTTGCGCCGGCCCGATCGCCTCGCCGAGCAGCAGCCAGCCGAGCAGGATGGTGATCGCCGGCCCCAGGCTGCTGGTGAGCGACACCGGCCCGGCGCCGAGGCGGCGGATCGCCTCCGACGTGAGCCACACCGGCGCCACGGTGCTCAGCAGCGCCATCGTCAGCGACAGCGCATACACCTGCCAGGGCTGCACCAGCGCCGACACCGGCCGCAGCACGAAGAACTGCACCAGGCAGCCGAGGCAGGCGAAGCTGGTCGCATAGGCGGTGAACCGCGCCGAACCGGTGCGGGTGACGACTTCGCCGTTGCCCATCAGGTAGAGCGCGAACGTCACCGCGCTGGCGAACACCAGCAGGCTGCCGATGGCCACGTTGCCCGCATCGCCGGAGATCGTCAGGTCGTGGCCGACGGCGATGCCGATGCCGATGTAACACAGGCCGAGCGCGCCCAGCATGCGGCGCGTGACCGGCTTGCCGAGGAACAGCGCCGACAGCAGGATCACCAGCGTCGGGTACAGGTACAGGATGAGCCGCTCGAGCGCGGCGCTGATGTAGTTGAGGCCGAGGAAATCGAAATAGCTCGCGAGGTAGTAGCCGATCAGGCCGAGTCCGGCCATCCACGCCCAGTCGCGCGCGGGCAGCGGCGCAGCCGCGTGGCGGCTGGCGACGATGCCCATGGCGATGAAGAAGGGCAGCGAGAACCCCATGCGCAGCGCGAGCAGGGTCTCCGCATCGACGCCATGGCGGTAGGCGAGCTTGACCAGAATGGCCTTGAACGAGAAACCGGTCGCGCCGAGGATCGCGAAGATCAGGCCCGAGCGCTGCGGCGCCGCGCTCAGCGCCGCCCCCCGAGCAGGGAGCCGAGGATGCCGCGCACGATCTGGCGACCGATGGAGCTGCCGATGGTGCGCGTCACCGTCTTGGCGGCGATCTGCACCAGGCCGTCACGCTGTCCGCCGCGCGGACCGGTGGAGCCGAACAGAATGTCGCTGACCGCGCTGCCCGTCTCGCCGCCGGCCTGCTTCGCCGCCTCGCGCCCGGCCTGGATCGCCGCCGTGGTGGCGGCCTTGGCCTGCAGCAGCTCGAAGGCGGATTCGCGATCTACGGCCTTCTCGTAGTGGCCGTAGATCACCGAGCCCTTGATCGCCGCGTCGCGCTCGGCCGCGTCGAGCGGTCCGAGGCGTGAGTCGGGTGCGATGACGAAGCAGCGCTCGGTGATCTCGGGCCGCCCCTTCTCGTCGAGGAAGGACACCAGCGCCTCGCCCACGCCCAGCTCGGTGATCGCGGTCGCAGCGTCGAAGGCCGGGTTGGCGCGCATCGTCTCCGCCGCCGTCTTCACCGCCTTCTGGTCCCGCGGCGTGAAGGCGCGAAGCGCGTGCTGCACGCGGTTGCCGAGCTGGCCGAGCACGGTTTCCGGCACGTCGAGCGGGTTCTGGGTGACGAAGTACACGCCCACGCCCTTGGAGCGGATCAGCCGCACCACCTGCTCGATCTTCTCCAGCAACGCCTTCGGCGCATCGCTGAACAGCAGGTGCGCTTCGTCGAAGAAGAACACCATCTTCGGCTTGTCCGGATCGCCGACCTCGGGCAGGCGCTCGAAGAGTTCGGACAGCATCCACAGCAGGAAGGTGGAATACAGCTTGGGCGAGTTGTACAGCTTGTCGGCGGCCAGTACGTTGATCACGCCGCGACCGTCGCCGTCGGTCTGCATCAGGTCGGCGATATCGAGCATCGGCTCGCCGAAGAAGACGTCGCCGCCCTGCTGCTCGAGCGTGAGCAGGTTGCGCTGGATGGCGCCGATCGAGGCGGCGGCGATGTTGCCGTACTGGGTAGTGAAGTCCTTCGCGTTCTCGCCGACGTACTGCACCATCGCGCGCAGGTCCTTGAGGTCCAGCAGCAGCATGCCGTTGTCGTCGGCGATCTTGAACACGAGCTGCAGCACGCCGGCCTGGGTGTCGTTGAGGTTGAGCAGCCGCCCCAGCAACATCGGCCCCATGTCGGAGATCGTGGCGCGCACCGGATGGCCCTGCTCGCCGTAGACGTCCCAGAACACGACGGTGTTGGCGCGCGGCGTGTATTCGCCGATGCCGATCGCCGCCAGGCGCTGCATCAGCTTGTCGGATTTGATGCCGGCGGCGCCGATGCCGGACAGGTCGCCCTTGACGTCGGCCATGAACACCGGCACGCCAATGCCGGCGAAGCTTTCCGCCATCTTCTGCAGCGTCACCGTCTTGCCGGTGCCGGTGGCGCCGGTGATGAGGCCATGGCGGTTGGCCAGCCGCGGCAGCAGGTTGATGTCCTGGTACGTGCCGTCATGGGCAGAGCGGGCGATCAGCAGCGGTTCGACCATGGGAGAACTCCGGAAGAAGGGCGCGACCGGCCGGGCTGCCGGTCATGCGGATGGCGGAAAGTTTAGCAGCGGCGGCTGGTCGCGTGGCGTCGGCGCGGCTGCGCCCGGCTGTATAATGCGCGCCTCTTCAATCGCTCAGGCAGCATCGAGGTTCTCATGGCTGGTCATTCCAAGTGGGCCAATATCCAGCACCGCAAGGGTCGTCAGGACGAAAAGCGCGGCGCGGCATTCTCCAAGCTGGCGAAGGAAATCACCGTCGCCGCCAAGATGGGCGGCGGTGACCCGGGGTTCAACCCGCGACTGCGCCTGGCGGTGGACAAGGCCAAGGCGGTGAACATGCCCAAGGACAAGATCGAGAACGCGATCAAGAAGGGCACCGGCGAACTCGAAGGCGTGAGCTACGAGGAGATCCGCTACGAAGGCTATGGCATCGGCGGTTCGGCGATCATGGTGGATTGCCTCACCGACAACAGGACGCGCACCGTCGCCGACGTGCGCCACGCCTTCTCCAAGTACGGTGGCAACATGGGCACCGACGGCTGCGTGGCGTTCCAGTTCAAGCACTGCGGCCAGTTGATGTTCGCGCCGGGCACGAACGAGGACGCGCTGATGGAAGCCGCGCTCGAAGCCGGCGCCGAGGACGTGCTGACCAACGACGACGGCTCGATCGAAGTGGTCACCGGGCCGTGGGAATTCACCTCGGTGAAGGAAGCGCTGGAAAAAGCCGGCTTCGCCGCCGAGTTCGGCGAAGTCACGATGAAGCCCGAAAATGCCATCGAACTTTCCGGCGACGAGGCTGCGCGCATGCAGAAGCTGCTCGACGCCCTCGAAAGCCTGGACGACGTGCAGGAAGTGTACACGTCGGCCGAATTCGCCGACTGATCGTTAGCGGCCCGCTGCCGGCGTCAGACCCGGTAGGTCTTGAGGTGGATGCTGGTTTCGCTGCTCCGGATGCCCTTGATCAGCCGGATGCGTTCCAGCACCGTCGATAACTCCGTCAGATTCGCCGCGCGCAGGCCCACCAGCAGATCCCAGCGCCCGTTGGTGTCGTGCAGTTCGGCCACCGCCGGTTCGCCGAGCAGGCTGGAAATCACCGCGCGGGCCTCGTTCCCCTCCACTGCGATGCTTGCCCACGCGCGGATCTCGTTCGGCTGCGCGTCCGGCCGCAACCTCACCGTGTAGCCGACGATCACCCCCTCGTCCTCCAGGCGGGCGATGCGATTGGTGATGGTGCCGCGGGACACCTTGAGCTTGTGTGCAAGCGCCGCGATGCTCAGGCGCGCATTGCTGCGCAACAGGCCGATCAGTTGCTGGTCGAGCGCATCCATTTCGTCATTTCGTCATCGAACCCAGGCAATTCTGCCAACAAACTGACGTTTTCGGTACAGAACTGCTGATTCTGTTTGCCGCACGATTCCTCCAAGATGCTTGTGTGGCTTCACCACGCCACGACCGAGCAGTGAGGATCGCCATGACCACCTCGACCGCAAGACGCCCCCGAACCCGCTACCTGAGCGCCGAACACGTTGCCGAGATCGTGCGGCGCAAGGGCCTCGCCGCATGCATCGCCGGTGTCGCCGGCTACATCCGCCAGGACTTCCTGCGCTGGCATGACTTCGACAAATGTGCCCGCCTCGCCCACCACTCCGACGTCGGCGTGATCGAGCTGATGCCGGTGTCGGATGCGCGCAGCTACGCTTTCAAGTACGTGAACGGCCATCCGTCGAACCACCGCTACAACCTGCCGACGGTGATGGCCTTCGGCGTGCTCGCCGACGTCGAGACCGGCACGCCCGACCTCGTCAGCGAGCTGACGCTCACCACCGCGATTCGCACCGCCGCCACGTCCGCCGTCGCCGCCCGCGCGCTGGTGCGCGACGACGTGCACAGCATGGCGCTGATCGGCAACGGCGCGCAGAGCGAGTTCCAGGCGCTGGCCTTCCACCACCTGCTGGGTGTCGAGCGCTTCCACCTGTTCGACCTCGACGCCGCGGCCACCCGCAAGCTGGCAGCGAACCTGACCCGCATGGGCCTCAACTTCCACTGCTTCGACAGCGTGCGCAACGCGGTGCGCGGCTGCGACATCGTCACCACGGCGACCGCCGCCAAGACCAACGCTGCCGTCCTTACTCCCGACATGATCGAGCCGGGCATGCACATCAATGCGGTGGGCGGCGACTGCCCGGGCAAGACCGAGCTGCATGTGGAGGTGCTGCGCCTTGGGCCGGTGTTCTGCGAGTTCGAGCCGCAATCGCGCATCGAGGGCGACATGCAGCAGATGCCGGCGGATTTCCCGGTGACCGAGCTGTGGCAGGTGCTCGCCGGCCGGGCGCCGGGCCGCACCCGCGCCGACCAGGTCACGATCTTCGATTCCGTCGGCTTCGCGCTCGAGGACTACTCGGCACTGCGCTACATGCGTGATGTGGCACAGGAACTGGGCATCGGCGAGGAACTGTCGCTGATCCCGGCGCTGGAGGATCCCAAGAACCTGTTCGGCTTCATCCCGGCCGATGCCCCTGCGGGGAAGGCTGCATGCAAGGCACCCGCTGAGGTAATCTGAGGCGCATGGAATCGCTTAAAGTCAGCCTGATAGGAGCGCCCACCGATGTGGGCGCAGGCGTGCGCGGCACCAGCATGGGGCCGGAGGCCCTGCGCGTGGCCGGCATCGGCCGCGCGATCGCGGCGTTCGGCGCGGAGGTGCGTGATTGCGGCAATCTCTCCGGCCCCTCCAATCCCGAGTTGCCGGCGGTCGACGGTTTCCGCCACCTCGCGGAAGTCGCGCTCTGGAACAGTGCCCTGCACGACGCCGTTTACGCGGAGCTGCAGGAAGGCCGCCTGCCCGTCACGCTGGGCGGCGACCATTCCCTGGCGATCGGTTCGATCAGCGCGGTCGCGCGCCACTGCCGCGAAGGGGGCAAGCGGCTGCGCGTGCTGTGGTTCGACGCCCATGCCGACCTCAACACCGCGACCATGACACCGTCCGGCAACATCCACGGCATGCCGGTGGCCTGCCTGTGCGGCTACGGACCGGAGGCGCTGACCGGCATCGGCGGCCACGTGCCGGCGCTGACGCCGCAGCAGATCCGCCAGATCGGCATCCGCAGCGTGGACGCTGGCGAGAAGCGCTTCCTCCACGACCTGCAGGTCGAAGTCTTCGACATGCGCTACATCGACGAGATCGGCATGCGCGCCACCATGGAGCAGGCGCTGGCCGGCGTCGACGAGAACACGCACCTGCACGTCAGCCTGGACGTCGACTTCCTCGACCCGACGATCGCGCCGGGCGTGGGCACCACCGTGCGCGGCGGCCCCACCTACCGCGAAGCCGAACTGTGCATGGAGATGATCGCCGACACCGAGTGCCTCGCCTCGCTCGACATCGTCGAGCTCAACCCTGCCCTCGACCAGTGCAACATGACGGCCGAGCTGGCGGTGGACCTGGTCGAGAGCCTGTTCGGCAAGAGCACGCTGATGCGCATGCATCGGGACTACCGCTGAAACCACGCCGCAGCCCCGTGCCGACGCCCGAATTGCCCTCCGGGATTGTCGAATTGCACGTGAAGTCAATAAGATGACGGGTTCAGGTCGGTCTCTCAATCAGAACTGGAATTCACGTCATGCAAAACTCGGGGACACGCTCGATCTCGGTTGAAAAAATCGGCGGTACGTCGATGTCGGCGTTCGGCGATGTGCTGCGCCACATCATGCTGTACGACAAATCGCGCATCTATGGTCGCATCTATGTGGTCTCGGCCTACTCGGGCGTGACCAACCAGCTCCTGGAGCACAAGAAGACCGGCGAGCCGGGGATCTATGCCCTGTTCGCGCAGGGCGCCGACTACCACGGCGCGCTCAACGGCCTGGCCGCCGGCCTCAAGAAGCTCAATGCCGGCTTCGCCGAACTGGGCCTGCCGCTGGATGTGGCCGACGCCTTCGTCGATACCCGCATCGCCGAGGTCAAGAAATACCTCGACGCGATGCAGCACGTGCTCGCCAGCGGCTACATCAGCCGCACGGACGTGCTGCTGGCCGCGCGCGAGCTGCTGGCCTCGATCGGCGAGTCGCACAGCGCGTTCAACACCGTCGAGATCCTCAAGGCGAGCGGCGTGAAGGCGATCCTGCTCGACCTGGCCGGATTCGAGGACGACGAGGCGTGGACCATCGACGAGCGCATCCAGCACAGCTTCAAGGGGCTGGACCTCGACAACAACGTCATCGTGGCGACCGGCTACACCAAGGGCACCGAAGGCATCATGCGCGAGTTCGACCGAGGCTATTCGGAAGTCACCTTCAGCAAGATCGCCGTCGAAGTGCGCCCCGCCGAAGCGGTGATCCACAAGGAATTCCACCTGTCCTCGGCCGACCCCAACATCGTCGGGCTCGAGAACGCGGTGATCGTCGGCGCGACCAACTACGACGTCGCGGACCAGCTTGCCGACGTCGGCATGGAGGCGATCCACCCCAAGGCGGCCAAGCCGATCGAGCTGGCCAACATCCCGATCCGCCTGAAGAACACTTTCGAGCCCGACCATCCCGGCACACTGATCACCAAGGACTACGTCGGCGAGCGCGCGCGCGTCGAGATCGTCACCGGCAGCGACAAGGTCACGCTGGTCGAGATCCACGACCCGAGCATGGTCGGCACCGTGGGCTTCGATCTCAGCCTGATGGAGATCTTCTGCAGGCACGACATTTCCTACATCCTGAAGGCCACCAACGCCAACTCGATCGCCCACGTGCTGTGGGAAAGCTCGGTAACGCCGGAACTGATCGCCGAACTGGAAGCGCGCTATCAGGTGGTGACCGTCAAGCCGAGCGCGATCGTGTGCGCGATCGGCTCCAATATCAGCATTCCGGGCGTGCTCGCGCGCGCGGCGCAGGCGCTGGCCGATGCGCAGGTGAACGTAAACTGCGTGTCGCAGACCCTGCGCCAGGTGAATATGCAGTTCATCATCGAGCGCAGCGACTACAAGAAGGCGATCGTCGCCCTCAACCATTCGCTGTGCGTCATCCCCGGCACGCCGGTGCCGCTGGCCTGAGCCCCACGCGGCCGGACTCACGGCGCGCGCCCGGCTTCGCTGGCCGGTGCGCGCCGTGAGTCCGGCCGGCGCACAAGCCCTGGAAACCGTGCTTCCTTCCCCGCCTCAGGAGCGAACCATGCTGATGACCACCACCCCGAACCTCGACGGCCAGCCGATCCGCCAATACCTCGGCGTGGTCAACGGCGAAGCCATCATCGGCGCCAACATCTTCAAGGACATGTTCGCCTCGATCCGCAACGTGGTCGGTGGCCGCGCCGGCAGCTACGAGCGCACCCTGGCGGATGCGCGACGCATCGCGATGGAGGAGATGGAAGAGGCGGCGGCGAAGCTCGGCGCCAACGCGGTGATCGGCATCGATGTCGACTACGAAGTCCTCGGCCAGGACAACGGAATGCTGATGGTGTGCGTCAGCGGCACCGCGGTGAAGGTCTGAACGCGCCGCATGCGCGCCGCGTCGGCCACCGTCGCCACCCGCATCCTGGGCCTGGACCCCGGCCTGCGCATCACCGGCTTCGGCCTCATCGACACCCTCGGCAGCCAGTTGCGCTACGTCGCCAGCGGCTGCATCAAGACGCGCGACGGCGAGCTGCCAGGCCGCCTGAAGACGCTACTCGACGGCGTGCGCGAGGTGATCGAGACCTATCGCCCGGACGTCGTCGCGGTGGAGAAGGTGTTCGTCAACGTCAATCCGCAATCCACCCTGCTGCTGGGCCAGGCACGCGGCGCGGTGATCTGCGGCGCCGTCTCCTGCGACCTGGACGTTCACGAATACACCGCGCTGCAGGTCAAGCAGTCGGTGGTCGGCTACGGCAAGGCCGCCAAGGAGCAGGTGCAGCACATGGTGCAGCGCCTGCTGACGCTCGACGCCAGCCCCAGCGCCGACGCCGCCGACGCGCTTGCCTGCGCGATCTGCCACGCCCACGGCGGCCACGGCCTGACAGGCCTCCCGACAACGGGCAGCCGCCGGCGCGCCGGCCGCCTGCTCGGCTGAACGGCAAGGGCGCCGCACGGCAAGCCAGCGGAGCGTGGTCGCCGGCGGCAAGCCGATGACCGACAAAACCTGTTGCAGCGAAAAAAAATGACGCATATAATTCGCGCTCTTCGATCGGGCGCCAATCCGATCCGCCGCAAGGCAACGGGGGTATAGCTCAGTTGGTAGAGCAGTTGACTCTTAATCAATTGGTCCTAGGTTCGAGTCCTAGTGCCCCCACCAACAAATTCAAGTAAAAAGGCCAGTTCTGTCGAGCTGGCCTTTTTACTTTTGCAGTGCGGGCCGGCGGACCTCCGTGACCCACACCGGCACCACCCTCAGAGCCAGGTGCCGCCCTGGCGTTCGCTCGGAACCTGGGTCGCGGGATCGAAATCGTGGATCCAGCCCAGGTTGTGCATCACTTCGTCACGCTGGGCCAGCCGCGCATTGCGCGCGTCGGCCGCAGGGCCGTCCGGCAGGTGCAGCACGTCGGCAGTGGAAATGGAGGCGAACTGCACCTTGCGCGTGCGGCCACGACGCAGGCTCTCGTAGCGCTCCAGGGCCTCGACGAAGCGACCCGGGCCGTGATCGGCGAGACTGGCGGCCAGCACCACCGCGTCCTCGATGGACTGGTTGGCACCCTGGCCGTGGTGCGGCACCAGCGCATGGGCCGCATCACCCAGCAGCGTGACGCGGCCGCGCGTCCAGCGCCCGAGCGGCGGACGGTGGAACAGCGCCCAGCGCTGGCTGGTCGGCACCGCGCTGATCATCTGCACCACCGCGGGATGCCAGTCCCCGAACCGCCGCAGTTGCTCGCCCTGCTCGGCACCGGTCACCCATTCGCGCACCGGCCACGGCGACGGATTGCGCTCCACCAGCAGGAAGTTGTGGTCGCCCTTGCCGATCGGGTAATGCAGCAGGTGGCCACCCGGACCCACCCAGAACTGGATGGCGTCCGCGTCGGGCAGCAGGTCCAGCATCTCCGGCGGCACGATGCCGCGGAAGCCGGAACAGCCGGAATACAGTGCGTCGTCGTAGCCGAGCATCCAGCGGCGCACCAGGGAGCGCGCCCCGTCGGCACCGATCACCAGATCGGCGCGCGCCGAGCTGCCGTCCTCGAATTCGAGCACGACCTCGCTGCCGCTGTCCTTCAGGTCGCGCAGCCGCTTGCTGAGGTGGATGCGGTCCATGCCCACCGCCTTCGACAGAATGGCCTGCAGGTCGGCACGGTGGATGCCCCAGTAGCAGGCGCCGAACTGCCGTTCGTAGCTCGGATCGCCGCCGTGCTTGCCGATCACGCGGCCGTCGCGGCCGTCGCGGTAGATCAGCGTCGAGATCGAGAAGCACACCTCGTCGAACTGCGCGCGCAGGCCGATGCGGTCGTAGAAGCGCGTCGCATTCGCCGACAGCGCCACCGCCGCACCGACTTCCCGCAACTCGGCCGTCTGCTCGTAGATATCGACCTCGATACCGCGCTGGCGCAACGCCAGCGCCAGCGTCAGGCCGCCGATACCGCCGCCGACCACCGCAATCTTCCAATCTGCCTTGTTCATCCCGTCTCCTTGTCAGGCCTTTCGCCAGTGCGTATTACCAATCGAGCCTGCGGCATCGCCCGGCGTTCGTCGTCGTGTCTGCGAGAATGCTGGCGCAACGATGAACCTGCACGCTGCGCCGGGGAGCAAAGATTAGACATCCCGACGATATGACTCAATGCACTAAAGGGAATAGGCACCATGATCGAAAATCATGACCGCCCAGTCGAGAAGCGACAGCCACCGGTTTGATTTCGCTATTTCCGAAGTATCGCTCTTGCTTTATCTGGTTTTTCTTTCATCAACCAGCCGTTATGCTCTACGCCGTCTGTCCCTCTTTCACGATGGAGTTGTCATGAAATCCTTCTCACTGATGGCGGCCGTGCTCGCACTCGGCCTCACGCTGTCCGTACCCGATGCCGAGGCGGCCAAACGCCTCGGGGGCGGCACCTCTTCCGGCATGCAGCGCAGCATGACCACTCCGGACCGCTCCTCGCCCGCTGCGGCTCCTGCCCAGGCGCCGACAGCTTCCGCGACTGCGAAGTCGCCCGCTGCCGCAGCGAATGCCCCCCAGGCCCAGCCCAAGCGTTCGTGGATGGGTCCGATCGCCGGCCTGGCCGCCGGTCTCGGCCTCGCGGCACTGGCGTCCCACTTCGGCTTCGGCGAGGAACTGGCCTCGATGATGATGATCGGCCTGCTGGTGATGGCAGTGCTGGTGGTGGTCGGCCTCATCATGCGCCGCCGTGCCGGCGGAGCACAGCCGGCGATGGCCGGCGCAGGCGCGGCCGGCAGCGGCATGCAGTATGCGGGCCCGGCGACCGGCGCTCGCGACATGGCGACACCGCGCACTGCCGATGCGGCCTTGTCCGGCACCGGCGTCGAGCAGCCCGCAGCGGCGGCCGCCGCCCTGCCGGCCGACTTCGACGCAGCGGCCTTCGTGCGCCAGGCGAAGGTGAACTTCATCCGCCTGCAGGCTTCCAACGACGCGGCCAACCTCGACGACTTGCGCGAATTCACCACGCCCGAGATGTTCGCCGAGCTGAAGACCAACATCCTCGCGCGCGGCACTGCGCCCCAACAGACCGACATCGTGCAGCTCGATGCCGAGGTGCTGGAAGTGGTCGAGGAAGCCTCGCGCTACATCGTCAGCGTGCGCTACAGTGGCCTGCTGCGTGAGGAACGCGATGCGGCTCCGGAGCAGATCGCCGAAATCTGGCACCTGGTCAAGCCGCGCACCGGCGCCGGCGGCTGGCTGCTCGCAGGCATCCAGCAAGCATAAGCGGCGGCACGTCGCCGTACGGGGGGTGGGGGCGCCGCAGGGGCCTCCACCCCCCGTCACTTGGAGAACGCAACATGCTCGATCAGGTCGCCGAACGCATCGTGAGCCGGGCCATCGTCGGCTTCCTGCTCGGCGGGCTGCTGATTCTGGGCTATGCGGTGCTGCAGCCCTTCATCGTGCCGGTGGCGTGGGCGGTCATCATCGCCTTCGCCACCTGGCCGCCCTACCTGTTCCTGCGCACGCGGCTGCCGCGCTCGCCCGGTCTGAGCGCGCTGATCATGACGCTGCTGCTGACCGCCGCCTTCGTGCTTCCCGCGCTGTGGATGGCGGCCCTGCTGCGCGGCGAGATCGGCCACGCCATCGCCGCGGTCGTGTCCCAGATCCGCCAGGGGCCGCCGACGCTGCCCGCATTCATCCGCGATCTGCCCTGGGCGGGCGATTTCCTGCAGGGACAGCTCGACGCCCTGACCGGCGACATCGAGAGCTTCAAGACGCAGCTCACCGAGTGGATGCGACAGGGCGCCGAACGTCTCGTGTCCCTGATCGGCGACGTCGGCCGCAACGCGGCCAAGCTCGGTTTTGCGCTGATCACCGTGTTTTTCCTGTATCGCGACGGCGAGCGCGTGCTGGACCAGGTGCAGCGGGTGCTGCATCGTTTCCTGGGCGCCCGGGTCGACGACTACCTCGCCGCGGTGGGCGGCATGACCAAGGCGGTGGTGTGGGGCCTGGTCGCCACCGCGCTGGCGCAAGGCTTCGTCGCCGGGCTGGGCTACTGGTGGGCGGGCCTGTCGGCGCCGGTGCTGCTGGGCGCGGTGACGGCGCTGATCGCCATGGTTCCGTTCGGCACGCCGTTCGCATGGGGCTCGATCGGCGCCTGGCTGCTGCTGCGGGGCGACACCGCGGAGGGCGTGGGCCTGCTGCTGTGGGGCGCGCTGGTGGTGAGCTGGGTGGACAACCTGGTACGCCCGCTGGTCATCAGCAATGCGACGCGCATCCCCTTCCTGCTGGTGATGTTCGGCGTGCTCGGCGGCCTCGCCGCCTTCGGCCTGGTAGGCCTTTTCCTCGGTCCGGTGATCCTCGCGGTGCTGATGGCGGTGTGGCGGGAATGGATCGGCGATGCGCAGAAGAGCCCCGCCCCCGCCCCTGCCCCTGCCGGCGAGCCGCGCGGCCAATGAGGACGGGACGGCAGGCACCAATGTCCAAACTGCACGACTCCCGCCTGATGCGCGTGGTGTTCCTGTGGCTGGGCGTCGTCGCGCTGCTGCTCGGCGCGCTCGGCGTCGTCCTGCCGGTGCTGCCGACGACCCCTTTCGTGCTGCTGGCGGCGGCGTGCTTCGCGCGCGGCTCGGAGCGCTTCCACCGCCGCCTGCTGGCGCACCACATCGCCGGGCCGATCGTGCACGAATGGGAGGAGCATCGCAGCATGCCGCCCGCCGTCAAACCCTGGGCCTTCGGGCTGATGGCGGCGTCCTTCGGCGTGTCGCTGGCGCTGGTGCCGACGGCATGGCACCGCCTGATGCTGCTCGGCATCGCCGCCGTGCTGGCCTTCTTCCTGTGGCGCGTGCCGGTGCGTGCGGCCGATGCGGCGGAGCCGGATACGCCAGCCCCGGACGCGCGGCCATCGCCCGCTGACGCCGCGTGTCAGCAGGCGTCACGCGCTGAACCCTGACAGCACCGGCGCCTCAGGATTTCAGCCAGGCATTGACCGCCTCGATCTCGGGCTCATCCAGCGAGCCGACGAGACTCTGCAGGCGCAGGCGGGCGACGATATAGCGGTAGCGGGCAACGGCGAGGTCGCGCTCGACGCTCACCCGCTGCTGCTGCGCATCGAGGATGTCGATGCGGCTGCGGGTGCCGGCCTGGAAGCCTTTCTGGTTGGACAGCACCGCCTGTGCGGCAGAGCGTCGGGCCTGCTCCAGCGCGCGCACCCGCAGGATGCCTTCGGCCACGTTCTGGAACTCCTTGCGGATCTCCTGCCCGACTTCGCGGCGACGCGCCTCGTACAACTGCTCGGCGTGCTCGATGTTGGCCAGCGCCTGGCGCGACTGAGACAGCGCGTAGCCGCCGGCGAAGAGCGGCACGTTGACCTGCACG
>JAFEFM010000501.1 GCA_018240585.1 Pseudomonadota bacterium
ACCAAGGTGCTCATCGCCACGCTGGCCGAGACCACGCCGGTGCTCGAGGCGGCAAGCCTGCAGGCCGACCTGCGCCGTGCCGGCATCGAACCCTGGGCCTGGGTCGTCAATGCCAGCGTCGCGGCAGCCGACACGCGCTCATCGCTGCTGCGGCGTCGCGCCGCCACCGAATTGCGCGAGATCGACGCCGTGGCCACCCGCCACGCCGCGCGCCTTGCGGTGGTGCCGCTGCTGCAAACCGAGCCGGTCGGCGTCGGGCGTCTGCTCGAACTGGCCGGCGAATCCACTTCCAGCACGACAACCGGAGTCTGAAATGTCCGAAGGGATCTACAACGTGCTGTTCCTGTGCACCGGAAACTCTGCACGCAGCATCATCGCCGAGGTCGTGCTCAACGAACTCGGCGCAGGCCGGTTCAAGGCCTATAGCGCAGGCAGCCACCCACGCGGCGCCGTGCACCCGATCACGCTCGAAGTGCTGCAGGCGCAGGGTTACGACACCAGCAGCCTGCGAAGCAAGAGCTGGGACGAGTTCGCTCGCCCCGATGCGCCAGTAATGGACTTCGTGTTCACCGTGTGCGACCAGGCTGCGGGTGAAGTGTGCCCGGTGTGGCCCGGTCAGCCGATCACGGCGCACTGGGGGTTCGCCGATCCGGTCAAGGTCGAAGGCAGCCACGAGCAGCGTCTGAAGAGCTTCAGCCACGCACAGAACCAGATCGTGAATCGCATTCGGCTGTTCCTGAGCCTGCCCATCGGAAAGCTCGACCGCCTGGCGCTCAAGCGCGAGGTCGACCAGATCGGCAAAACCCGCGACGGGGGGGAGATCTGACATGGGGCTGTTCGAACGCTATCTGACCGTCTGGGTCGCGCTGGGCATCGTCGCCGGCGTGGCGCTGGGCCTGGCCACGCCCGCTGCCTTCCAGTTCATCGCCGGGCTGGAGATCTATCACGTGAACCTGGTCGTCGCGGCGTTCATCTGGGTGATGATCTACCCGATGATGATCCAGATCGACTGGCACGCGGTGCGCGACGTGGGCAAGCGGCCGCGCGGCCTGGTGCTGACGCTGGTGGTGAACTGGCTGATCAAGCCGTTCACGATGGCCGCGCTGGGCGTGCTGTTCTTCCAGTACCTCTTCGCGCCCTGGGTCGACCCGCAGTCGGCCAGCGAGTACATCGCCGGCATGATCCTGCTCGGCGTGGCGCCGTGCACCGCGATGGTGTTCGTGTGGAGCCAACTGGTGAAGGGCGACGCCAACTACACGCTGGTGCAGGTGTCGGTGAACGACCTCATCATGGTCGTGGCCTTCGCGCCGATCGCCGCCTTCCTGCTCGGCGTCACCAACATCACCGTGCCGTGGGAAACCCTGGTGCTGTCCACCGTGCTGTACGTGGTGCTGCCGCTGCTCGCCGGCATGGCCACGCGTCATGCGCTGGAGCGACGCTCGACGCACGCGGTGGCGGACTTCGTCGCCCGGCTCAAGCCCTGGTCCATAATCGGCCTGATCGCCACCGTGGTGCTGCTGTTCGGCTTCCAGGCCGGCACCATCGTCGCCCAGCCGCTGGTGATCGCGATGATCGCGGTGCCGCTCGTCGTGCAGAGCTACGGTATCTTCGCCATCGGCCTGATCGGTGCGCGGATGCTGAAGCTGCCGCATGACATCGCCGGCCCCGCCTGCCTGATCGGCACCTCCAACTTCTTCGAGCTGGCGGTGGCAGTGGCGATCTCGCTGTTCGGGCTGAACTCGGGGGCGGCACTGGCGACCGTGGTCGGCGTGCTGGTCGAGGTGCCGGTGATGCTGTCGCTGGTGGCGCTGGTGAAACGGACCGAGCACTGGTATTGCTACGGATCGGCCAGCGTCGCGGGCGATCCCGGGGCGACAAGGCGGCCGTCCGTGGTCGACGCGGAGGGTCGCCGTGTCTGACGCCTTGACTGATCTGCCGAATGTCCGCGCCGACCTGTTCCGCATACCCGATGGGGCGCTGCTGCGTCCGGCACAGCCTTCGACTCATCCGCCGCGCTTCCTGCTGCTGTACGGTTCGCTGCGCAAACGCTCGTTCAGCCGGCTGCTCGCCGAGGAAGCGGCCAGGCTGCTGCGGGCGATGGGGGCGGAAGTGCGCATCTTCAATCCGAGCGGGTTGCCGCTGCCGGACGACGCGCCCGATACCCATCCCAAGGTCGTGGAGCTGCGCGAGCTGACGCAATGGGCCGAAGGCATGGTCTGGTGCTCGCCCGAACGTCACGGCGCGATGACCGGCATCATGAAGACGCAAATCGACTGGATTCCGCTGTCGGTCGGCGCGGTGCGCCCCACCCAGGGCAAGACGCTGGCCGTGATGCAGGTGTGCGGCGGCTCGCAGTCCTTCAATGCGGTGAACCAGATGCGCGTGCTGGGGCGCTGGATGCGAATGCTGACCATCCCCAACCAGTCCTCGGTGGCGAAGGCCTTCCTCGAGTTCGACGACAACGACCGCATGAAGCCTTCGCCCTATTACGATCGCGTCGTCGATGTCATGGAGGAGCTGGTGAAGTTCACGTTGCTCACACGCGACATGGCACCCTACCTGGTGGATCGCTACAGCGAGCGCAAGGAGAGTGCCGAGGAACTTTCCAGTCGAGTGAATCAGCAGTCGATCTGATGTGGACCGGCTTGCGGCCGGTGGTGCCTGCCGGGCGATGAAACAGGAGGTGTGCCCCATCGTGACGATCCCCTGTCTGCTGGATGCCTGGTCGGCGCATGAAGCAGAACTGCGGCGTTACCTTCGTCATCACATTCTCCCGCCAGCCGACGCGGAGGATGCGCTGCACGACCTCTTCGTGAAGGCATTGCGTCAGGGCGATCGATTCTGCGAGGTCCGCAATCCTCGCGCCTGGCTGTTCGAAGTGGCGCGCAACGTGGTGGTCGATCATGCCCGGCAAGCGCGCCGTAGCGAGCCGCTCCCCGACGATCTTGCCGCACCGGAGTCCGAGCTCGCCGCCGTCGACAAGCTGGCGACTTGCCTGCCCCGGGTGTTGACCGAGCTTGGCGACGAGGATCGCGAAGCCATCGAGCTCTGCGACATCGGCGGGATGACCCAGAGCCGTTTCGCCGAACTGAAAGGATTGTCGCTGCCCGGCGCCAAGTCCCGCGTGCAGCGGGCTCGGCGTCGGTTGCGCGAGCAATTGTTTCGCAGCTGCCAGGTGCAGCTCGACGAGACAGGAACGGTCTGCTGCTTCGTGCCGAGACCGCCGCCCGGATGATATTCGGAATCCACCTGCATCCATTCCGCCCATGCCGCGTCGTCCAAAATAGACGCCATTGTTGTTGATCAAGAGGTACGCTAGCTTCGAGTCGAGCGTGCATTGGATCGCAGGCCGCGCCGCCAGACTCTATCGCCGGAGTTCGTGTCATGGACACCATCCTTTCCTGGGTTCTTCCCGTCTTTTACGGCGGGCTGGGCAATCTGGCCGCCTATCTGGCGGCGCACGTGCTGCTGTGCCTGCTGCCGGCCTTCTTCATCGCCGGGGCGATGGCGGCGCTGATCCCGAAGGAGACCGTCACCCGCTTCCTCGGGCGCAATTCGAGCAAGGCGGTGTCGTATCCCGCCGCGGCGGCGGCGGGCTCGCTGCTCGCGGTGTGCTCCTGCACCATCGTTCCGCTGTTCGCCGGCATCTACAAGAAGGGCGCGGGCCTCGGGCCGGCGATCACCTTCCTGTTCTTCGCCCCGGCGGCCAACATCCTGGCCCTGGTGTACACCGGCGGCATCATCGGACCGGATCTCGCGATCGCGCGATTCCTGCTTTCGCTGACTTTCGGCATCGGCATCGGCCTGATCATGGCGTTGATCTTCCGCGCCGACGATGCCGCGCACGATCTGGCCACGGACAGTCCATTCGCCGGGCGGGGCGAGGGCATGGGGCGCATGGCGCTGGTCTTCCTGTTCGTGTGGGTGGCGCTGCTGCTGGCGGGCACGTTGAAGCTGGGCGTGCTGACCGGCACCTACGTCCATATCGACCTGCCGCTGGGCGATGTGCAGGCGTGGCAGGGCGTGCTCGATCGACTCGTCCCCTACGATGCGGCGAAGGGCGAGGAGGGCGTATCGCTTCAGGGCGTGGTGCTGATCGCGCTGCTGGCCGCGATCGGCTTGGGGGCGTGGCGCGGCTTCGAGAACATCCAGAACGGTGCCAATGCGTGGACGTGGACGAGTCTTGGCCTGATCGCCGTCACGCTGCTGGTGGCCGCGCTGTCGGTGCAGGCCGTGCCCGAGGGCCTGCGCGTGGGCATGACCGGCAAGTTCTTCGCAATCGCCATCAGTCTGGCTGCGCTGTACGCGATCGCACGGCACCGCCTGTCCGAGCTGGAACTGGGCGACTGGTTGTGGGAGTCGTGGCGCTTCGTGAAGCAGATCTTCCCGCTGCTGGTGATCGGCGTGTTCATTGTCGGCATGATCCGGGTGGTGATCCGCCCCGAATGGATCGAGATGGTGGCCGGCACCAACTCGGTGGCTGGCAACCTCGCCGGCGTCGCGTTCGGCGTGTTCATGTATTTCCCGACCCTGGTGGAAGTGCCGATCGCGAAGATGTTCCTCGACCTCGGCATGCACCGTGGGCCGCTGCTCGCCTACCTGATGTCCGACCCCGAACTGTCGCTGCAGAGCATGCTGATCATCGCGGCCATCATCGGGCGCAAGAAGACGGCCACCTATGTTGGACTGGTCGCGCTCTTCAGCGCGACGGCCGGATTCATTTACGGCGCCTGGATCGACGGTGCGTCGCTGCTTTCGCTCGCGCTGTATCTGGCGGCTTTCGTTGCCGCGCTCGCGGTACTGCTGTCGCTGGTCAGCCGGCGCACAGCGCCACCCTCACTGAAAGGAGTCTGATCATGCTCAGCATCAAGGTTCTCGGCCCCGGCTGCGCCAATTGCCGCAAGCTTGAAGAAGTCGCGCGCGAGGCGGTCGCCGCCACCGGGGTGGAAGCAGAAATCACCAAGGTCACCGACATGCAGCAGATCATCGCCTACGACGTGCTGAGGACGCCGGGCCTGGTGATCAACGAGAAGCTGGTGTCGTCCGGCCGCATTCCCGCGCCGGCGAGTGTGGCCGAGTGGATCCGCGCGGCGCTGTGAGCGGAGGAAGTCAGTTGCAGACGAGCTATCTGGAGCAGGAGCCGGCGCGCAGCGAAGTCGATGCGCTGGCGGGCGCCACCGTGGTCGAGTTCGGGGCGCTCTGGTGCGGCTACTGCCGGGGGGCGCAGCCGGCGATTGCCGAAGCCTTCGCCGCGCATCCGGGCGTGCGCCACCTGAAGATCGAAGATGGCCCCGGCCGTCGGCTGGGGCGCTCGTTCCGCGTCAAGCTGTGGCCGACGCTGGTGTTCCTGCGCGACGGGCAGGAGGTCGCGCGTCTGGTGCGGCCGACGGCAGCGAGCGAGATCCGGCAGGCGCTCGCGCAGGTCATCGGTGGCAGTGGCTGACGACTGCCCACATCGGGCAGGCCGACATAGGTCGCTGGCCCACTGGCGGGTGGGCGTGTTGCCGCTGCCGCCATCGGTGCGACAATGAGCGCCCTCCGTCACCGCCTGCCGCCGCAAGGCCGGTGCGCCAATTGTCCGATCACCGTTCTTTCGTAGCCATGATTCAATCCACTCCAGCCAACTCAGCCGCGGCGCACGCAGCGCACTCGGCAGACCACCCCTTCGCCGCAGCCCTGCGGGCCATGAAGTTCCCGCGTATGGGGGGCAGGGCGTTCATCGATTTTCGCCATTCGTCGCCACGCGAGATCGACGACAAGCTGATCCGCTCTGCCTGGCAGAACATCCTCGGCGCGCGCAGCGACACCGAGCGCAACCTGTTCTTCGATCGCTGCATGCATGCCTACATGGACGCATGCGACATCTTCAAGGACTACACCGTCCTGAATTACGAAACCGGCGAGGTCATCCACTACGACCCGCCCGAAGCGGATGCCCGGCTCGCGCACGAGGAGACCGCGGAACACCTCGCCCGGCGCATGCTCGGCGCTGCCTTCAGCGGTGCAGGCGTCGAGGTGCAGCGTTACCTGCTGGGCAAGCTCTACCGCCTGGGCGGCGACGTCACTGCCACGTCGGTGGCCGCGCATGCGTTGATGTTCCACGGCGCCGCCGACGTGCTGGTGGCGGCGATCAACGGCGGCACGCTGAAGCGCGCAGACCTCGCGCATTACCGCGAAGTCTCGCCCGAGGACGACATCGTGTCGCGCCTGCTGCGCGAGGGGCGCCAGGGCGACGAAGCGGTGCGCCGGGCCCTGGCCACCATCGACGAGGCGGTCGCCATCGACTGGGACGGCCCACTGTCGCTGTGGCCGTTCGCCGGCTACTCCGACACGGTGACGCTGCACGCCAAGGCGCAGGACAAGGACCTGCTGCCGCCCGGGCGAGAGCGCTAGGCTGGTTGCCGCGCCGGGCCGGGGGTGGCGCGGATGCGACGGTTGCGGCCGGCGAGCATGCCAACGACCGCCATCGCCAGCGACAGGATCACGCACACCGCCAGCGGCGCACTCCAGCCCTGCGACAGGTCGCGCAGCCCGCCCACCAGCGGCGGGCCGAAGGCGGCCAGCGTGTAACCCACGCATTGCGCCATGCCCGACAGCGCTGCCGCCTGGCGCGGGTTTTCGGTGCGCAGGCCCATGAACATCAGCGCCAGGATGATGCACGCTCCCGCGCCGAAGCCGAAGCAGGCCACCCACAGGCTCGCCAGACCTGGCAGCAGTTGCAGGCCCAGCAGCCCGGCGGCGACCAGCAGCGACATCACCAGCGCGACCACCTTCTGGTCCTTAAGCCGCTGGATCAGCGGCCCCAGCAGCAGGCCGGGCACCGCGGAGGCGAGCTGCATCAGCCCATGCAGCGAGCCGGCCTCGGCAGCCGAATAGCCGAGGCTGGCCAGGATGGCGGGCAACCAGCCGATCATCACGTAGTAGATGAACGAGTTGAGGCCCATGAACAGCGTCACCTGCCAGGCCAGCGCGTGGTGCCAGATGGGGATGCCGGCCTGCGCCGCGGCGGTGGCCTGGCCGACGGCAGGTTTGCCGAGCTGCGGCCACCACAACAGCATGGCCGCCACCGGCAGCAGCACCATGGCCAGCAATGCGCCCGCCCAGCCCAGCCCGACGGTGGTCGCGAGCGGATACACCGTCGCCGAGGCCACGGCGGCGGCGATGCCCATCGTCAGCGCGTAGGCGCCGGTGACGGTGGCGATGCGGCTCGGGAAGTCGCGCTTCAGGAGGCTGGGCAGCAGGACGTTGCCTACCGCGATACCCGCGCCGATCGCCGCCGTGCCCGCGAAAAGGCTCCATGCCGGCCCGGCCGAACGCAACACCACGCCGCCGGCGATCAGCACGAGCGCGCCGAACAGCGAGCGCTCCAGCCCGAAGCGGTGCGCCAGCCACGGCGCCACCGGCGAACCCAGCGCGAAGGCGAGCAGCGGCAGCGTGGTGAGCAGGCCGGCGCGCGCGGTCGAGAGGTCGAACGCGTCCTGGATCAGGGACAGCACCGGCGCCAGACCGGTGATCGGCGCACGCAGGTTGGTGGCGACCAGCAGGATGCCGATCAGCAGCAGGACCATGCGTCGGTCCTGCGGTGGGACGGGGGGGCCTTGGCTCATGTGGCGCATTCTCGAGGCTTTGGAGGGACTCGAGTGTACCCATCTGCGCGTCGGTCGCGGTGTTCATCGCGGCACTGTCCATTCAGCGCGTGCGCGTCAACGTCGATACCCCCCCGCAGCAGGAGGCGCAGGACGCTTGGTTGGCAGGCGCGACCTGCGACGTCGCTCCGCTCACACTGTATGGCAGCGCGGCGGGCAACACCGTGGCGTTCGGGGTACGTCACGCGTTCTGAGGCCTGCCTGGCTGCGCGAGGGAGAAGCCAGGACGAATTCCCTGACTCTCCCCTGCAGCCGGCTTACTTCAGCAGATCCTTGTGCTTCTCGAGGGCGGCCATCGCGCACTGTTCGTCCAGATGCCCGCCGGGCGCGCCGCCGATGCCGATGGCGCCGATCACCTCGTTGCCGACCTTGACCGGCACGCCGCCGCCAAGCAGCAGGAAGCCGGGGATATTCACGAGATTCGCGGCCGCAGGGTTCTTCTGGGCGCCTTCCATCATTGCCAGTGTCGTATTCTTCGCCGAGGCTGAGGTGAAGGCCTTGGCGCGGCTGGCCTCAAGGGTGTGCACGCCGGCATTGTCGGCGCGCTGCACGGCCCGCACCTGGCTGGCGCGATCCACCACGGTGACGGCCACGGCGTACCCCTTTTCCTCGCACGCGGCCACGGCGGCCGAGGCTAGTTGGTTAGCCAGTTCCAGCGACATGTTGCGTTCCGTACGGATGGCCTGCGCCGAAGCGCCCGAAGTCGCCAGGGCCGAAACAAGAAGGATTGCCAGTTGTCGTTTCATGAGAGTTCTCCTCGGTGCGGGGTACGGCGAAACCGCTCCGCCGTTGAAAAGAACTTTATTTGACCCGCCGTTGCGGAGCCATGCGTAGCGCTACGCCCGATGCTCCGTAAAACTACGGAGCCGTCAGTTGCGAGCCTCCCGGCTGGAATCCACTTGTTCCACCAGGGCGGCGTAGCGGCGGATCAGGTGCGCCAGCGAGGGCACCGCCAGCTTCTCGAACAGGTTGGCGCGATGGGTTTCCACCGTCCTGGGTGAAAGCACCAGGGCGCGGGCAATTTCCTTGTTGGTCAGCCCCTCGACGATGAGGCCGAGCACTTCCCGCTCGCGCTCGCTCAATGCGGCGTAACGCTGCTGCGCATCGCGATCCGCAGCCTGCCGCTCGCGCGACCTGACGTGCCGGCGCACGGCCTGCTGCAAGGCATCGAGCAACAGTTCGTCATCGACCGGCTTCTCCAGGAATTCAGCCGCGCCTGCCTTGAAGGCACGCCGGCACAAGTCGACCGTGCCGTGGCCGGTGAGCATGATGGTCGGCTGATCGACGCCTGCTGCCTGCAGCGTGTCCAGCACCGAAAGGCCGGACACGCCGGGCATGCGCACATCGAGCACGATGGCGCCGATGCAGTGTCGGTCGAACTCGGCCAGGAAGCGTTCCGGATCGCCCCAGGTCTGCACCCGCAGGCCCACGGTGCCGATCAGGAGCGCGAGCGATTCGCGCACGGCGGCATCGTCGTCGACCAGGTGGATCAGGGGCGACAGCGACGCAACCGGATTTTGTGCAGCGGTCATGATCTTCCCTCCGGTGCCGGCGACGCCGCCGGCAACTCGAGCACGAAAATCGCCCCGGAACCGTCGGCCGGCTTTTCATGCCAAAGCCTGCCGTTCATCTCCTGCGCCAATGTTTCGCACAGGCTCAGTCCCAGCCCCAGCCCGCCGGGTCGGGCGGTCACGAAGGGCTCGAAGATCCGCGCCGCCACCTCGGGCGGCAGGCCCGGGCCGTTGTCGCGCAACGACAGGCGCACTCGCCCGCCGCCCGCTTGCAGTGTCCATGTCAGTAGGGGCGTGGGGGTGTCTTCAAGCGCGTGCAAGGCATTGCTCGCCAGGTTGTGCACGATCTGCTCGACCGCCACCGTATCCGCGAACGCCCAGCCCTCGTCGGCGGGCAAGTGCACCGCGACGCCGCGACGCTTGCACTCCGTCGCCATCAACTGCATCACCTCGCGCACGACGCTCCGCAGTTCGACCGCTTCTCGCTCGTGTGCGCCCGGGCGGTCGATTGTCCGCCGCAGGCGCGCCACCACGTCAGCCGCGCGGCGTGCCTGGCCGACCACCTGCTGCATCGCGTCGCGGGCCGCCTCGACATCGGGCGGTGCATCCGCGAGCAGCCGCCGGCTCGCTTGCGCACCTGCCAGCACCGCCGTCAGCGGCTGATTTAGCTCGTGCGCCAGCCCGGCCGCCAGCTCGCCCAGGGCATTCAGCCGCGACACCTGACCGAGCCGCAGCAAGGCCTCGGCATGCTGCCGCGCTTCGCGCTGACGTCGCAGCAGCAGCGCCATGAAGGCCAGGGCTGCCCATATCGCCCACGCAAGCAGCAGCGGCATCCACGGCAGGTCGCGCCAGAGAAAAGCGCGCACAGCAACCAGGTCGAAGGGCTGGCTCGGCGCGGCCAGATGCTTGCGGAACTCGAACCGCCACAGCGCCTCTTCCGCTGGCCGCTTCTGCACCACCCAGCGGTCGGGTCCGATCACGAGGGCCACCTCGGCCGTACCTCTTTCCGGGCTTGCCCCGAATGGCCACTCGGACCACGGCACCATGAGCGGCAAGGAAATCTCCAGCGCATATGCCGTTCCCGTCTCCGCCGGTGGCGTTGCCATCCAGAACCGACCTGCGGACCAATCCACACGCAATCGCGGCACGCTCGGGGCCTCGCCAAGCGCTCCATCAACCTCAGGATCGCCCCGACGTATGTCGAGCACCTGCGGATAGACCGCAGCCAAGCGCCGGGCGAGCTCATGCGCCGAATCCGGCTGCACGAGCTGGAGCATCGCCAGGATTGCCTCATGCTGCACGGCACGCTGGGACATCAGGCGGTGAGCAATGCGTGCGTCGGTCTCGAACGCCTCGCGCGCGCGATCGGCCGCCCCCTGAATCAGCCACGCGCTGACCAGTGCGCCGACAGCGAGCCAGGCCACCGCCAGGCTGACAAGCACACGACGCGGGAGGGAATTCGGGCCGACCAGGGACATGCTGCGGATTCTTCCACAGATTCTTTCCCCTTGGCCTGTGGCGCGCTTTCGCCTTGGGGAAGAGGCCTGGCAAGAGGCCGCGCGGGTCACCAAGCCACCATCCATGCGCTTCATCGACGATTCGACGGCAGGCATCGGCAGGATCGAGGCCGTCCAGGGGCCGGTGGGGTAGCCGTACGAATGACGTTGCCCGCTCAGGTGCGAGGCTTGCGCGCCAGGTATTCCCTCGCTGCAGCGACCAGCAGCGCCGTGGTGTTCGTGACCCAGTCGATGCGTTTCTTCTTCCAGGTGTCCCAGCCGTCGGGCAGGCGCTTGGCGATGAACATGCCCTGCAGGTCGGTCACCGCGAGGGCGGGCTCGCCGTCGATTTCGCGCGCGCCGGGCCGATTGGCGAAGAAGGCGAAGAGCAGGCCGAACTCGCCGGCCGAACCCACCAGGTTGTCCTGGCCGAGCAGGCGGGTGAGCTTTTCCTCCATGTCGCGATGCGCGCCTTGCCTGTCGTCGTCGGAACCGAAGATCCTGCGCATCCAGGCCGTGCCTGCGCTTTCGGCGAGCGCCAGCAGGTCCGAGGCCAGCAGCCTGGCGACCTCGGCGCCGAACACCCGGGCGGCGGGGTCCCGCAACAGGTTGTCGGCGATGAAGCGGCCGACGTCCGAGCGCCTGATCCAGCCATCCCGGCCCAGCGCCGCGAGACGCGCGAAGTCGTCGGCACTGAAGCGACCCGAGTCCGGCACGCTCGGGTCGCCCTGCAGGATGCCGCTGTGCCCCGGATGTGAGCCCTGCGATCCGGGAAAGGCGAGCGAGAACAGCCCCGCCGGCACGGGCTGGTCGAGTTGGCCGCTGCTGCCGCGCATGAAGGCGTGATTGCCGGAGGCGAACAGCACCAGCAGGTCGCCCAGGTCGCCGCCGCCGCTGTTGCCCAGGGCCCTGACGTCTTCCAGGCTGGCGAGCGGATCGGCGGCGCTGTTCCTGACCGGCAGCGCGCCCTGGGCGATGGCGCTTCCGATGAAGGGGCAGGTCGCCTTCTTCTCCACGAGCTTGGCGATGTCGTCGTCGCCCAGTTCGACGGGCTTGTCGAGTTCGTCGTCCATGGCTTGTCTCCTGATGCGTGATCTCGATCTCTGGCGGCGCGGGCGGTGTGCCGCGCCCTCCGCCTCGTCCCGTCCTATCCCGCTTGGCCGGCCGCACGCTGGCCGCCGGGGCGGGATGCGAGCTGGGCCAGCATCGCGTCCTTGTCGGCCCTGACCTGCGGGTGGTAGCAGTCGGCGGGTTGCGCGCCCAGGTGGCCCACGCAGGCGTTGCAGTCGACGCAGCGCGGCCCCGGCGTGCCATCGCGCACGTGGTGATAGAAGAAGGGGTCGGCGAGGAATGGGCGGCCGGCGGACACCGCATCGCACAGCCCGCGGGCGAGCGCGGCCTCCATCGCCGCACGCGTGCGGAAGCCGCCCACGCAGATCACCGGGATGCGCAGCCGTGCCTTGAAGTCTGGCGTGTAGTCGAGGTTGAAGCCCTCGCGCCCCTTCCACAGCAGGTTGCAGGCGAGCGTCACCAGCGGCCGGAACACTTGCAGCAGCGTGCGACGCAGCGGCGGCAGGTGAGCCATGCTTCCCTGCAACATGTTGCGCAGGCAGCGGTCGAAAGTGCCGCGCACCATCGGAAAGCCCGATTCGTAGTGGCCGACCGAGATCTCGATCGCATCCACGCCCGCGGCCTCCATGATGCGCGCGGCTTCCGCCAGTTCCGGCGGTGCGAGGCCGTCGCGCAGCGGCAGCGCGTCGGCGCCGTTCATCTTCATGATCACCGGAAAGTCCGCGCCCACCCGACGGCGGATCGCGCCCAGCACCTCGCGCGCAAAGCGCGTGCGCTGCTCGAGCGCGCCGCCGTACTCGTCGTCGCGCCGGTTGGTGTAGGGGGTGAGGAACTGGCTCATCAGGTAGCCGTTCGCCGAGTGCATCTGCACGCCGTCGAAGCCCGCCTCCTTGCAGCGGCGCGCGGCCTCGCCGAACTGCTCGACGATGGCCGCGATTTCCGCCACGCGCATCGCCCGTGGCTGCGTGCCGGTGAGCAGCTCCTTCACCGCCGAGGCGGATACGACGTCCGTCGCGCCGACGAAATCCGGCACCACCTGGCGACCGCAATGGTTGAGCTGGGCGAAGATCCGCCCGCCGCAGGCGTGCACCACCTCGGGGATGCGTTTCAGGCCGACGATCTTGTCGTCGTCGTCCGCGCCTACCTGGCGCGGCGCCGACTTGCCTTGGCGGCTGACGTAGATGTTGCCGGTGACGATCAGGGGCGTGCCGCCCATCGCGATGAGGCGGTAGAACTCGACCAGTTCGTCGGTGACGAATCCGTCCGCCGACGCGCGGGTCTCGGCCGTCGCAGTCTTGAACAACCTCGCCGGCAGTTCGAGCGAACCGATACGGATCGGCGTGAACAGCAGCGCCTCGCCTGCAGCCATGAGTCACCTCCGCGCGCCTTGCCGGCGAACTGCGTGATTCCCCTCATGAATCCAGTCTAGACCATGGGGTGTCCGGTATAGGGCGATCGCCCGG
>JAFEFM010000502.1 GCA_018240585.1 Pseudomonadota bacterium
CGCTGGCGGCCGGAAGTCTATGGCGGCGTGTCGAAGAAGGGCGCCCACACCGCGCTGTCCGACATCCAGGAATCGATCGGCGAGCTGCGGCATTACCGCGACAATTTCCTGCGCCTGTAAGCTCGGGCCGCCGGGCCGGCGCGCGCGCTGGCCTCAGGCAGGCGTGCGCTTGTACAGCGCGAAGGTCTCAAGTTGGCGGCCGCCGCCGCGGCGGTGATCCCAGATGATGTGCCACTCGGGCGCCAGCTCCGGCGTGTCGATGCGGCGGTTGTCGTACACGAGCAGCAGGGAGCACGGCGTGGCGTCGTCCTGCACCCGCACCGTGCGGATGCCGGCGAAGTAGTCCAGCGAGCTGCGCAAAGCGTCAGGCAGGCCGGTGGTGGCGATGCAGTCGACCACTTCTGCGGCAACGGCCTGCTCCAGCGATTTCATCACCGGGCGGTAGCTGCGGTCGTTGTCGAACCAAGGCATCAGCAGGCTCACCGCCAGGCACCACAGCATGGTCATGCCCATCGCCCAGTTCGACGGGCTGCGCGATGGCGTGCGCGGCAGCCGCCACACCAGCAGCAGCCACAGCCCGCTGATCACGAGGCCGAGCACCAGTTGCGTGGAGCTGCCGTGCAGCACGAAATCCGGCGCCACGCGGCTGACGTGGCGCGCAAGACCCGGCGGCCAGGCGTAGGCCTGCGCCGTCCATGCCAGCCACACCAGCAGCCCGAACATGCCGAAAGTCATCAGGCCGAACCAGTCGAAGGCGTTCGCCGCGCCGCGTCGCAGTGTGGGCACGCCACCTGCAGCGAGCAGCGCAAGCCCCGGCAGCAGCGGCAGGGCAGCAACCTGCGCCAGCTCGCCATCGACCAGCAGCCAGGCGAAGGCGATCGCACTGGAAAGCAGCGGGAGCAGCAGGGGCAGCGCGCCGACGTGGCGGCGTCCGCGCCACAGGGCCCACAGCGCGATCGGCCACAAGGGCCAGGTGAACCAGCTCAGCAGTTCGACCACACGCACCGCGTCCGTCGGACCCAGCGGGCCGGACGAGATGTCGCGCCAGCTCGCGTTCAGCCACAACGCAAATGCGTCGGGTTGCTGCAGCAGGAGCGCGAGCGGCCACAATGCGCCGGCGCCCAGCGCGATCGACAGGCCCAGCAGCAGGCCACCGCTGGCGTGCGGCGTGTGGCAGTCGCGGCTGAGCGTCATCACCAGCGGAAACAGGGGCAGCGTCAGCAGCGCGCCCTGCAAGCCGCCTGCGAGGATGGCCAGGGCGCTGCCGACTCCCGCGGTAATGCTGCCGGCGACAGGCCGCTGTGGCACGCGGGCGAGGCCGCGCAGGGTGAGCGCAAGCGTGGCCACCACCGCAACCAGTGGCTGCGTCTCATGCGCGTGCAGCACGAGGCCCAGCGAGCCCAGCGTCAGCATGGCGGCGGGCGTGCGCGCCGGCCGGCCGTACATGACTTCGGCGGCACGGGCGATGCAATAGACGGCGATGGCGGTGAAGATTGCCGTCGCCAGTCGCGCGCCGTCATGCGGTGCCAGGAAAGGTGTGGTCAGCCAGGCGGTGAGCGCAGCCAGCCAGTAATACAGTGGCGGGTAGTCGGCGAAGGGCTCGCCGGCCAGTTGCGGGAAGAGCAGGCCCTCGCCACGCAGCATCGACCATACCGGGCCGAAATAGCGCGCATCGTCGCCGCGCCAGGGGTCGTGCCCGGTGAGGCCGACGATCAGGTAGAGGCCGACCAGCAGGGTGATGCCCAGGGTGCCGTAGATCCGGCGCTGCAGCAGGGAGGTCGGTCGTGGGTCGCTGATCATGCGGGGAGGGGCTCGGGGTTTTCCGGGTGCGGCGCCCAGGGCAAGGGTCCAGGGGCCAGATTCTAAGCCCTGCGCGGTTTCCAGCCTAACGGGCTGTCGGAGGCTGTCGGCGTAGGGCAACAAAAAAGGCAGCCGTGGCTGCCTTTTCGCGAGGGCGCCAGCGGCGCCGCGTCCGATGTCGAGCGGATCAGCCCAGGCGCTGGACGTTGCCGTACTTCTGGCGGAAGCGTTCGACACGGCCGGCGGTGTCGACGATCTTCTGCTTGCCGGTGTAGAACGGGTGGCAGGCGGCGCACACTTCGACGTGCAGGTCGGACTTGCTGATCGTCGAACGGGTGACGAAAGTGTTGCCGCACGAGCAGGTCACGTTGACTTCGTTGTACTTGGGATGAGTGTCCGCTTTCATGATTCTTTCCTGGTGCAAGCGGGCGGCGGGTGTGACCGCCCTGAATTGAAGAATTCGAGATTATCCGCGCACTGGCGAATCTAGGCAAGCCCGGCAACCGCTCAACTCGACTACAATCGCGCGCTTTCGGACATGCCCCGGCGTGGCGGGCGGGAGTGGGCGAGGGTGTATCTGCTGCTGGCACCGATGGAAGGGCTGCTGGACGACGTGCTGCGCGCGGTGATCACGCCGTGCGGCGGCTACGACTACGCCGTCACCGAGTTCGCGCGTGTCTCCGGCACCCTGCTGCCGGAGCGCTTTTTCCGCCGCATCGCACCGGAGCTGGACAACGGCAGCCGCACCGCGGGCGGCACGCCGGTACGAGTGCAGTTGCTCGGCTCCGATCCAGCCTGCATGGCCGACAACGCGGCTCAGCTCGCGCGGCTGGCGCCCGCGGGCATCGATCTCAACTTCGGCTGTCCGGCGCCGACGGTCAATCGCCATCGCGGCGGCGCGGTGCTGCTCGACGAGCCCGAGCTGGTGTATGCGATCGCGCGCGCAGTGTGCCGGTCGACGCCGGCAGGCGTGCCGGTGACCGCGAAAATGCGGCTCGGCGTGCGCGATGCCGGGCGCGCGGTGGAATGCGCTCAGGCGCTCGCCGACGGCGGCGTGGCGGGACTCGTCATCCATGCGCGCACCAAGCTCGACGGTTATCGCCCGCCGGCGCACTGGCCCTGGGTCGGCCGTGTCGCCGAGGTGGTGAAGGTCCCGGTGGTGGCCAACGGCGAGGTCTGGAACGCGGATGACTGGCGGCGCTGCCGCGCCGAATCCGGCGTTGGCGACGTCATGCTCGGCCGTGGCGCCGTGGCCGACCCCTTTCTGGCGCGCCGGCTGCGTACCGGACAGTTCGAGGCGCCGGACGTCGAAATCCGCGCCGCCGAGTGGGAGGAGCTGTGCGTCATGCTCGGCGATTTCCGCCAGCGCGTGCTGCGCAAGGTCGAGCCGCGCCACGCGCCCGGCCGCATCAAGCAGTGGCTGAACCTGCTGCGCCGCAATTACATCCAGGCCGAACGCCTGTTCCAGCAGCTACGCAACCTGAAGGCCATGCCCGAGATCGATCGCGTCTTCGCCGCCAGCGGCATTCCCACAGCGGGAACCCATCCGGCAACACCGCCCACGTGCCTTGAACCGGCGTTGCGGAGGGCAGCATGAGCTACGCGAATTCGCGCATCCCGGATAGCGCGCAGCAGGGCGTGCACGAGAACCTGGCGCGCGTCGTCGCCCGCCACCTCGCCGAGCCGTTCCGCAAGCCGTACGCCGATTACAACCGCAGTGCCTTCGAGGCCAGCCTAGCGGGCTGGGACGGACGTGCGCCGCTGATCCTGGATGCCGGCTGTGGCGTCGGCCACAGCACCATCCAGATCGCGCGCGCCAACCCGGATCACTGGGTGATCGGCGTGGACCAGTCCGAAGACCGCCTGCAGCGGCGCAAGCCTTACCCGGATGCGCTGCTGCCGAAGAACATGGTCTTCGTGCGCGCCGACCTGGTGGATTACTGGCGCCTGATGCACGACGCCGGCCTGCGCCTGGCGCAGCACTACATCCTGTATCCCAACCCCTGGCCGAAGATCGGGCACCTGGCGCGGCGCTGGCACGCGCACCCGGTCTTTCCCTGGATTCCCCGGCTGGGCGGGCGGCTGGAGTGCCGCAGCAACTGGCGCGTCTATATTGAAGAAATGGCCGTGGCGCTGACGCTGGCGCTGGGCCGGGAGGTGCCGTGGGAAGCGTTCGAGGCGCCGGTTCCGCTGACGCCTTTCGAGCGCAAGTACCGCGATTCCGGGCAGACCCTGTATCGACTCGTGGTGGACCTCTAGACACCGAAATATCGCTTGCCCCGGCGCGGCCGATCGGCCACGCTGCACCCCATTTCCGGAGATCGAACATGAGCGACGCCCCCGCCGCGGACAACCCCACCGACAATCCCTACCTGATGAGCGACGAGGCCTTCGAGGCGCTGGAGGAAATCCTCACTTCCGACGTCGTGCCCGAGGACTGCATGGACCTCGAGATGCTCGACGGCTTCCTCGCCGGCGTGCTGCTGTCGCCGCGCGTTATCGCCGTCGATCGCTGGCTGCCGGCGGTGTGGTCGGCGCACGAGGACGGTGTCAGCTTCGGCTCGGGCAGCGGCGTGCAGCGCGCGATCCGCCTGGTGCTGTCCTATTACAACGAGATGGCGACCACCCTCGGCCTCGACGACGAGGAAGAGGCATGCTGGGAGCCGTTCTGCTTCGCCATCGCCGACGGCGATACGCTCAAGCTCGGCGACGAGTGGATCGAAGGTTTCGCCCAGGGCCTCGAGCTGTGGCCGCAGGACTGGGAGCAGGGCCTGTCGGAAGACACGATCGAGGCGGTGCAGTCCACGCTGGATGAAGTGCTGGCGCCGTGGCGGCCGGGCGGCGGCGATGAGGAAGCCGACGAAAGCGCCCCGTCGCTGGCCGACGGCGATGCCGACGACGAGACGCGTCTGGGCTGGCTCGCCGCCGTCGGCGAAGGCGTCAACGACATCTTCGCGCACTGGCGCGATGTCGGGCTGCCCGCCCCGCAGCCGGTGGCGATCGAATTGCCGCAGGCCGCCGCGCGCAGCGGACCCGGCCGCAATGACCCGTGCCCGTGCGGCAGCGGCAAGAAGTACAAGAAGTGCTGCGGCGCCGACAAATTCTGATCGTCGCGACGGCGTTCAGGCCGGCAGGCCGACCGCCGACAGCACCGCGAGCGGCCCGGCCTCACGCAATTCCTCGATCTCCTGCGGCGTACGGGCGAACAGCGAGCCGGCATAGGCCAGCGAATTGACCGATACGTGGCGCCACTTCTCGCAGCGGCGCGGCACCAGCAGCAGCCAGTCGCGGGTCACCAGCAGGTTGTAGGGCGCCATCGGCTCGCGCTGCGGCGGCATGTCCGTCGCCTGCCAGGCTGCGGCAAAGGCCTGCTGCAGCATCTCGCCGGCCTCGTCGGGGTGCGGCCACGCCGCGGTGTCGAGTGCGACGAAGGCGTGTCGCCAGGGGAGTGCCGGATTGGCGAGCGCTCTACCCGGTGTGCTCGCCGGCAGGCCGGCGGCAAGGCAGCCGGGCGCATCCAGCCGCGGCGCCGATGCATCGTCCTGTAGGTACGGCACCCACTGCAGGTGCTTGTGCGGCTGGCTTGCGCCGGCCTCGGTGCCGCCGTTGTAGAAGCCGAGGCCGCCGTGGGGGCCAACGACGCGGGCCAGCGCGGTGAAATCCGCCCGCGTCAGCGGGGCCGACTGTGCTTCCCAGGCGCGGGTGACGATCAGCAGGTGATGGTCGATCACCGGGAACTTGTTCAGCACCACCAGGTGGGCATCGCCCAACGCATCCACCGTCAGGTCCGGCTCGGGTGGCAGGAAGGGGTTGAAGTCGGGATTGCGCCGGCTCACGGTGGCGACGCGGGCCTGATCCTTCAGCGCCAGCGACGACACCCAGCGCACCGAAAAGCGCAGCCCGCGCTCCTCGATCGTGGTCTGGTTGGTACGGATCGGCAACAAGGCGCCGGAATTCAGGGCCTTGCGCGTGACGAGGGCACTGCGTTCGAGGATCGTGCTGCGGGGCGGGCTGGTCATCGGAGTGCTGGTCGAAGGACAATGCGGGGATTCTGACACGGGACGCGAGCTGGGCTCGATGGCTGCGTCCGATTCATCCGTTCATCACGAGACACGCCATGTCCATCACTTTCGCCGTGCGCGGCGACCATATCCAGCTCGATCAACTGCTCAAGGCGGCAAGTCTCGTCACCTCGGGTGGCGAGGCGCACGCGGCCGTCGAGGCCGGCCAGGTGAAGGTGGATGGGAAGCCGGAGCAGCGCAAGCGCGCCAAGCTCCGGCCTGGCCAGAGGGTCAGCTTCAACGGCCAGCAGATCGTGCTGGTGGCCGCCGACGGCTGACCGCCGGCCTCACTTCAGCAAGCCTTCGGCGCTCAGCGCGGCCTGCACCGCCGGGCGTTCGCCCACGCGCTGCGAGAAAGCCTGCAGCGCCGGCCACGGCGACATGTCGATCTTCACGTAGCCGGTCCAGCTCAGCACGGTGAAGAGGTAGGCGTCGGCCACGCTGAAGCGCTCGCCCAGCAGGAAGGGATGCGTCGCCAGGCGTTGCGCGGCGAAGTCGAAGCGCCGCCGGATGTTGTCCAGCGCCGCATTCTTCCATTCGTCGCCGGCGCCGCGGAACAGCGGCGTGAAGGATTTGTGGATCTCGGTCGCGATCATGTTCAGCCACTCCTGCAGCCGCGCGCGCTCGAGCGTGCCCGGCGCGGGGGCGAGGCCGGCCGCGGGGTGCTGGTCGGCGACGTACTGGATGATGGCGGGACCTTCGGTCAGCAGTTCGCCGTTGTCGAGCTGCAGCGCAGGCACGTAGCCCTTGGGGTTGATCGCCAGGTAGTCGCTGCCGTCCTCCAGCTTCTTGGTCTTGAGGTCGACGCGCACGAGGGTGAAGTCGGCGCCCGCCTCACGCAGGACAATGTGCGGCGACAGCGAGCAGGCGCCCGGGCTGTAATAAAGCTTCATGCAGGGTTCTCCTTGGGGTTGTTGCTGCAGGGGCGGGCCCGTGGACGGGCCCGGTGTGGAACTTCGCCTTCAATCGGTGTGCCGCTGCGGGCGGGCATCAGGGCAGATCGGGCCGCGGCGCTGCCTTCCTTGCACCCGACAGTCTCTCCCAGATCCAGCCGCCCGGCAGGTCGGTGCCGGTGAGCACGTAGTTGAGCGCATGTTCATTGGCGATGGCAAGCATGAAGCTGTTGCGGCTGCCCGGCCTGCCGACGAGCAGGATCTCGTCGCCCGCGTGCAGCGCGGTGTCGGCATCCGGCGCCATGCGGTGGTCGTCGGAATCGCGGTCGAGGTACAGCACGTCGCATTCCAGTCGCTCCGCGCGGCTTTCGGGCGAGCGCAGCAGCGCCGCCAGCGTGATGTCCTCGCCCCGCATCAGCCGCCGGTAGAGGGCTGGCGCGGTGGCGAGGTTGATGCGCGTGCTCCAGACCTCGGGCACTTCCCAGCCGAGCCGGGCCGTCAGGCGCTCGAACAGCCCGGCGCACCAGGCTGCGTCGGTGCGCCGCAGTTCGTTCAGGAAGGGCACGAGCAGCGGCGTGCTGAGGATGGCCAGGCACTCATGGCCGATGATCTCGCTCGGCACCACGGTGATGTCGGCGTCGTAGGCCTCGAACAGCGCCCGGTTGGTGTACTGGTTCTGGCGCAGGATCACGAACAGCGAGGGGTTGAGCTCGCGCGCCGCCACTGCGATCGACAAGTTGTCGATGTCCGAGCGCGTCGCCGCGATGATGCCCGCGGCCGTCATCACGCCGGCCTGGCGCAGTGCGTCGGGGTTCGTTCCCTCGCCGTGCACCCAACAGTGGTCCAGGTCGTCCGGCAGGTCGCGATCGACGATGGTCACCGGCACGTCCTCGGCGTCCATCGCGCTCACCATCTGTTGCCCGAAGCGGCCCCGTCCGCACAGCACCCAGGGGCCGCGCGGCGGGTTGCGGTAGCGCTCGACGGTGGTGCCGGGCAGGCCGGTGAGCCAGTTGGTGAGCTGCCACGCCGCCGGCGCGTGCAGCGCCAGCGCGAGCATCTCGGCGAACTCCTGGAAAGGGTTGATGACGTGGCGCGTGCCGAACGCGGCCATCGTCGTCGCCGTCTCGACCCCCTGAGCGCGGCACAGCACCGGGATCTTCGGCGCCAGCAGGCGGGCGGCGATCGCCACCGCCAGGTTGCTGGCGTCGTCGTTGGTGAGCGCGATCACGCCCACGCAGTGCGGATGCGTCAGCCCGGCGAACTTGAGGATCTCGGGGTTGCGCGCGTCGGCGTCGATCGCCGGCACGTCGGCCGCGTAGCCCTGCAGCTCGATCTCGCCCACCTTCGATTCGTCCAGCTCGATCACCACCGCGCGGTGGCGCAGGCGGTCCAGCGCGTCGCACACCAGGCGTCCGGTCTCACCGTAGCCGCAGACGAGGTAGAAGGGCTCGCGCAGCCGCCGCACCGCACGCGAGAAGCGCTGGATGGCGAAGGCCTGCTGCAGGTTGCGGTCGGAAAGCAGCGAGAATACGCTGCCCAGCGTATAGGCCCAGCCGATCACCGACAGGTAGATGGAGATCGTCACCCAGAGCCGCTGCTGGTCGGAGAACGCGTAGGGAATCTCACCGAAACCGATCGTGGTGGCGGTGTAGCTGATGAAGTAGAAGGCGTGGAAGAAGCTCAGGTACTGGACCTTGCCTTCCGCATCGACGCCGGGAGCGAGCGTCAAGCCCAGCACCGACACGGCCATGATCACGATGAGCAGGATCAGCGGCGCACGCATGCGCCGCAGGATCAGGAAGAAGATGCTCTGGTGCCGCGGCAGCGGATTCATCGTCGTCACGCCTGGGCGCCGGTCGCCGGACTGCGCATGCGCACCTTCAGCGGCGCTGCATGATGGTTTCGGCGATGAGAATGATCACCGACACCACGTTGGCGAACAGCGCGCCGCCGGACATCGACACAATGCGCGCGATCATCTCGGGCGTCACGCCGGCCGGCGATACGTGCGCGGCGTAACCCCAGATCATGGCCGCCGCGAAGAGCTGCAGGTCGGCGACGAGGCTGGTCGACAGATGCACCGCGCCGATCTGCGTACGGTCGCCGAATTTCAGCACCGTCGCCACCAGGCTGACGATCAGCGCTGCGAACAGCTCGTACACGTCGTGGTGGGTCGGGTTGTCGATCTCGCCGACGAAGAAGCCGAAGTTCAGCGTTGCGGCCAGCACGATGAAGAAACCGAAGACGACCTTCTCGAGGTTCATGATTTTTCCCGTCCCGCAGGGTGTCCGATGCGAAGCGTGATGCGAAATCGATTATAGGCGCGCGCGACGGCGGCGGTACCGGGCGGCATCAGTCGTGGATGTCGCCGTCGACGTAGTACCAGCGGCCATCCTCGCGCACGAAGCGGCTCGTCTCATGCAGCCGCTGCGCCCGTCCGCCGACCCGGAAGCGGGCGACGAATTCGACTTCGGCGTGGTCTTCATCCACCTGCCGGTGCGCACGAATCGCGAGGCCGATCCATTTCGGCCGCGGCTGCGCGTCCAGATCGAGCGTCGCCGGGCGGCTGCGGGCGTGCCAGGTGGCGAGCAGGTAGGCGGCATCGGCGAGGCTGTATGCGACATAGCGCGAGCGCATCAGCGACTCGGCATTGGGCGCCGGACGCTGTCCGCTGAGCGCGGGTGCGCAGCAGGCAGCGAAAGGGCGGCCGGAACCGCAGGGGCAGGCGGGCGTTTTCATGCGGAGGGCTTCGAAAAGTCGTCTCGGAAAGCGGCAGGATCATATGTGAAGCCGAATGCGTCGGTCGTGTTGGCGGGAATTTTCCTGCACCGAGCTTCGCGCTGCTGCGCTGGACGTCATCGTCGGTCAGCGTGATGGGCTTCCGGCGCGGCGAAGAAGGTCCATACCATTGCCCAGTCGGCGCTGAGAGCTGAAGGCGATATGGGGTGTGTGCAAACCGATGGCCCGACCCCGGACCGCTGAGGGCGATTCGGGGTCGTCAGTCGGCGTCGATGCCGGCACGTAGTGCCGCCGCGGCGATGGCATCGCGCAGCGTCGGGTTCCTCGTCAGTGGGCCGCCCATGCGCGAGCCGCTCAGCACGCCCTCCAGTCGGTCGCCGAACAGCAACAGCGCATGGTCGCGGTCACGCTGGCGCGACATCCACAACAGTCCGTCCACATCGGTACATTGGCGATGCAGCGCCTCCGCCCAGCAGGCCGTGAGCCGGTAGTCACGAGCCTGACTGGTGATCAACTCGTCCTTGGGTTCCTTCAGGCGGTGCAGTCCGTCGCTCGTCAGATCCACCAGTTTCAGGTCGCGCCTGGCACGAGTTCGCCGTGGCCGCCCTGCGCAAATTCATCGAGATCCACGAACTTGTCAGCAGCGTCGATCGGAACCTCGTGGAACACGGTCTCGACGATGGCGCACTCCAGGGTCGCGCCGCCGTACAGGTACGGAACCACTGCCCCGGCCGGCCCACCGCGCTCACCGGGCGAGGATCTCGCGCAGCACGTAGCTCAGGATGCCGCCGTGGCGGTAGTACTCGATTTCGATCGGGGTATCGATGCGGCACAGCAAGGGTACGGTCTGACTGGCGCCGTCGGCGCGCCGGATGCGCAGCATGAGGTCTTGCTGAGGCTTCAGCCCGGCTGCGATGCCGTCGAGATCAAACTGCTCGCCGCCGGTCAGGCCCAGTTCCTGCCAGCCGTCGCCGGTCTTGAACTGCAGCGGCAACACCCCCATGCCGACCAGGTTGGAGCGGTGGATGCGCTCGAAGCTCTTCGCGATCACGGCCTTGACGCCCAGCAGCGCGGTGCCTTTCGCCGCCCAGTCGCGCGACGAGCCGGTGCCGTATTCCTCACCGGCGAACACCAGCGTCGGCGTACCGCGCGCCATGTGGGCGGTGGCGGCCTCGAACACCGAGGTCTGCACGCCGTCGAGCAGCGTGTAGCCACCTTCGACCCGACTGCCGTCGGGGTTGGGCGGCAGCATCAGGTTCTTCACCCGCACGTTGGCGAAGGTGCCGCGCACCATCACGTCGTGGTGGCCGCGGCGCGAGCCGTAGGAGTTGAAATCCTGGCGCGCGATGCCGCGCTCGCTCAGCCAGCGGCCGGCCGGCGTGGTCTCGCGGAAGGAGCCGGCCGGCGAGATGTGGTCGGTGGTCACCGAGTCCCCGAGCAGCAGCAGCGCCCTCGCGCCGCGGATGTCGTCAACGTTGCCGGGCTGCATCGTGAAGCCGTCGAAGAAGGGCGGACGGGCGATGTAGGTGGATTCCGGCCAGTCGTACACCTGGCCTGCGGGCGCGGGAATCGCATTCCACAGGTCATGGTCGCGGGTGAAGTCGGCGTACAGCCGGCGGTAGGTCGCCGGGTCGGTGGCAAACGGCATCACCGCGGCGATCTCGTCGGACGCGGGCCACAGCTCGCGCAGGAACACCGGGCGGCCATCGGCGCCCGTGCCGAGCGGCTCGCTCGTGAGGTCGATGCTGGCGCGGCCGGCGAGCGCGAAGGCCACCACCAGCGGCGGCGAGGCCAGGAAGTTGGCGCGGATGTTGGGGTGGATGCGGGCCTCGAAGTTGCGGTTGCCCGACAGTACCGCGGCCACCACCAGGTCGTGGTCCACGATTGCCGCGTTGAATTCTGGCGCAAGGTCGCCGGCGTTGCCGATGCAGGTGGTGCAGCCGTAGCCGGCGAGCGCGAAGCCGAGCTTCGCCAGCGGCTCGAGCAGGCCAGCCTTCTGCAGGTAGTCGGTCACCACCCGCGAGCCGGGGGCAAGCGAGGTCTTGATGTGCGGGGCCACCGTCAGGCCGCGCTCGACCGCCTTCTTCGCCAGCAGGCCGGCGGCGATCAGCACTGCCGGGTTGCTGGTGTTGGTGCATGAGGTGATGGCGGCGATCAGCACGTCGCCGTGGCCCAGCTCCACGCTTTCGCGGCCGCTGGCAAAGCGGTCGTGGAGCTGCCCGGCCGGGCGGCCGAAGCCGTTCTCGGCGACCGGGGTGGAGAACTGGCGCTCGAACTCGCTGCGCATCGCCGGCAGTGCGATGCGGTCCTGCGGCCGCTTCGGACCGGCCAGCGATGGCACGATGGTGGCGAGGTCAAGTGTCAACATGCGGCTGTAGTCGATGTCGCCGGCGCGCGGCACGCCGAACAGGCCCTGGGCGCGGAAGTAGGCTTCGAGCAGCGCGCATTCCTCGTCGCTGCGGCCGGTGCCGCGCATGTAGGCGACGGTCTTCTCGTCCACCGGAAAGAAGCCCATCGTCGCGCCATACTCCGGTGCCATGTTGGCGATGGTGGCGCGGTCGGTCACCGACAGGCTGGCGGCGCCTTCGCCGCAGAACTCGACGAAGGTGCCCACCACCCTGGCCTTGCGCAGCATTTCGGTGACGGTCAGCACCAGGTCGGTGGCGGTGGCGCCTTCCGGCAGTTTGCCCTGCAGCTCGACGCCGACCACGTCCGGCGTCAGGAAATACACCGGCTGGCCGAGCATGCCGGCCTCGGCCTCGATGCCGCCGACGCCCCAGCCGACCACGCCGACACCGTTGATCATGGTCGTGTGCGAATCGGTGCCGACCAGGGTGTCGGGGTAGTACAGCTCGCCGTCGTGGCGCACGCCGCGGAACAGGTATTCCAGGTTCACCTGGTGCACGATGCCGATGCCCGGCGGCACCACGCGGAAGGTGTCGAAGGCCTGCATGCCCCATTTCATGAACTGGTAGCGCTCGCGGTTGCGCTCGAACTCGAGCTCCATGTTCTGCCGCAGCGCGAGCGGCGTGCCGTAGTGGTCGACCTGCACCGAATGGTCGATGACGAGGTCGACCGGCACCAGCGGCTCGATCAGCTTTGCGTCGTGCCCCTGTTCCACCGCCACGTTGCGCATCGCGGCGAGGTCGGCGAGCAGCGGTACGCCGGTGAAGTCCTGCAGCACGACGCGGGCGACGACGAAGGGGATCTCCGCGCTGCGCGGGGCGTTCGGTTGCCAGCCGGCGAGTTCGCGTACGTGGGTTTCGGTGACCTTGCGGCCGTCGCAGTGGCGCAGCACCGCTTCGAGCACGATGCGGATCGACACCGGCAGGCGGGAAATGGTCCCCAGCCCGGCAGCCTCCAGCGCCTGCAGCGAGTAATAGCGGCCACTGTGGCCGTCGATGGTGGTGAAGGTTTGCAGGCTATCGAACAGGTTGTGCGGCATCGTGGGCCTCCTTGTCGCGGGTTTTTCGGGGACGGACCTACATGCGACTGATCGGCGGGTGTGATGTTCCCGATGGCATGGCCGGCGCCGTACCGACGTCCGTCGCGCGGAGTAGAATGCGCGAAGGTCGAATCCGCCAGTTTCCGGTTTCGTACCGGATTGTTGTGCTGCACTGCACCTCAAGTCTTATAAAAGACATATAATCCGGTCCGTCCCGTTCGGGCGACCCCCGTTCGGAGCCCTGATCACCGCCACGAAAAGTGAGGAAGTCGCCGTGCTTGAAGCCTACCGTGCCCATGTCGCCGAACGTGCCGCCCTCGGAATCCCGCCGCTGCCCCTTTCGAAGCAGCAGGCCGCCGAACTGGTCGCACTGCTGAAGAATCCCCCCGCAGGCGAGGAGGCCTTCCTCGTCGAACTGCTCACGTATCGCGTCCCCGCCGGTGTGGACGACGCGGCCAAGGTCAAGGCCGAGTTCCTCGCCAAGGTCGCCAAGGGTGAAGAAGCCTGTGGCCTGGTGTCGCGCGCCAAGGCCACCGAGCTGCTCGGGACCATGCTGGGTGGTTTCAACATCAAGCCGATGATCGACCTGCTGGGCGACGCCGAAGTGGGTGCCGTTGCGGCCGAGGGCCTGAAGAAGACCCTGCTGATGTTCGACTACTTCCACGACGTCAAGGAACTTGCCGAAAAGGGCAACGCCAACGCCAAGGCCGTGATGCAGTCGTGGGCCGACGCCGAGTGGTTCACCAGCCGTCCGGAAGTCCCCGCCTCGCAGAAGCTGACCGTGTTCAAGGTCACCGGCGAAACCAACACCGACGACCTGTCGCCGGCGCCGGATGCGTGGTCGCGCCCCGACATCCCGCTGCATGCGCTGGCCATGCTGAAGAACCCGCGCCCGGGTATCACCCCGGAAGAAGCCGGCGTGCGTGGTCCGGTCAAGTTCCTCGAGGACCTGCGTGCCAAGGGCAACCTGGTCGCCTACGTCGGTGACGTGGTCGGCACCGGCTCCTCGCGCAAGTCCGCCACCAACTCGGTGCTGTGGTTCACCGGCGAGGATATCCCCTTCGTCCCGAACAAGCGCTTCGGCGGCGTGTGCCTCGGCTCCAAGATCGCCCCGATCTTCTTCAACACCATGGAAGACGCCGGCGCGCTGCCGATCGAGATCGACGCGGGCCAGATGGACATGGGCGACGAGATCGAGCTCAAGGTCGACGCTCAGACCGGCAAGGTCACCGCGCTCAAGAACGGTGCCGTCATCGCCGAATCGCAGCTCAAGACCCTGGTGATCCTCGACGAAGTGCGCGCCGGTGGCCGCATCCCGCTGATCATCGGTCGCGGCCTCACGTCCAAGGCGCGCGAAGCGCTGGGCCTGCCGCCCTCGACGCTGTTCCGCCTGCCGCAGGCCCCCGCCGACAGCGGCAAGGGCTTCTCGCTGGCGCAGAAGATGGTCGGCCGCGCCTGCGGCATGCCGGAAGGCCAGGGCATCCGCCCGGGCACCTACTGCGAACCCAAGATGACCACCGTCGGCTCGCAGGACACCACCGGCCCGATGACCCGCGACGAACTGAAGGACCTCGCCTGCCTCGGCTTCTCGGCCGACCTGGTGATGCAGTCCTTCTGCCACACCGCCGCCTACCCGAAGCTGGTCGACGTCAAGATGCACCGCGAGCTGCCGGGCTTCATCAGCACCCGCGGCGGCGTCGCGCTGCGTCCGGGCGACGGCGTGATTCACTCCTGGCTCAACCGCTTGCTGCTGCCGGATACCGTCGGCACCGGCGGCGACAGCCACACCCGCTTCCCGATCGGCATCTCCTTCCCGGCCGGCTCCGGCCTCGTGGCCTTCGCCGCGGCAACCGGCGTGATGCCGCTCGACATGCCGGAGTCGGTGCTGGTGCGCTTCAAGGGCACGCTGCAGCCGGGCGTCACCCTGCGTGACCTGGTCAACGCGATCCCGCTGTACGCGATCAAGCAGGGCCTGCTGACCGTCGAGAAGAAAGGCAAGAAGAACATCTTCTCCGGCCGCATCCTCGAGATCGAAGGCCTGCCGGATCTCAAGGTCGAACAGGCCTTCGAGCTCACCGACGCCTCGGCCGAGCGCTCCGCCGCCGGCTGCACGGTCCACCTCAACAAGGCACCGATCGTCGAGTACATGAACTCGAACATCACCCTGATGAAGTGGATGATCGCCAATGGCTACGAAGACAAGCGCACGCTGGGCCGCCGCATCAAGGCCATGGAAGAGTGGATCGCCAAGGGCGAACTGCTCAAGGGCGACGCCGATGCCGAATACGCTGCGGTCATCGACATCGACCTCGCCGACATCAAGGAGCCGATCGTCGCCTGCCCGAACGACCCGGACGACGTCAAGTTCTTGTCCGAGGTTGCCGGCGACAAGATCGACGAAGTCTTCATCGGCTCGTGCATGACCAACATCGGCCACTTCCGTGCCGCGGGCAAGGTGCTGGACGGCAAGTCCGACATCCCGACCCGCCTGTGGATCGCCCCGCCCACCAAGATGGACGCGATGATCCTCAACGAGGAAGGCTATTACGGCGTGCTCGGCAAATCCGGCGCCCGCATGGAGATGCCGGGCTGCTCGCTGTGCATGGGCAACCAGGCGCAGATCCGCAAGGGCAGCACCGCGATGTCGACCTCGACGCGCAACTTCCCCAACCGCCTCGGCATCGACACCCGCGTCTATCTGGGCTCGGCCGAGCTGGCCGCAGTGTGCGCGCTGATGGGCAAGATCCCGACGGTGGCCGAGTACATGGAGCAGGTCGAAGTGGTCAACAAGAAGGCCGCCGACATCTACCGCTACATGAACTTCGACCAGATCGAGGAATTCCGCTCGGTCGCGGATACGGTGGAAGTCTGAGTCGCCAAGCGGCTGGAAGGCGGGGACGGCCGGGATGCCGTCCTGGTGGAAGAACCCCTCGTCAGCGATGGCGGGGGGTTTTGTCTTATGTGAGTCCGAATGCGCATGAAACACCGCATCTATAATGGAGTGAAGATTCTCCATAAGGTGTTTCCGTCATGATGCACCCGACTGTTTCCGGCGCAGCACGCAAACCGACCAACGTGACCCTGGACGAAGCCTTGCTTGCCGAGGCGAAGGCGCTGCGCATCAACATCTCCCAGGCGGCCGAGGCCGGGTTGGCGCGCGCCGTGGCGGAGCGTCGCGCGGCGCAGTGGCTCGAAGAGAACCGGGGGGCACTCGACAGTTCGAATGCGTACGTCGAAGAGCATGGCCTGCCGCTCGCGCACTACCGGAACTTCTGATGGCGCGGTTCGACGTCTATCGAAATGGCGTGAGCGAGAGTTTCCTGCTCGACGTCCAGGCCGACCTGCTCAATCACCTGAACACTCGGGTCGTCGTGCCGCTGCTGCCGCGCGATGGTGCGCTTCAGCCGGCCAGAGGGCTCAATCCCGTGTTTGAAATCGACGGCCGCGCCTGGGTGATGGCGACTCAATACATGGCGGCAGTACCGAGCAGCCTGCTGAAAGCGCCAGTGGCGCGACTTGACGCCTTCAGAGCCGAGATCACGACGGCGTTGGACATTTTGTTCCAGGGGTTCTGAAGTCTTGGGGACTGTTCGTCTCCGCGTACGTGGCAAGCGGAATGCGTATGAAATTGCCTGATGGTCTCTATGACCAGCTACTTACCGATACCCTCTGGAACGCCGTCACCCGGACGACCGGCGAGCACGCCCACAGCCTCAAACCCCTCACCGCCGAAGAGGCCCCCGAGCGCCTGGCAGACGCGCTGGCCTCCCAGCTCTGCGGCATCCTCGACGACCTGCACGGCGATGGCGCCGACAAGCTCCGCGAGCAACTCGACCTCGTCAATTTCCTCCTCGCCAGCCTAAAAAAGCGCCTCGGCAAGGGCGCGGGCGATGCCGAAACGCTGTCGGTTCCGCCGCAGATCCTCCAGGCCATCCACCAGCGGTCGCCCAAGCCGGCGATTCCGGAAACCGGTCTGGCCTTCCCCTGGCTTTTCACCGCGGGCAAGGGCTCGCCGTCTCTGCTGACCGAACTGCGCCGCGAGCTGGCGGCCTGCGATCAGGTAGACATCCTGGTCAGCTTCATCACGCATTCCGGTGTGCGCAAGCTGCTCGACATCCTCCAATCGATCACCGCGGTCGGGCCCGATGGCAAACCGCGCACGCGCCTGCGCGTGTTGACGACGACCTACACCGGCGCAACCGAGATCCGCGCGCTGGACGAGCTGGCCCGGCTGCCGGGATGCGCGATCCGCGTGTCGCTTGACGGCCGGCGCACGCGGCTGCATGCCAAGGCCTGGCTGTTCCGCCGCCGCACTGGCTTCGGTTCGGCCTACGTGGGCAGCGCCAACCTGTCGGGCGCGGCCTTGATGGGCGGGCTGGAATGGACGGTGAAGTTCACCGAGCGCGGCCAGACCGATCTGTTCGAGCGTGCCAGTGCGCACTTTGAAACGCTGTGGGAAGACAGCGAGTTCCAGGCTTACGACCCCGCCAACCCAGCGCACCGCAAGGCGCTGGGCGAGGCGCTCAGGCGCGAGTCGGGGGACGAGCTGATCGCACGCCCGACCTATTTCGACCTGGAGCCCAAAACCTACCAGCAGGAGATGCTCGATCAACTGCAGATCGAGCGCGATCACGGGCGCTGGCGCAATCTGGTGGTCGCCGCAACAGGCACCGGCAAGACGGTGGTGGCGGCGTTTGACTACAAGCGGCTCTGCCAGCAGGAAGGTGGGCGGCCGCGCCTGCTGTTCGTGGCGCACCGCGAGGAGATCCTGAAGCAGGCGCTGCGCACCTATCGTGAGGTCGTGCGCGACCACGGCTTTGGCGAGGTGTTGGTCGGTGGCGCGCAGCCCGAGCGCTTCGACCATGTGTTCGCCACCATCGACAGCGTGTCCGCGCGGGAGCTTGTGTCCCGCTGCGGTGCGGATTACTGGCACACCGTGGTGATCGATGAATGCCATCGCCTGGCGGCTGATCGCTTCGATGCCTTCGTGGGCGCGGTGCGGCCGCACGTGCTGCTCGGGCTGACGGCGACGCCGGAGCGCAGCGATGGCAAGCCGATCCTGGGCTACTTCGACAACCGGCCCGATGGCTCGCCGGCGGTCGAGCTTCGGCTCTGGCATGCGCTCGATCAACAGTTGCTGTGCCCCTTCGAGTATTACGCCTGCGACGACGAGACGGATTTCTCCACCGTGCCCTGGCAGCAGGCGGGGGAGGTGGCGGCGATCGAGAAGCTGGTCACCGGCAACGATGTCCGCGCGCGGCTGGTGCTCGACGAGTGGCGGCGCCTGGCGGGCGATCCGGCGCGGGGGCGCGCGCTGGTGTTCTGCGTCTCGGTGGCGCACGCGCAGGACATGACGGCGCGGATGAATCGCGCTGGCATCAAGGCGCTGTGCGTGGTGGGTGACACGCCCGCGGAGGAACGAGCGCGCGCGCCCAGGCTTCTGGAGCAGGGTGAAGTCGCCGCGCTGGTGACCTGCGACCTGTACAACGAGGGCGTCGACCTGCCGCTGGTCGATACGCTGCTGCTGCTGCGCCCGACGCAGAGCCCGGTGCTTTTCCAGCAGCAGATCGGCCGTGGCCTGCGTTTGGCCAAGGGCAAGGAAAGCTGCCTGATCCTCGATTTCGTCGGCCGGCACCGCGAGGAGTTTCGCTTCGATCGTCTGCTGTCGACCATCACCGGGCTGTCTCGCGCGCAGTTGATCGATGCGGTGGACAAGGGCTTCGGCATGCTGCCGCCCGGCTGCCACATCCACCTGCAGCGGCAGACGCGCGAGCAGGTGCTGCGCAGCCTGCGCAAGCTGGTGCAACAGAACTGGCGCCGGCTGAAGACGGAGCTGCAGGCCTTTGTCGCATTGCGCGGGCGCACCGACATCCAGCTCGCCAGCTTCCTGAGCGAGCAGGCGGTCGAACTGGATGACCTCTATCGCCGCAGCGGCCGCTCGGGCTGGACCAACCTCAAGCGCGATGCGGGCCTGCTGAGCACGCCGCCGGGCGGTGAGGACGATTACTTTGGGCGCCGATTCGGCAGTTTGTTGCACATCGACGACCCAGCGCGGACCGATCTGCTGCTCTCGCTACGTGAGCCCAAGGCTGCCTACCGCGCGCAGAACGACAGGGATCGCCTCCTGCTGCAGATGCTCGCCTACCAGGTCGATGCGCAGCAGCATCAGAAAGGGAGCTGCGAGGATTTCCTGCAGCGCTTGCAAAGCCATCCCGAGCAGGCGGCAGAGCTTGCCGAGCTTGGCGGGATTCTGCAGTCGCGCAGCAGCCTGCGTGCGCAGGCTGTTGCGGGCCTCGAGGATGTGCCGCTCTGCCTTCACGCGGCCTATGGCATCCGCGAGGTCCTGACCGCCCTCGGTTGGCTGAGTCCGAGCCGACGCACCCCGTTCCAGGCGGGCGTCCTCGCATTGCATGAGCGCAAGATCGAGTTACTGTTCGTGACCCTCGACAAGCGCGAGGGCTACCACGAGCGCATCGCGTACCGTGATTACGCGATCAGCCCCGAACGGTTTCACTGGCAGTCGCAGAACTCCGCAGGGCCGGAGACTCCAGCGGGTCGTCGTTATCTGGAGAGCCCCGCCAACGGCTGGCGCTTCCAATTGTTCGTTCGCACGGATCCGGAGGCGCCTTATCGCGCGTGCGGCCCGGTGACGCTGGAAAGTGCTGAAGGTGCGAAGCCGATGAGCATCCACTGGCGGCTTGGCGTGCCCTTGCCGAGTCGGCTGTTCAGGGAGTTCAGCATCCTTCGGGGCGAGTGAGTGGCATGTGTCGCCGGCTTCCGGGCCGTCGATCGCGGCTTTCGCCGCTCCCGCGGGGGGCGCCGTCGCGCATCCTCAATCCACCGCCCGCTGCAACACCCCGATCGGCGGTGCCCAGTCGTTGCCCGGCTGCTTCTTGCGCGTGACCAGGGTGAGCTGGGCTGGGGCGAAGACGTTGGCGTTGTGCGTGACCGGGGTGGTGATGAGGTATTGCGCGCGGGTGGCGCGCAGGAAGGTGCCGACGCGGTCGATGTTGGCGACGTCCAGGTGCGCGAAGGGTTCGTCGATGAAGACGAAGCCGCCGGGGCGGGCGTCGTCCATCAGCAGGCCGATGAGCAGGATCAGCGACTTCATGACCTGCTGGCCGCCCGAGGCTTCGCCGTCGTTGAGGCCGACGGCGCCCTTGCGGTCGAAGTCGAAGCGCACTTCCAGACCGGCCTGGGCGAGCGAGACGTCGTCGTTTTCCAGGTGCGGGGTAGGGCAGTCGACGCTGACGTTGGCCAGTTCGCCCAGCGCCTTCAGGTTCTTCGCATACTGGCGCACCGTGGCGCGCAGCTTGGCGATGTAGGCGGCGCGCGCGGCTTCGGTGTGGTTGCGGGCGGTGGCGCAGTAGCCCTGGCGGTCGCGGTAGTCGCGCTCGCGCAGCGCGACGTCGGCGGCGAGGCGGTCGCGCACCGCGAGCACCGCCGGGTCGGTGATCCAGTCGCCTTCGTCCAGGTGGCGGCGCAGGCGCTCGGCCTGCAGGCGGGCGCCGCGCGCGTCGCCGTACTTCTCCGCGAGCAGCGCGAGGTCGGCCGCATCCAGCCAGTGCGCCGGCATGCCGCGCCGGCGGCGGCGCAGGCTCAGGATGCGTTCGGCCTGGGCGCGGCGGCGCGGGCCGTGCTCGCGCGCGATGTCGGCCAGGCGCAGGTCGATCGCCTTCTGCTCGCGCACGCGGCGGTCGACCTCGATCTGGATGCCGCTCAGCTTCTCGCCCAGCGTGTCCAGCGCGCCGCGCGTCTCGGCGCGGTCGGCGATGGCCTCGGTGAGTGCCTTGCGCGCCTGCGGCAGTTCGGCCTCGGCGGTGGCGTAGCGTTCGGCGTTGGCCGCCAGCAACTGCGCCGATTGCAGGCCCAGCATGTGCTGGCGTAGGGTGGCAAGGCGAGCGGCGGCCTCGTCCAGCCTGGGGCGCAGCGCCTGCAACTGCTTGTCCAGGCCGGCGATTTCGTCCTGCAGTGCGGCGATGCGCGACTGTCGGGCAAGTTCGCCGAAGTGGAATTCCTGCGGCCGGCCGAGGTGGCGCGCGCCGCGGCGTTCGCGGTGGTAGCCGTCGCGGGTGATCCATTCCTGCTCACGCGGCAGGTCGCGCGCCGCTGCGGCGTCCTCGACGCGGCGGATGCGGTTCAGCAGGTCGGCGAGCCAGCGCGGCACCGGCGCCGAGAATTGCACGACTTCGGCCAGGCTCATCGGCCGCGGCGGCGGCGCGAGCTCGCGCTCGGCGACGATGAAGTGGCGGAAGCGTTCGCGTTCGCCAAGCGCCCAGGCGGCGTGGCGGTCGCCTTCGCGCTCGAGCAGGACCAGGTGGCGGTAGGGCCGCAGGATGGCTTCCAGCGCCGCCTGCCAGGCCGGGTCGGTGACCTCGACGATTTCGGCCAGGCTGACGTGGGCGATGCCTTCGGCGCTGAGCCGCACGCGGAAGCGCGCAACCTCCGAATCGCCCGGCGGGCCGCTGCGATTGCGTTCGTTGCGCAGAGTCTCGCTGCGCTCCTCGAAGGCGGCGACGAGCTCGCGCTCCCTGCCGCGCAGACGGGCGAGGGCGGCATCGGCCTCGGCATGCTGCTGTTCCAGCGCGACGGCGTCGGCGCCGTGCTCGGCAGCGAGCTGGGCGCGCAGCGCGTCGCGCTCGGCCAGCAGCTTCTCCAGATCGCGCACGCGGTCATGCGCGGCGAGGTGGCGCTGTTCGGCGTCGCCGTCGTGCTGCTTGAGGCGCTTGCGTTCGGTGGCGGCGGCGTCCTGCTCCGCCTTCACCTTGTCCAGCCGGGCGCGGGCTTCGCACTGCTCGGCCAGCTTCTCGCTGCGCTCGCGATCGACGCAGTGCAGGGCCTCGCGCTCGGCGGCGATGTCGCGCGCGAGTTCGGCGACTTCCAGCCGCGGCACGATCTCCGCCTGCAGCGCGCCGGCCTCGTCGGCGAGCTGCTTCCATTCGAGGAAGCGGTTGGCCTCGGCCTTCTTCTCCTCGGCCTGCGTCTTCAGGCGGTCGAGGTCGATGCCGAGCTCGCCGAGTTCGCGCTCCGCGTTCTTCTGCTCCTCGCGCGCGGCCTGGTAGTTGTCCAGCACCTCCTTGTCGCCGAAGACGTCGAACACCAGCTCCAGCAGCGCCTTGGGCGAGTATTCGCACAGCTTGTCGGTGTCGCCCTGTTCCAGCGCCAGCACCTTGGTGATGGCCGGTGTCAGTCCGCCCCAGGCGAGCCGGTGCTGGTAGTCGCGCAGGCCGATCCAGTCGCTGGCGGTTTCCAGCGCCTCGATGGCCTGGTTGCCGTCGACGATGGTGTAGTCGCGGATCCAGTCGCCACCCGCCTTGCGGATGCGGCAGGCGAGGGTGACTTCGTCCGACAGGCAGGGGAAGAACGGCCGCCGCCCGGTGCTGCCGGGCAGGTTGGCGACGATGGCGCGGATCCACGCAAAGCTGCGGTCGGTGCGGCGCACGTAGCGGCGGAAGTCGCGCTTGCCCGAGCAGCGCAGCGCGAACAGCGTGCGCAGCGCATCCAGTAGCGTGGTCTTGCCCGAACCGTTGGGGCCGACGATGGTGATGATCTGGGCATCGAGCGGCAGCGAGAAGCGGCGCCAGAAGTCCCAATGGACGAGTTCTAGGGTCTTGATGTGGAACATCGGCAGCGCGGGTGGGCCGCCCGTGGGCGACGCGGGCAGGGGGCGACATGCGAGGCGCGAAGGGTACCGACGGCCCCGACCGGCGGCAAACTGCGTGAAATGAGCTGCATCAATGCGATTTGGCAGAGGCGCCGGAACAATGCCCGGGTCCAGGAACATCAGCGAGGCACCCCATGCAGTTTCCCGATTTCTTCCGTCTCGTGCCGCGCCTCCGCGTGCGCGATCCGCTGGCCGAATTCCTCGGTGCCGCCGAGGGCGGGGTGCTGGAGTATGGCTACGAGGACGCGGTGCGGTTGGCCGGGCATTCCTGCCCGACGGTGGCCTCGGCCTTCGTGATGGCCTGCCGCGCGATGGCGCTGCTGTATCCGGGCGAGTTACCCGAGCGCGGCGGAGTTCGGGTCGATTTCGCCGAACCGCTGGAGCATGGCGTCACCGGCGTCATCGCCGGCGTGCTGACGCTGGTGACTGGTGCGGCGCAGCAGGGCGGTTTCAAGGGCATCGGCGGGCATTTCGTGCGCCGCGACCTGCAGGCCTTCCATTCCCATCTTCCGCTGACGCTGCGCGTGACGCGCCTGGACTCCGGCGCGGCGATCGACGCCGCCGCCGACCTGTCGCGCGTACCGGCCGCGCCCGAAATGTCCGGGCTGCTGCAGCGCTGCATCCGCGGCGAAGCGGATGACGCACAGCGCCGGCAGTTCGCGAGCCTGTGGCAGCAGCGCGTGCAGCGCATCCTGCTCGAACACTGGGACGACGACACGGTGTTCCACTTCCGTACTTCCGCAACCGATACGGCACACACCTGACCATGCACGCACACATCCTGCAGCACGTGGCATTCGAAGGCACCGGCAGCATCGGCGCCTGGCTGGAGATGGCCGGCTACGACCTGGGCTACACCCGCTTCCACGAGGGCGAGGCGCTGCCCGACCCGGCCAACGTAGACCTGCTGGTGGTCATGGGCGGGCCGATGAGCGTCAATGACGAGGCCGAATTCCCCTGGCTGGCGGACGAGAAGTGTTTCATCGCCGACATGATCCGCAGCGGCCGGCCGGTGCTGGGCGTGTGCCTTGGGGCCCAACTCATCGCCAGCGCGCTGGGCGCGCGCGTTTACCCCAATCGCGAGCGCGAGATCGGCTGGTTTGCGGTCGAAGGCGTGGCGCACGAGGACGCGTCGCTGTTCCGCTTCCCGCCGTCGGTCGAGGTCTTTCACTGGCATGGGGAGACTTTCGATCTGCCGCCGGGTGCGGTGCGCCTGGCGCGCAGCGCGGCCAGCGACAACCAGGCCTTCCAGCTCGGCAAGGCGGTGATCGGCCTGCAGTTCCATCTCGAGACCACGCCGGGCTCGGCGCAGCAGATCGTCGACCACTGCCGCGCCGAGCTGCGGCCGGCGCCTTACGTCCAGTCCGAGGCCGAGATCCTCGCCGCGCCGATCGACAAATACCTGGCGATCAACGACCTGATGGGCGAGGTGCTCGCGTACCTGCGCGCTGCCGGCGGGCGCTGAATCGGACGGGGCGTCCGCGTCAGGCGTCCCGTTATTGCTTCTCTTCGTCGTCTTCGTCCGCGGTCGCGTCTGCCGCATTCGCCTGCGGCAGCGTGTGCCCGGCGGCGGCGAGCACCTCGCCCAGCGTGCCGTGGATGATGCGGTCGGCCATCACGCGGTAGTCGAGCGCCACGTCGAGCAGAGGCCCTTCGCCGATCACCCCGTTGCGGCGCTCGATGAAGCCCGGGCGCGAGAGCT
>JAFEFM010000503.1 GCA_018240585.1 Pseudomonadota bacterium
CGCCCAGGTTCAGCCCGAGCGCAGCGAAGGCGCCGGCCATCAGCAACTCCCCCTGCATGAAGCTGACCGTCTCGGTCGCCTTGTAGATCAGCACGAAGGACAGCGCGACCAGGCCATACACGCAGCCGAGCGCGACACCGCTGATCAGGACCTGGACGACGGCGAGCATGCAGGAGACCGCACGAGATACCGCACGCGCAGCCGGCTCAGCGCGCCACCGCGGCGCTGGGCGGCAGGGTGCAGGCGACGCGATATTCGTCAGCGAGTCGATCGACGAGCTGCGCGACCGCGGGAATGTCGTGGATCGTCGCCACGCCTTGGCCGGCGCTCCACACGTCGCGCCAGGCGCGCGCCTCCTCGGCCATGTCGTGCAGCTTGCCCTTGCCGGCGCTGGCAGCGAGCGCGGCGCGGTCGTAGCCGGCCTGCTGCAGGCTGGGCCACAGGAAGTTGGCATTGGCGCCCGAAATCGCATCGGTATAGACGATGTCGGCCGCGCCGCAATCGACGATCATCTGCTTGTAGGCATCCGGCGCCATCGATTCACGGGTGGCGATGAAGCGGGTGCCCATGTAGGCGAAATCGGCGCCGAGCACTTCGACCGCGCGCACCGCCGCGCCATCGGAGATGCTGCCGGCGGCGACCAGCACGCCGTCCCAGAATTCGCGGATCTCGCGCACCAGGCTGATCACCCCCTGGCCACCGGCGTGCCCGCCTGCGCCCGCAGCCACGGCGATGATGCCGTCCACGCCGGCGGCGATCGCCTTCCGGGCATGGTAGGCATGGATCACGTCCGAGAACACCAGTCCGCCGTAGGCATGGACGGCCTTCACCACCTCGCCCGGATGGCCCAGGCTGGTGATGACGATGGGCACGCGGTGACGCACGACGGTGGCGAGGTCCGACTGCAGGCGGTCGTTGGAGGCATGCAGGATCAGATTGACGCCATGCGGGGCGCAGCGTGCCGCGGGGTGTTCGTGCCTCCAGCGCTCCAGCGCGGCGTCGATCTCGCCCAGCCAGGCGTCGAGTTGCACCGCCGGTCGCGCGTTGAGCGCCGGAAAGGTGCCCGCCACGCCCGCCAGGCAGGCGGCGATGACCAGTTCGGGACCGGAGACGAGGAACATCGGCGCGGCGATCGCCGGTACACGAAAGCGGCCGGACAGCGAGGAAGGAAGTGACATGTCTTCTCCGGGGCAATCACGACGGGCGCAATTCTGGCACATGCCATGCTGTCTGGCCGCGGGCGGGCCCGCCCCTGCATGCGCAATCGTGTCCAGATTTTCCCGTTTTTTCCCTTTGTAATTGCAGTCCGCGCGGCGTTAATATGAATCGCGTATCAGGCATGCAACGGGATATGACGCCGATGTGCGCCATGCCCTCAAACGACAACCTTCGCAAAAGGAGTTGCCCATGAGTTTCGTTCAGGAATTCAAGGAATTCGCAATGCGTGGCAACGTCATCGATCTCGCCGTGGGCGTGATCATTGGCGGCGCCTTCGGCAAGATCGTGGATTCACTCGTGAAGGATGTGGTGATGCCGGCCGTCGGCATGCTGGTGGGCGGCGTCGATTTCAGCAACCTGTACATCAATCTCGGCAAGACCGCCTACGACACCCTGGAAGCAGCAGAGAAAGCCGGCGCGCCGCTCATCAAGTACGGCGTCTTCATCAACAGCATCATCAACTTCATGATCATCGCCTTCGCGATCTTCATCGCCATCAAGGCCATCAACAAGCTCAAGCGTGCCGAACCGCCGGAACCGGAGCCCGCACCCGAGCCCGAGGACGTGAAGCTGCTGCGCGAGATTCGCGACGCATTGAAAGCACGCGGCTGACGACGGCGCGGTGGCGGCGATCGCTGTCACCGAAGCCGGTCGCCAAACGAAGAACCCGTCACGCTCGCCCCGAAAGGCGTGCATGACGGGTTTTTCGTTTTCTGAATCGTCCCGGACCGGAGCGTTTCAGGCGTGATCGCCGACGTACGGGTTGCTTTCGCGCTCGTCGCCGAAAGTCGAGGTCGGGCCATGGCCGGGGATGAAGACGATATCGTCGCCGAGCCGGAACAGCTTGGTGCGGATCGAGCGGATCAGCGTCTGATGGTCGCCGCGCGGGAAGTCGGTGCGGCCGATGGAACCGGCAAACAGCACGTCGCCGACAATCGCGAGCCTCGCGTCCGCATGCAAGAACACCACATGACCCGGCGTGTGGCCGGGAGTGTGGATCACGCTCAGCGTTTCCTCGCCCACCGTCACGGTGTCGCCTTCCTCGAGCCAGCGGTCGGGCTCGAAGGTCTCGACTTCATGGAAGCCGAACATGCGACTCTGCTGCGGCATGCCTTCGATCCAGAAGCGATCTTCCTGCTGCGGCCCTTCGATCGGCACGCCGAGTTCGCGCGCCAGCCTGGCCGCGCCGCCGGCATGATCGATGTGACCGTGGGTGATCAGGATCTTCTCGATCGTGACGCCGAGCCGCTGCGCCTCGGCAAGGATGCGGTCGAGGTCTCCGCCCGGATCGACGACCGCGGCCTTTTTCGTCCGGTCGCACCACAGAATGCTGCAGTTCTGCTCGAAAGGCGTCACCGGGACGATGCTGGCCTGGATCATGACGTGCTGCTCCTGCAAACGTGAGTCGGACCGGAGTTTAACCGATCATGCTCCAGCCTATTCCACGCGCAAAAAACCCACCCGGCGGCGCCAGGCCGCAAGGGTGGGTTGGTGCACCGATAGCGCGTCAGCAACGCGCCAAATGCGCGACGATGCTCAGATCACGCCCTGGGCCAGCATCGCCTCGGCAACCTTGACGAAGCCGGCCACGTTGGCGCCGTCGGCATAGCTCACGGTACCGTCGTCGCGCTTGCCGTACTTCAGGCAGGCGGCATGGATGCCCAGCATGATCTCCTGCAGGCGGGCGTCGACTTCCTCGCGCGTCCACGACAGGCGCATTGCGTTCTGGCTCATCTCCAGGCCGGAGGTGGCCACGCCGCCGGCGTTGCTCGCCTTGCCCGGCGCGTACAAGACGCCGTTGTGCTCGAAGATCTTCACCGCCTCGGCAGTGCTGGGCATGTTGGCGCCCTCGGCGACGGCGACCACACCGTTCTTCACCAGCGTCGCCGCATCGTTGGCATCCAGTTCGTTCTGCGTCGCGCACGGCAGCGCGACCTGCACCGGCACATGCCACGGACGCACGCCCGGCTCGAAGCGGGCGCCGACGCGCTCGGCATATTCGGAAACGCGTCCGTAATAGTGGTTCTTGATCTCCATCAGCATGGCCAGCTTCTCGGGGGTGAAGCCCTCCTCGTCGATCACCGTGCCGCTGGAGTCGGAGCAGGTCACCGGCCTGGCACCGAACTGCATCAGCTTCTCGATGGCGAACTGTGCGACGTTGCCCGAACCCGAGACCGCCACGCGCATGCCCTTGAGGTCGCGGCCGGCGTGCTCGAGCATCGCCTTGGCGAAATACACCGTGCCGTAGCCGGTCGACTCGGGACGGATCAGCGAGCCACCGAAGGACAGGCCCTTGCCGGTGAACACACAGGCGGCATTGTTCGACAGCTTCTTCATCATGCCGGCCATGAAGCCCACTTCGCGGCCACCGACGCCGATGTCACCGGCCGGCACGTCGGTGTCGGGGCCGACGTGGCGATACAGTTCGCTGATGAAGGCCTGGCAGAAGCGCATCACCTCGCCGGGGCTGCGGCCCTTGGGATCGAAGTCGGAGCCGCCCTTGCCGCCGCCCATGGGCAGCGTCGTCAGCGCATTCTTGAAGGTCTGCTCGAAGGCGAGGAACTTCAGGATGGACAGGTTCACCGACGGATGGAAGCGCAGACCGCCCTTGTAGGGGCCGATCGCCGAGCTGTGCTGGATGCGGTAGCCGCGGTTCACCTGGACCTCGCCCTTGTCGTCCACCCACGACACGCGGAACATGATCACGCGCTCGGGTTCGACCAGACGGTCGAGCAGGGAATGCTCGGCATAGCGAGGATTGGCGGAGATGAAGGGCCAGAGGCTCTCCATCACCTCGCTGACAGCCTGCAGGAATTCCGGCTGGCCAGGGTTGCGCTGCTCGACATAGGCCAGGAACTCGGCCAGGGAGTGATATTTCATGGTGCTCGAACCTGTATGTACGCGAAAGACGATGCGCGCGCCCGCACCGGCGGTATTCCGCGCGCAAAACCGCGTCATTTTGCACCAGAATCACCAAAGCGGTGCATTTCATGCACCAATGCGGGACTCAAAATCCCGCATGCGTCGAAATGCACCGCCATGGTGCGCAGCCTGCCCGATCGGCAGGCGCAAAAAAGCCGGGCAAGCCCGGCTTTGCGTTCGCGGTTCGAACGACGCAGCGATTACTGCACGCGGACTTCCACGCGACGTGCTTCGGCTGCGTCGGAGCCGCCCAGCGTCACCGCAGGACGGCGCATCAGCACGCGGTCGGCCGGAACACCCGCGTCGACCAGCGCCTTGCGCACCGACTGCGCCCGGCCCTTGGCCACTTCGGCATTGACCGCGGCACCGCCGGTCTCGTCGTGGAAGCCGGAGAGCAGCACATGCTTCGCCGGTTCGGCCTTCAGCGCGGCAACGACCGTTGCGATGGCGGCGGAAGCGTCCGCCGGCAGTCCGGTCTGGCCGAGATCGAAGTAGATCTTGACGAGAGCTTCACCGACTTCGTCGATCTCGGCGAACTCCTCCGCGGCCGGTGCGACGACCGCCGCGACCGGCGCATGGTGCGCCGCCGAGCGCATCTTGAAGACGCCGAGACCGATGACAAAGGCAATCACCAGGGCGATGATGCCGAACAGTACGCCCATGACGACATTGAGTTCGCCGTCTTCCTGATCGAACATGTTTTGGCTCCAGATTCCTAGGGTTATCCCGCAGGCGCAGGGTCGGCGCGCAGTTTAGCGGAAACACGCGCTGCCGTTGAGGCTTTTGTTCCCGGTCGCGCTGCGGGGTGCATCGGCCAGGCCCTCCTGATTTGCCCAAATGGACCTCTCCGACATATCGGTCTATGCTGGGCGCGTTCCGGTTCGCACCGCTGTTTGCGCCCCACTTTTGCATCACCCGTTCGTAACATCACAGTCAGGAGGCAAGCATGGGACTTTTTTCGTTCATCAAGGAAGCCGGTGAGAAACTGTTTGGCAGCGGCGAAGCGCATGCTGCCGGAACCGATCCCGCCGCCAACGCCAAGGCCGCGGAGGCGATCCGCAACTACATCGTCGCCCTGCAGTTGGCCCCCGCCGATCTGGCGGTGAATTTCGACGGTGCCAGTTCCACCGTGACGGTCTCCGGCACGGCGTCCGACCAGGCCACCAAGGAGAAGATCCTGCTTGCCGCGGGCAACGTCGCCGGCGTCGGCCAGGTCAGCGACCAGATGACGGTCGCTGCCCCGGCCGCGGAAGCACGCTTCCACACCGTGGTACGCGGCGACACGCTGTCGGCGATCGCCAAGCAGTATTACGGCAACGCCAACAAGTACCCGGCGATCTTCGAGGCCAACAAGCCGATGCTGAGCCACCCTGACAAGATCTATCCGGGCCAGGTGCTGCGCATCCCGGCCGAGGCCTGAGCGGCACGCACGCGATGGGCCGGCAGCCCGGTCCATCGCGTTTGCTTTCCAGTCAAGACAACCCAGGCTCCGCACCGGCACATGGCCCGCATCAAGATCGAACTACCCGAATCGCTGCCGTTCTCGACCGAAATCCCGCTCTACGTCGAGCATATGAACCACGGCAATCACCTCGACAACGCCCGCCTGCTGTCCCTGGTATCGGAGGCGCGCGTGCGCTGGCTGAAGTCCATGGGATACGGCGAACTGAACATCGAGGGCCTGGGCATCATCGTCGCCGACGCGGCGCTGCAATACCTGTCGGAAGCCTTCCACGGCGAGACCATGGTCGTGGAGATCGGCGCCGACGACTTCAACAAGTACGGCTGCGACGTCGTCTGGCGCATGCGCGACAAGGCCAGCGGCCGCGACGTGGCGCGCGGCAAGCACGGCATCGTGTTCTTCGACTACGACGTGCGCAAGATCGCGCCGGCGCCCGAGGGCTTCCGCCGCCACTTCCCCAGCGCATGAGTGAGGTGCGCGCAGGCAGCGCCCGCCGCCCGCGGGTCGCCGTGATCGGCGGCGGTCCGGCGGGCCTGATGGCGGGCGAAGTGCTCTCCGGCACGACCGAGGTCATCGTCTACGACGCGATGCCTTCGTTCGGGCGCAAGTTCCTGCTCGCCGGCCGCGGCGGGCTCAATCTGACCCACTCCGAGCCGCCCGACGCCTTCCTGTCGCGCTACGGCGAGCGCCGCGCGGTGCTCGAGCCGCTGATCGCCGCCTTCGACGCCGACGCGCTGCGCGCCTGGGCGCACGAGTTGGGCGTCACCACCTTCGTCGGCAGCTCGGGTCGCGTGTTTCCGCAGGAGATGAAGGCCGCACCACTGCTGCGCGCCTGGCTCGCCCGGCTGCGCGCCGCCGGCGTGCATTTCGCGGTGCGCCATCGCTGGCTGGGCTGGCGCGCCCAGGATGACGCCGTCCCACGCGCGCCGGCCACCTTGCGCTTCGCCACGCCGGACGGCGAGCGCCTCGCCAGCGCGGATGCGGTGGTGCTGGCGCTGGGCGGCGGCAGTTGGGCAAAGCTGGGCTCGGACGGCGCCTGGGTGCCGACACTGCGCCAGCGCGGCATCCGGGTCGCGGAACTGGTGCCGGCCAACTGCGGCTTCGACGTCGCCGCGGGGGGAGCGGACGGCATTGGCTGGAGCGAGCACCTGCTGGCGCGCCACCTCGGCGAACCGCTGAAGTCGGTCGTTGGCCGCCTCACCGACGCCAATGGCCAGACCGTCGAGCGCGCCGGCGAGTGCCTGATCTCCGCCACCGGCATCGAGGGCGGCCTGATCTACGCGCTGTCGGCGCCGCTACGCGACACCATCGCCGCGCGTGGCGAGGCGGTACTGCAGCTCGACCTTGCGCCCGGCCGCAGCCTGGAGCGCCTTTCAGCCGATCTCGCGCGCCCGCGCGGCAGCCGCTCGATGGCCAGCCACCTGCAGGGCCAGGCGGGCATCAAGGGCTTGAAGGCGGCGCTGCTGCGCGAGTGCCTGCCGGCCGCGGATTTCGCCGATCCGGCCCGGCTCGCCGCCCGCATCAAGGCGCTACCCTTGCGCCTGGTCGCGCCGAGGCCGCTGGACGAGGCGATCAGCAGCGCCGGCGGGGTGGACTTCAATGAGCTGGACGCACACCTGATGCTGCGCGCGCTGCCCGGCGTCTTCGTCGCCGGCG
>JAFEFM010000504.1 GCA_018240585.1 Pseudomonadota bacterium
TGTTGCAATTTCCTTTGGCTGGCACGCGACGTGCAATGCAATAGCAGCTCTTCCGACTCGCGGCGAGCTTCATACCAAAGGAGACAGACATGGATTCACTGCCCGTTCGCATCGAACACGACCTGCTTGGTGACCGCGAGGTGCCGGCTGCGGCCTACTACGGCGTACATACGCTGCGCGCCTGCGAGAACTTCCCGATCACCGGCATCACCATCGCCGCCTATCCCGACCTGATCCGCGCGCTGGCGCAGATCAAGAAGGCCGCCGCAGAAGCCAACCGCCAGCTCGGCCTGCTCGATGCACGCCGTTGCGAGGCCATCGTCGCCGCCTGCCGCGAGGTGATCGATGGACAGTGGCACGAGCAGTTCGTCGTTGACGTCATCCAGGGTGGGGCCGGCACGTCGACCAACATGAACGCCAACGAGGTCATCGCCAACCGCGCGCTCGAACTGCTCGGCCACGCGCGTGGCGAATATTCGCACCTGCACCCCAACGAGCATGTGAACATGAGCCAATCGACCAACGACGTCTATCCGACGGCGTTGAAGCTGGCGACCTATGTCGGCATCTTCCGCCTGGTGGATGCGATGGCCTATCTGCGCAAGGCTTTCGAGCGCAAGGCGGACGAGTTCGCCGACGTGCTGAAGATGGGCCGCACGCAGTTGCAGGACGCGGTGCCGATGACGCTCGGCCAGGAGTTCTCGACCTACGCGGTGATGCTGGGCGAGGACGAGGAGCGTCTGAAGGAAGCGGCGCTGCTGATCCGCGAGATCAACCTCGGCGCCACCGCGATCGGCACCGGTATCAACGCCCACCCGGAATACGCGCCGCTGGTGTGCCGCCGCCTCGCCGAGATCAGCGGCGTGCCGGTCGTCACTTCGCCGAACCTGATCGAGGCCACGCAGGACTGCGGCTCCTTCGTGCAGTTGTCGGGCGTGCTCAAGCGCGTCGCGGTGAAGCTCTCCAAGGTGTGCAACGACCTGCGCCTGCTGTCTTCAGGGCCGCGCGCCGGCCTGGGCGAGATCAACCTGCCGGCGCGCCAGGCGGGCTCGTCCATCATGCCGGGCAAGGTGAATCCGGTGATCCCGGAAGTGGTGAACCAGATCGCGTTCGAGATCATCGGCAACGACCTCACCGTGAGCTTCGCCGCCGAAGCGGGGCAACTGCAGTTGAACGCGTTCGAACCCATCATCGCCCACAGCCTGTTCAAGAGCGTGCTGCATCTCTCCAATGGCTGCCGCGTGCTGGCTGACCACTGCGTCAGCGGCATCACCGCGAACCGCGATCTGCTGCGTGCGTCGGTCGAGCGTTCGATTGGCATCGTCACCGCGTTGAACCCCTACATCGGCTACGCCAACGCCACCGAAGTTGCCGCCGAAGCCTTCCGCAGCGGCCGCGGTGTTGCCGAGATCGTGCTCGATCGCGGGCTGATGAGCGCAGACCAGCTTGCCGACGTGCTGCGTCCGGAAGTGCTGACCCGCCCGCAGATGATCCCCGCCGCCAGGGCCTGAAGCGGCCCGACGACAGAACAGATCGAGAGGAACACGACATGAAGATGAATCGCCTGACGAGCTGGATCATCGTCGCGATGGTGCTGGGCATCATCGTCGGCTACGCATGCAACACGATGGCGGGCAGTGCCCAAGCCGCGAAGGAGATCGCGAGCTATTTCGGCATGATCACCGACATCTTCCTGCGCATGATCAAGATGATCATCGCGCCGCTGGTGTTCGCGACCCTGGTCGCGGGGCTGGCCAACATGGGGGATGGCAAGACGGTGGGCCGCATCGGCGGCCGCGCGCTGGCCTGGTTCGTCGGCGCCTCGCTGGTGTCGCTGACGATCGGTCTGGTCGCCGCGAACCTGCTGCATCCGGGCAGCGCACTCGGCGTCGCCCTGCCCGAAGTCGGTACCGCAACCAACCTGAAGACCAGCGCGCTCAACCTGAAGGACTTCATCACCCACGTCTTCCCGAAGAGCATCATCGAGTCGATGGCGGACAACTCGATCCTGCAGATCCTCGTCTTCGCCGTCTTCTTCGGCGTCGCGCTCGGTCATCTGCACAATCAGACCGCGCGTTCGCTGGTGGGCACCATGGACGACATCGTGCACGTGATGCTCAAGGTCACCGACTACGTGATGCGCTTCGCGCCCATAGGCGTGTTCGCGGCCGTGGCCGGCGCCATCACCACGCAGGGGCTGGGCATGCTGGCGGTGTTCGGCAAGTTCATGCTGAGCTTCTATCTGGCGCTCGCCGTGCTGTGGACGGTGCTGATCCTTGCCGGCTACCTGGTGCTGGGGCGCGAGGTGTTCAGCCTGATCAAGCTGGTGCGCAATCCGATGCTGCTCGGCTTCTCGACCGCGAGCAGCGAGTCGGCCTATCCGAAGCTGATGGAGCAGCTCGAGAAGTTCGGCATCAGCAACCGCATCACCGGCTTCGTGCTGCCGCTGGGCTACTCTTTCAACCTGGACGGCTCGATGATCTACACCTCGTTCGCGGCGCTGTTCGTCGCCCAGGCCTATGGCATCGAGATGTCGCTGACGAGCCAGATCACCATGCTGCTGGTGCTGATGGTGTCGAGCAAGGGCATCGCCGGCGTGCCGCGTTCCTCGCTGGTCGTCGTTGCCGCGGTGCTGCCGATGTTCGGCCTGCCCGAAGCCGGCGTGCTGCTGATCCTGGGCATCGACCACTTCCTCGACATGGGGCGTACCGTGACCAACGTGATGGGCAATGCGATCGCCACCGCAGTCGTGGCAAAGTGGGAAGGCGCGATCGAGCCGGTGGACGCCGCGCTGGCCGAGTCCGAGGACGCGATTCCGGCGCCCGGGGAGCTCCTGCCACAGGCTGCCTGAGATCAATCCGATGCGGGTTCGGCGTCGCGCGGCGGACCGAACCCAACCTGCGGCCCGGTGCATGGCACCGGGCCTTGTCGTTGACCGAATCAAGACCGAAAGATGATCGACTGGTACGTCCTTGCGCCCGCAGCCTTCTTCGCCGGCATGGTCGATGCCGTGGTGGGCGGCGGTGGCCTGATCCAGATCCCGGTGCTGCTGTCGCAGTTTCCGCAAACCGCCATCCCGACGCTGTTCGGCACCAACAAGGTGTCCAGCATCGCCGGCACCGGTGCGGCGCTGTGGCGCTATGCGCGCAGCGTGCGCATTCCGTGGGCGATCGTGCTGCCGGCCACCTTGGCCGCGCTGCTCGGCGCCTGGGGCGGCGCGGCGCTGGTGGCCTGGCTGCCGCGCGAGACCATGCGGCCGCTGGTGGTGGTGCTGATGGTCGCCGTCGCCATCTACACCTTCATGAAGAAGGACTTCGGCCACCGCGTGACGCGCGCGGTGACCGAGGGCGACCGCTGGAAGACCGCGCTCTTCGGCGGCGTGATCGGCCTCTACGACGGCTTCTTCGGTCCCGGCACCGGCAGCTTCCTGATCTTCGGCTTCGTCCGGCTGTTCGGCATGGACTTCGTGCAGGGCTCGGCCAGCGCCAAGGTGATCAATTTCGCCACCAACCTGTCGGCGATCGTCTTCTTCGCCAGCCACGGCCCCATCCTGTGGCAGATCGGGCTGGTGATGGCGGTGTGCAACCTCGCGGGCTCCTACCTCGGCACCCACCTGGCGCTCAAGCATGGTGCCGGCTTCATCCGCAAGGCCTTCCTCGGCGTGGTGATCGTGCTCATCGTCAAGCAGCTTGCCGACCTCGCCGGCTGACGCGGCTGCTACCATCGACTACCACCGCCGTCGCCACCCGGAACGCGCCTCATGCCCCGCTCACGCACCCTGGCCCTGTTGCTGCTGTGTGCTGCCCTGGTCGGGCTGAGCGGCCTTGCCTCCTATCGCGTGGCGCAGCGCCTGGGCGTCGCCGAACTTCAGGCCACCGGCCTGCATCGGCTCGACCTTTATGCGGCAAGCCTCGAGCGCGAGATCGGCAAGTACGCCTTCCTGCCCGGCACGCTGAGCCTGGAGCAGGGCGTGCTTGACCTGCTCGCCCGGCCCGACGACGCGGAGGCGGTGGCGCGCGTCAATACCTACCTCGAGCGCCTCAACGAGCGCGCCGGCACCTTGTCGATCTACGTCATGGATACGCAGGGCAGGGTGGCGGCCGCCAGCAACTGGCGGCGGCCCGACAGCTTCGTTGGTGAGGACCTGTCCTTCCGGCCATATTTCCGCGATGCGATGGCGGTCGGCAACGGCCGCTTCTTCGGCATCGGCACCACGCGCGGCGATCCCGGCTACTACCTCGCGGCGACTCTGGCGGGCGATCAGGAAGTCCTCGGCGTGGCGGTGGTGAAGGTCAGCCTCGAGCAGCTCGAGAAATCCTGGTCCACCGTGGAGGCGCCGGTGCTCGTCGCCGACGAGAACGGCGTGGTCATCCTGTCGGCCGTCTCCGGCTGGAAGTTCACCACCTTGCGCGCGCTCGACGACAAGACGCGGGCGGCCTTCGATCACACCCAGCAATACAACCGCCGCGCGCTGCAGCCGCTGGGCCTGCGCGACATCGAGGATTTCGGCCACGGCGCGCGGCTGGTTCGGATCGCCGCCGACGGGCCCGCCACCGTTTCCGTCTATCCGGTCAGCGGGCGCTTTCTCGCGCAGTCGCGGCCCTTGCCCGGCACGCCGTGGACGCTCACCGTGCTGTCGCAGCTCGAGCAGGTCGACAGCCTCGCGCAGAGCCGCGCGGCGCTGGCAGCCATCGGCACCGCCTGTCTGTGCATGCTCGGCATCATCGTCGCCGAGCGTCGCCGCCATCTGCGCCACCGCCTGGCGGCGCGCGAGGCGCTGCAGAAGGCGCACGACGAACTGGAGCGCAAGGTGGAAGAGCGCACGCTCGACCTGTCGGCCGCCAACCGGCAACTGCAGGACGAAGTCGCCGAGCGCATCCGTGCCGAGTGCACGCTGCGCGCGGCGCAGGACGAGCTGGTGCAGGCCGGCAAGCTGGCGGTGATCGGCCAGATGTCGACCGGCATCGCGCACGAGCTGAATCAGCCGCTGGCGGCCTTGCGCACGCTGTCGGCCAATGCCGGGCGCTTCCTGGAGCGAGGCGACGCCGCCACCGCGCGCGCCAACCTGGAGCGTATCGCCGAGCTAGCCGACCGCATGGGGCGCATCACCGGCCAGTTGCGCAACTTCGCGCGCCGCTCCAGCGGGCAGTCGGAACCGGTGCGGCTGTGCCAGGCGGTGGACAACGCGCTGAGCCTGCTCGAGGCGCGCATCGGGCGAAGCGGCGCGGTAATCGAGCGTAGCTGCCCGGCCGACGAACCGGTGGCGCTGGGCGATGCGAACCGGCTGGAGCAGGTGCTGGTGAACCTGATCGGCAATGCCCTGGATGCGATGGCGGACCAGGCGCAGCCGCGCATCGAGCTGCGCTGGGAGTGCGCCGAGGGCATGGTGCGGCTGCATGTCCGCGACCATGGCCCGGGGCTCAGCGAGGATGCGAGGGCGCGTCTGTTCGAGCCTTTCTTCACCACCAAGCCGGCGGGCGAGGGCCTGGGCCTCGGCCTGGTCATCTCTGCCGGCATCGTCCGCGACTTCGGCGGCAGCCTGCACGGCGCCAATCACCCGGACGGCGGCGCCGTTTTCACTCTCGAGCTTCCGCTCGCCTCACGCCATGACTGAAGAACTCAGGATCCTCCTCATCGAAGACGACCCCGACGTGGCGCTGGGCTGCGAGCAGGCGCTGCAGCTCGAAGGCCTTGCCGCCGAGTGCGTCGGCAGCGCGGAGCAGGCCCGGCGGCGGCTGGGTCCGGATTTCGCCGGCATCGTCGTCAGCGACGTGCGCCTGCCGGGCCAGGACGGCATGAGCCTCGCGCGCGAGCTGCATGCGCTCGACCCCGAACTGCCGGTGGTGCTGATCACCGGCCACGGCGACATCTCCATGGCGGTGCAGGCGATGAAGGACGGCGCCTACGACTTCCTGCAGAAGCCGTTCGCACCCGAGCAACTGGTGGACGTCGCCCGCCGCGCGCTGGACAAGCGTCGGCTGGTGCTCGAGGTGCGCGCGCTGCGACGCCAACTCGACCAGCGCGACCTGCTCGAGGCGCGGCTCATCGGCAACTCGCCCGGCATGGTCGGCGTGCGCGCGCTGATCGCCAAC
>JAFEFM010000505.1 GCA_018240585.1 Pseudomonadota bacterium
AGGTAGGCCACTTCGAGGAAGTTGCACTGCTCGGCGAGTTGCTCGATGGGATAGCCGCGATACAGCAGTTCGCCCTTGTCACCGTCGATGAAGGTGATGGTCGATTTGCAACTGGCGGTCGACAGAAAACCGGAATCGTAGGTGAACAGACCCGTCTTCGCACCCAGGGTACGGATGTCGATCACATCGTTGCCGTGGGTACCGGTCATGACCGGGAATTCGACAGTCTTCCCGTCGACGGTGAGGATTGCTTTTCGCTCAGTGCTCATGGATCGTCCCTTCGGTTAGAAGTTTCTTGCGACTTGCTTCCATTTCATGATCCGCCTGCCGGATCAGGCGCCCTGCGGGCGCTGACTCAGCAGGCCGATCATCTCCTTCCAGCGGGCCACCTCGCAGGGCTTGCTGCCATTGACCATCGCCCAGATGTCGTAGTCGTCGCAGCGCAAAAGGTCGTCGAGGTCCGCCAGTTGATCGTCGGTCAGACGATCGAAATCCTGCTCGAGGAAGCGTGTGAAGACCAGGTCGAGCTCCAGCAAAGCCCGCCGACATTGCCAGCGCACGCGTCCCCGGTTGATGCTCATGTCGTCCTACCCTCGTCAGATCGCGCGACGGACCATCATGTCTTTGATCTTGCCGATGGCGCGGGTCGGGTTCAGACCCTTCGGGCACACATCGACGCAGTTCATGATGGAGTGGCAGCGGAACAGGCGATACGGATCCTCGAGGTTGTCGAGGCGCGCGTTGGTGTCCTGATCGCGCGTATCGGCAAGGAAGCGATACGCGGCGAGCAGGCCGGCGGGGCCGACGAACTTGTCCGGGTTCCACCAGAACGACGGGCAGGACGTCGAGCAGCACGCGCACAGGATGCACTCGTACAGCCCGTTCAGCTCTTCGCGCTCTTCCGGCGACTGCAGGCGCTCGCGCTCCGGCGGCGGGTCGTTGTTGACCAGATAGGGCTTGATCGAGTGGTACTGCTTGAAGAACTGCGTCATGTCCACGATCAGGTCGCGGATCACCGGCAGGCCCGGCAGCGGACGCAGCGTGATCGGCTGCGCCAGGCTGTCGACGTCGGTCAGGCAGGCCAGGCCGTTCTTGCCATTGATGTTCATCGCGTCCGAACCGCATACGCCTTCGCGGCACGAGCGACGGAAGGACATCGAATCGTCCTTGGCACGCAGCCGGACCAAGGCGTCGAGCAGCTTCTTGTCGGAAGGCTCGAGCTCGACCGAGATGTCCTGCATGTAAGGCTTCTCGTCCTTGTCCGGATCGTAGCGGTAGATCTTGAATTGAACGGTACGCTTGATCATGTGTGATTCTCCCGTGCGCTCAGTAGGTGCGCTTGGCGAGCGCGATCGGCTCGACGTCGTCGGACAGCGGCTTCAGGTTCACCGGCTTGTAGTCGAGGCGGTTGCCTTCGGAATACCACAGGGTGTGCTTGAGCCAGTTCTTGTCGTCGCGACCGTTCGGGTTTTCCGCGGTATCGGGCGCGTCGTCGCGGACGTGGGCGCCACGCGATTCCTTGCGGGCCTCGGCCGACACCATGGTCGCGCGTGCCACCTCGATCAGGTTGTCGAGTTCCAGCGCTTCCATGCGGGCGACGTTCCAGACCTTGGACTTGTCCTTGATCTCGGTGCGCTTGGCACGCTCGGCGACGGCGGCGATTTTCTGCACGCCTTCCTTCAGCAGGTTGTCGAAGCGGAACACGCCGGCATGCTTCTGCATCGTGCGGCGCATCTCGAGACCAACGTCGAACACGCTCTCGCCTCCGCTCTGCGAATCGAGGCGCGCCAGGCGGGCAAGCGAGGCGTCGGCAGCGTCGGCCGGCAGCGGCTTGAGGCTCAGGTTGCCGGACCTGAAGTCCTCGACCACGGTCTCGCCCGCCGATTTGCCGAACACCAGCAGGTCGAGCAGCGAGTTGGTGCCGAGGCGGTTCGCGCCGTGCACCGAGGCGCAAGCGCACTCGCCAGCGGCGTAGAAACCCTGCACCGGTGCGTTGGGGTTGCCGTCCTTGGGCACCACGACCTGGCCCTTGTAGTTGGTCGGGATGCCGCCCATCTGGTAATGGCACGTCGGCACGACGGGGATCGGCGCCTTGATGGGATCGACACCGGCGAACTGGATCGAGATCTCGCGAATGCCGGGCAGCCGCTTCATGATGGTCTCGGGCGACAGGTGCGTGATGTCGAGCAGCACGTGATCCTTGTCGGGACCGCAACCGCGACCTTCGTTGATCTCGGTGACCATCGAGCGCGACACCACGTCGCGCGAGGCGAGGTCCTTCAGGTTGGGCGCATAGCGCTCCATGAAGCGCTCGCCCGACGCATTGCGCAGGATGCCGCCTTCGCCGCGCACACCCTCGGTGATCAGCACGCCCGCGCCGGCCACGCCGGTCGGGTGGAACTGCCAGAACTCCATGTCTTCGAGCGGGATGCCGGCACGCGCCGCCATGCCCACGCCGTCGCCGGTGTTGATGAAGGCGTTGGTCGAGGAATAGAAGATGCGTCCGGCGCCGCCAGTGGCGAAGATGGTGGCCTTGGCGTGGAAGATCGAGACCTCGCCCGTTTCCATTTCCATCGCCGTCACGCCCAGCACGTCGCCGTCGGCGTCGCGGATCAGGTCGAGCGCCATCCACTCGACGAAGAACTGCGTGTTGGCGCGAACGTTGCGCTGGTACAGCGCGTGCAGCATGGCGTGGCCGGTACGGTCGGCCGCCGCACAGGAGCGCATCACCGGCGCCTGGCCGTAGTTCATCGAGTGGCCGCCGAACGGACGCTGGTAGATCTTGCCATTGTCGGTGCGGTCGAAGGGCATGCCGTAGTGTTCGAGCTCGATGACGACTTCGTTCGCCTTCTTGCACATGAACTCGATCGCATCCTGATCGCCCAGCCAGTCCGACCCCTTGACGGTGTCGTACATGTGCCAGTGCCAGTTGTCCTCGGTCGAGTTGCCGAGCGAGGCGGCCACGCCGCCCTGCGCCGCCACGGTGTGCGAACGGGTCGGGAACACCTTGGTGAGCACGGCGGTCTTGAGACCAGCTTCGGAGAGTTGCAGGGCCGCACGCAGGCCGGCACCACCGGCACCGACGATGACCGCATCAAAGGTACGCTTCGCGACGTTCACGCTTACAGCCTCCAAAGAATCTGGGCAGCCCAGCCGGCATAGCCGATGAGCAGGAACAGGGTGACGAGATGCAGCGCAAGGCGCAGGCCGTCAGGCTTGATGTAGTCCATCCAGATGTCGCGGATGCCGATCCATGCGTGATAGAACAGCGACAGGAGGAACAGGAAGCTGAGGAAGCGGAACAGTCCGCTCTTGAACAGACCCGACCACGCCTCGTAGGTGAAGGACGGCAACGTCAGCACGCAGACCGCGAACACGACCGTAAACAGCGCCATGAACACGGCCGTCGCGCGCTGGGCGATCCAGTCCTTCAGACCGTAGTGGGCACCGACGACTTGACGTTTCACCATAGTTTCACCCCGATGATCACGGTGAGCGCGAGGCTCACGACCAGAACCATGCGCGCGGAGTTGCGCGCCGGCTGCAGATCGACACCCTTGTGCAGATCCAGCAGCAGGAAACGGATGCCGGCGCAGAAGTGGTGCATGTATGCCCATAACAAGCCGATCAGCAGCAGCTTGACCAGCGGATGCCCCACGACCGCCGCGAAAGTCTGAAAACTGTCCGCCGACCCCAGGCTCCTGTCGAGCAGGAACAGCAGGAATGGCAGCATCAGGAACAGACCTGCCCCACTGATCCGGTGAAGGATCGACACGATCGCCGGCAGTGGCTGCCGGATCTCATTCAAGGCCAGGTGCTTCGGCCTTTGCTTGCGCACTGTCACTTCTGACATGAAGACTCCCCTCGACATGCGCGACGGACATCCGCCGCAGACTCCCAAAAGCTCATAGACCACAACTTTAGGCTCACTCGCCTGACATCAGCCTGACGCCGGTCGAAAGCTGGACCCGACGCATTCAATTGAGTTCATTCAAGTAATAGTGTTCTGCCGTCGAATACAGGCCACGCCGCCACTCGACGGGCTTGTCACCGTAGGTGTAGGTGACGCGCTCCACCGAAAGCAGCGGCGTCCCCTCGGCCACTTTCAGCACCTCGCCCGCCGAACGGTCTGCCGCGACGGCGCGTATGCGCTCCTGTGCGCGGATCATGCGCATGCCGAACCGGGTTTCGAAAAGGCTGTAGAGCGAACCGTTCCAGTCCTGGAGGACTTCGAGGTTCAACCCCTGGAACAGGTCGCCCGGCAGGTAGATCTCGTCGATCACCACGGGCTTGGTGCCGAATCTCAGCAGGCGCCGGATGATGATGATGGGCGCACCGGGCTCGATGCCGAGCATGCGCGAGGCCTCCTGCCCGGCCTTGGCGCGCCAGCAGTCGAGCGGCACGCTCTGCGGATGCGAGAGGTTGCCATCCATCGGCACCAGGCGTAGAAAGCGGAACATCGCACGCGGGTCGTTGTGGGATGCGACATAGGTCCCCTTGCCCTGCTTGCGCACCAGGAGATTGTCGGCCGCCATCTCGTCGATGGCCTTGCGAACGGTCCCCTGGGAAACATTGAACCGCGAGGCAAGCTCCTGCTCGCTCGGGATGGCTTGGCCCGGGCGCCATTCGCCCGCCTCAAGCGCCTGCAAAATCAAGGCCTTGATCTGACGGTAGAGCGGGCTGAAGGTCGGGGCGTCGTGCGACATGCGGTTATTGAAACACAAAATTTACAACACGTCCATGTCATGTCTTATGTCTTATATAAGACCATAGACCTCATTTGACACGCGCTCACCTTGCTCCTAACATTTCCGCGCCTTGGAAGCTGCCCGGTAGGCCGCGTCGCGATCCAGACGGAATCTTACGTAATTGGCCTCATCGGCACGCATCAACGCCATCAGCCAGTCAGACTTTTTTGAGGGAGTCACCACATGAGCAAAGCCCCCGTCCGCGTAGCAGTGACCGGTGCCGCCGGCCAGATCGGCTACAGCCTGCTGTTCCGCATTGCCAGCGGCGAAATGCTGGGCAAGGACCAGCCCGTCATCCTTCAGTTGCTGGACCTGCCGCAGGCCCAGAAGGCCGTGAAGGGCGTGATGATGGAGCTGGAAGACTGCGCCTTCCCGCTGCTGGCCGGCATGATCGCCACCGACGACCCCAACGTCGCCTTCAAGGATGCCCAGGTCGCACTGCTCGTCGGTGCCCGTCCGCGCGGTCCCGGCATGGAGCGCAAGGACCTGCTGACCGAGAACGCCAAGATCTTCACCGTGCAGGGCGCCGCGATCGGCCAGTACGCCGACCCGAACTGCAAGGTGCTGGTCGTGGGCAACCCCTGCAACACCAACGCCTACATCGCCAAGGAAGTCGCGCAGAAGTACGGCCGCGTGCCGGCGAAGAACTTCACCGGCATGCTGCGCCTGGACCACAACCGCGCGCTGTCGCAACTCGCTTCCAAGTCGGGCCGCGCCGTGTCGAGCCTGAAGAACCTGGTGGTGTGGGGCAACCACTCGCCCACGATGTACGCCGACTACCGCTTCGTGACGTCGAACGGCGACGCCGTGAAGGGCCTGATCAACGACGAGGCCTGGAACCGCGACGTGTTCCTGCCCACCGTCGGCAAGCGCGGCGCCGCCATCATCGAGGCGCGCGGCCTGTCGTCGGCTGCCTCGGCCGCCAACGCCGCCATCGACCACATCCGTGACTGGGTGCTGGGCTCCAAGGGCGAGTGGGTCACGATGGGCATCCCGTCCGACGGTTCCTACGGCATCCCCGAAGGCATCATCTACGGTTTCCCGGTCACCACCGAGAACGGCGAATACAAGATCGTCCAGGGCCTGGACATCGACGCCTTCTCGCGCGAGCGCATGACCCACACGCTCAACGAGCTGCTCGAAGAGCGCGAGGGCGTGAAGGACCTGCTGGGCTGACCGGGACGGCCGGCAGGCGCCGGCCTCTCGAACCACCCACGGCGCGCGGCCACGGTCGCGCGCTTTTTCGTTCACCGGCCCGCTGCTATCCTAGCCCGCCTCGCCATCGGTCACGCATCCCGAGTTCCCGTCCCATGAACGCCACTGCAGCCCATCCGCGCGATGTCCTGTTCGCCGGAGAAAAGCCCTTCCCCGCCCTTCCCGCCGTCGATCACTACGCCGGCTCGGAAAAGCTCATGCGCAAGGCGCTTGCGCTGCAGCAGGAGCTCGGTGCGATCTTCGACATCACCTGCGACTGCGAGGATGGCGCGCGCGCCGGGGCCGAAGCTGAGCACGCCCGGATGGTGGTGGACATCGTCAATGGCGCCGACAACCGCTTCGGGCGAGTGGGCGCGCGCATCCACGACATCACCCATCCGCACTGGGAGCGCGACCTCGAGATCCTCGTCGGCGGCGCCGGCAAACGACTTGCCTTCATCACGCTGCCCAAGGTGCGATCGGCGGCCGACACCGCGTCGCAGATCGCGGAGCTGCGGCGGGTGGAGGTGTCCGCGGGCGTTACCCGGCCACTCCCCGTGCATGTGCTGATCGAGACCCACGGCGCGTTGCGCCAGGCGTGGCAGATCGCCGAGCAGGACGGCGTCGAGTCGCTCGACTTCGGCCTGATGGATTTCGTCTCCGGCCACCACGGCGCCATTCCGGGCGCGGCGATGAAGAGCCCGGGCCAGTTCGAGCACCCGCTGATCGTGCGCGCCAAGACGGAGATCGCCGCGGCGGCGCTCGCTTGCGGCGTCGTGCCGTCGCACAACGTGACCACCGAGCTGAAGGACGTCGACTACATCCGCCGCGACGCCGAGCGTGCCCGCCGCGAATTCGGCTACCTGCGCATGTGGAGCATCCATCCGAACCAGATCCTGCCCATCGTCGAGGCGATGCGGCCGGACTTCTCCGAGGTCGAGGAAGCCACCGAGATCCTCGCCGCCGCGCAGGACGTCGCGTGGGGCCCGATCCAGCACGGCGGCAGGCTGCACGACCGCGCCTCCTACCGCTACTACTGGGAACTGCTGCAGCGCGCGCGACAGACCGGGATGGCGCTGCCTGAAGCGGCCGTCGGCCGCTTCTTCGCCGCCTGACGAACTGCCACGTGGCCGAACCACCCGCAGACCCCGCACGCAATACCAAGGCAGACGATCGCCTCGCAGCCGGCACGCCGGCCTTCCGCCGTGCCAACCTGGCGATGTTCGTCGGCGGCTTTGCCACCTTCGCCCTGCTGTACGGCACCCAGCCGATGTTGCCGCTGTTCGCCGCATCCTTCGGCATCAGCCCGGCGCGGGCCAGCCTCGCGGTGTCCGCCGGCACCGCGGCGCTCGCGCTGGCGCTGATTCCAGCCAGCGTGCTGGCCGACCGCATCGGCCGCCGCCCGGTGATGAAGGCGGCGCTGGCCGTGGCCGCCGTGCTGTCGATCGGCGCGGCCCTGATCACCGATTTCAACCAGCTCCTGGTGCTGCGCGCGCTGCTGGGCGCGGCCCTCGCCGGCCTGCCGGCGGCGGCCATGGCCTATCTGGGCGAGGAGATCGCGCCCAACGCGCAGGGCCGCGCGATGGGCCTCTACATCGCGGGCAACGCCCTGGGCGGCATGAGCGGCCGCGTGCTCGCCGCGGTGCTCACCGAGTGGGGCTCGTGGCGCATCGCCCTCGCGGTGCTGGGCGCCCTCGGCGTCATCGCGGCGATCGTGTTCTGGCAGCGCCTGCCGCCGTCGCGACATTTCAGCCCGCGCGCGGCCTCGTTCGGACGCCTCGCGCACGACGCGCGCGCGCTGTTTGCCGACCCCGGCCTGCCCTGGCTGTTCCTCACAGCCTTCCTCGCCATGGGAGCCTTCGTCGGCCTGTACAACTACCTCGGTTTCCGCCTCGGCGACGCGCCCTTCGGTCTCGGCCAGAGCGTGATCGGCGCGGTCTTCCTGCTGTATGTGGTCGGCACCTGGGCCTCGGCGTGGGCGGGCGCATTGGCGGATCGGCATGGTCGGCGCAACGTGCAATGGATCATGGTGAGCATCATGCTCGCCGGGCTGCTGCTCACGCTGCCCGACAAGCTCCCCGTGGTGATCGCCGGCGTGGCGGTGTTCACCTTCGGCTTCTTCGCCACGCATTCGCTGGCAAGCGGCTGGGTGGGCCGCAGGGCGCAGGAGCGTCGCGCGCTCGGCGCGGCGATCTACCTGTCGTGCTATTACCTCGGCAGCAGCATCATCGGCAGCGTGTCGGGCGTCGCCTGGCATGACGGGCGCTGGGCGGCGGTCGTGGCCATCCTGGGCAGCTGCTCGGGCGCCACGCTGCTCATCGCCCTGTGGCTGCGCCGCCTGGCACCGATCGGCAGCGACTGAGGGCGCATCCCCGGCCATTCAGCGCATGGTGAGCGCCAGCAGCACCGGTGTAGTGGCGGCCGAGAACAGGGTGGACAGCACCAGGCTCCCGGCCACCTCGCTCTCCAGCACCTTGAACTGCAGTGCCATCATGTAGACATTGACGCCCACCGAGATCGACGCCAGCAGTACGACCACCTGCGTCTCCATCTGCGGCAGACCGAGGCCGAGGGCGATCATCCACACCACCAGCGGCTGCACCACCAGCTTCAGCGCGGAGATCGCGCCGGCGATACGCAGCCCTGCGCGCACGCTGTAGTGCGCCAGCCCCATGCCCAGCGCGATCAGCGCCATCGGCGCGGCCGTCCCCGACACCATCGCAAGCGTGTTGCCGACAAAACCGGGAAGCGGGGTGCCAAGCATGCCGAACAGCGTGCCCGACAGGATGGCGACGATCAGCGGGTTGGTCAGCACGCCGCGCGCGGTCTTGGCGAATCCCTGCACCGAGAAGTGGCCGTGCCGTGCCCATTCGACCGACACGGTGACAAGGGTCCACAGCGTGAGGGAATTGAACACCAGCACCAACGCAACGGACGGCACCGCGGCCTCGCCCAGCATCAGGCGTGCGATCGGCAGGCCCAGCATGACGTTGTTGGAAAAAACCCCGCCCAGCGCGAACACCGATTGCGACACGCCATCGAGGCGGAACAGTCGCCACGCCACCACCCGGCCGATCGCGAACACCACCATGCAACTGCCGAAGAAGGCGATCAGCAGCCGTGCATCCACTGGCGGCAGCCTGGAGAAATCGCTCATCAGGTGGAACAGCATGGCGGGCATCGCCACCGAGAAGACGAAGCGCGACAGGGCGTCGCTCACCGCCTTGGTCCAGCCGCCCAGGCGCACCAGGGCGTAGCCCGCGAGCACGAGCAGGAACAGGGGGGCCGAAAGTCCGAGTTGATGCAGGAATTGGCTCATGGGATCGAGATTGTGTGCATCGCAGCCAGATCCGCCGCGACGTCGCCGACGGAACGTCCACGGCGGTGCCGGCTCGTGCGACGCCCCCTTCCACTGCGGGGAATCCCGGCTGTGCGAGCGCGAGGAAGGATGGTCTAATGATGGTTTCCAAGTTCCACCATTCTATCCACAATGCCGAAGACTCCGCTGTCCATCCTGGACCTCGCTCCCATCGTGCAGGGCGACACCCCGGCACAGGCGCTGCACAACGCCACCGATATCGCCCGCCATGCCGACCGCTGGGGCTACAACCGCTACTGGCTCGCCGAGCACCACAACATGACGGGCATCGCCAGCGCCGCCACCGCGGTGGTGATCGGGCACATCGCCGCCCACACGACGCGCATCCGTGTCGGTGCCGGCGGCATCATGCTGCCCAACCACGCACCGCTGGTGATCGCCGAACAGTTCGGCACGCTCGAATCGCTGTTCCCGGGGCGCATCGACCTCGGGCTGGGCCGTGCGCCCGGCACCGACCAGAACACCGCCCGCGCACTGCGCCGCAACCTCGGCAACAGCGACGACAGCTTCCCCCATGATGTTCTCGAACTGCAGGGGTACTTCAAGCCGGTGCAGCCCGGCCAGGCGGTGCAGGCGGTACCGGGGGCAGGTCTCGACGTGCCGGTCTGGCTGCTCGGCTCCAGCCTCTTCAGCGCCGAACTGGCCGCGCATCTGGGCCTGCCCTATGCCTTCGCCTCGCACTTCGCGCCGCATTACCTGCTGCGCGCAGTGGATCTCTAC
>JAFEFM010000506.1 GCA_018240585.1 Pseudomonadota bacterium
GCGGTGCAGGGCGTGCTCTACCTGGACCTGCCGTCGTCCGCCTGGCCGCGACTGGACGCCTTCGAGGGCGAGGAATACACGCGCGAACGGGTCACGGTGACGCTCGCCGACGGCCGCCGCCTGGGAGCCTGGATCTATGTCTTCAAGCCGCAATACGCCGGCCGGCTCGCCGCCGGCGACTGGGATTTCGAGCACTTCCTGCGCCACGGCAAGGCGCGGTTCGAGGCGGCCTATCTGGGCTTCTCGGCGCTCGGAAGAAATCCGCGCTAGGACTGCGCCCGCCCGCGCAGCCACCCCACCACCGTCTCCGACACGCTGAGCAGGTGCGCCTGCGCGGCGGCGTCGGCGCGGCGCACGTCGCCCGAGGCGATGGCCTCGATCACGTCCTGGTGCTCGGCCGCCACGCGCGGCAGATGCGCGTCGAAACCGCAGGTCTGCACGATGAAGAAGTCCGACATCTCGAAATTGGCGAGCTGACGCGCACTCACCAGCGGCGAATGCGCCATCTGATGCAACTGGCGGTGGAACTCGACGTTGATGCGACGGTAGTCGCCCGCGCTCGCGGCGTCCGGCGCCAGGCCGTCGAGCTGCGCATTGATATCCCGCAGCCGAGCCACTTCCTCCGTACTCGCCCGCGTCGCCGCCAGCCCGGCGATGACGCCTTCCACCGCGGCGAACATGCGGTAGAAATCCTCCACCTCGTCCGGTGACGGCGAGATCACCTCGCAGCCCACCTGCGCGGTGATGCGCACGAAGCCGCGCTCCTGCAGGCTGTTGAGCGCGGTCATGATGGGCTGGCGGCTGACGCCGGTTTCCTCGCCGATCTCCTTCACCGGGATGCGCTCGCCGAAGCGGTAGCGGCCTGCCAGCAGGCGCTGCAGGATCTCCTGGTAGATCAGGGCTTTCTTGTGCGGGGTTTCCATGAGTTCCAATTATCCATGACCGTGCGCCTGACAAATTGCTGGCACGGGCCTGTTGCATTCCATAACTTGCATGCTAGCATGCAAGTTCAGTTCCGCAATCCCCACCCCGCACAACGAGAGGAGACACACCATGCAGATCCAACGGAAAACCCAACTCGCCCGCATCCCCCTCGCCGCCCTGACCCTCGCCTTGTCCGCCGGCTCCGCGCTGGCCGACATCAACGTCGGCGTGGTGTTCTCGCTCACCGGCCCGGCCGCCTCGCTCGGCCTGGAGACGAAGAAGGCGGTCGACCTGATGCCGCAGAGCATCGGCGGCGAAAAGATCAACTACATCGTGCTCGACGACGCCACCGACCCCACCAATGCGGTGAAGAACGCGCGCAAGCTCGCCGGTGAAAACAAGGTGGACGTGCTCTTCGGGCCCAACCTGATCACCTCGGGCATGGCGATGGCCGACGTGGCCAACGAGGAGAAGGTCGCGCTGCTGTCGCAGGCGCCGATCGAAGTCGCGCCCGACAAGCAGAAGTGGGTGTTCCGCGTCGAGCCCACCGCCGACATCATGGTCGGCCGCGCGGTGGCCGACATGAAGGAAAAGGGCATCAAGACGGTGGGCTTCATCGGCTTTGCCGATTCCTGGGGCGAACTGCTGCTGAAGGCCCTGACCAAGACCACCGAAGCTGCCGGCATCAAGATCATCGCCACCGAACGCTATGCCCGCATCGACACCTCCGTCACCGGCCAGGCACTGAAACTGATCGCCGCTAAACCGGACGCGATCTTCGTCGGCGGCACCGGCACGCCGGCTGCGCTGCCCGCCACCACCTTGCGCGAGCGCGGCTACAGCGGGCCGATGTACCAGTCGCACGCAGTCGCCAACAAGGACTTCCTGCGCGTCGGTGGCAAGGCGGTCGAAGGCACGCGCCTGCCGGTGGCACCGGTACTGGTGGCCGAGCAACTGCCCGACAGCCATCCGAACAAGAAGGTCGGCCTCGGCCTGGTGCATGCGGTGGAAGCGAAGAACGGCCCCGGCTCGCGCTCGACTTTCGCCGGCGCGTCGTGGGACGGCTGGCTGCTGCTCGAAGGCGCGTTCACCCAGGCGCTGAAAGGCGCCAAGCCCGGCACGCCGGAGTTCCGCGAGGCGGTGCGCGACGCGCTGGAAAAGGCGAAGGTGGTCGGCGCCAACGGCACCTACACCATGTCGCCCACCAACCACGGCGGCTACGATCCCGCCAGCCCGGTGCTGATCGAGGTCGCCAACGGCGCCTGGAAGCTGGTGAAGTAAGCGATGGCCGGAGCTGAAGCGATGACTGCAACAACGCAATTCGACACTGACGTGCTGGTGGTGGGCTCCGGCCCCACCGGCAGCACCACCGCGCTCGCGCTCGCCACCTACGGCGTGCGCGTGCACATGGTGTCCAAGTGGAACTGGCTCGCCGACACGCCGCGCGCCCACATCACCAACCAGCGCGCGATGGAAGTGCTGCGCGACCTCGGCCTGGAAGAAGAAGTGCGGCGCTACGCCACCGGCTGGGAGCAGATGGGCGACACGCTGTTCACCACCAGCCTGGCCGGCGAGGAGATCGCGCGGCTGCGCACCTGGGGCACCGGCGACGAGCGCCACGGCGACTACGTGCAGGGCAGCCCCTGCCCGCTGCTCGACATCATCCAGCCGCAGATGGAGCCGCTGCTGCTGAAGAACGCCGCCGAGCGCGGCGCCAGCGTCGCCTTCAACACCGAATACCTCGGCCACGAGCAGGACGCCGACGGCGTCACCGTGCAGTTGAAGGACCGCCTGTCCGGCCGCGAATACACGATGCGCGCCCGCTACCTGGTGGGCGCCGACGGCGCACGCTCGAAGATCGTCGAGGAGATCGGCCTGCAGCTCGAAGGCGTCATGGCGCGCGCCGGCACCGCCTACGTGATCTTCAAGGCCGACCTCAGCCGCTACGTCGCCCACCGCCCCAGCATCCTGCACTGGATCGTCACGCCGGCTGCCGGCTTCGGCGAGATCGGCATGGGTCTGCTGCGCGCGGTGCGGCCGTGGGACGAATGGATCGCCGGCTGGGGCTTCAACATGGCCGACGGCGAGCCCGACCTGTCCGACGAAACCGTGCTGGGCAAGATCCGCACCCTGGTCGGCGACCCCGAGCTGCAGGTCGACATCGTGCGCAGCTCGACCTGGTATGTGAACCAGCAGCACGCCACCGCGTATTCCAAGGGCCGCGTGTTCTGCGGCGGCGACGCGGTGCACCGCCATCCGCCCTCCAGCGGGCTGGGTTCCAACACCTGCATGCAGGACGCCTTCAACCTGGCGTGGAAGCTCGCCTACGTGGTCAAGGGCGATGCCGGCCCGGGCCTGCTCGACAGCTACAGCGCCGAGCGCGTGCCGGTCGGCCGCCAGATCGTCGCCCGCGCCAACCAGTCGCGCATGGACTACGCACCGCTCAACGCCTGCTTCCGCGCCGAAGGCGCGGAAGGCTACGACAATCCGGTCGCAGCCGGCCTCGCCCGCCTGCGCGCGCCCACGCCCGAGGGCGTGAAAACCCGCCAGGCGCTGCAGCAGGCGCTGGAACTGAAGAACTCCGAGTTCAACGCCCAGGGCGTCGAGTTGAACCAGCGCTACGAATCCGGTGCGGTGGTCCGCGACCCGGCGGCCGGCAACGAAGTGTGGAAGCGCGACCGCCAGCTCTACCTGCAGGCCACCACCCGCCCCGGCGCCAAGATCCCGCACGCGTGGCTGGTGAATGAGCGCGGCGTGCGCGTATCGACGCTGGACGTCACCGGCAAGGGCAAGTTCTCGCTCGTCACCGGCATCGCCGGCCAGGCCTGGGTGCGCGCGGCACAGGCGCTGAACCTGCCTTTCCTGCGCACCGTGGTCACCGGCGAACGCGGCACCGCCGACCCGTATTGCCACTGGCAGCGCGTGCGCGAAATCGACGAGGCTGGCGCGCTGCTGGTGCGGCCGGACGGCTACATCGCCTGGCGCCAGAGCGAGGCGGTATGGGACGACGCCGAAGCGCTGCGGCAGCTCTCGGCGGCAATCGACACCGTGCTGGACAGAAGCGCCACGTAAGTAGTCAGGCAGAAACGGACCTGGCCGCGATCTCGTGACATCCGATCGCGGCCAGGTCCGTTCCTAGAGGTGGAGCTGCCCCCGCTCCTACATGGAAGGCAGCATTGCCGAGCGGCGCCCGGCCGCAGGTCAGCCGGCCGAGGCCACTTCGATGCGGCCGGCGGCGGCGGCGACGATGCGCTTCTTCATCGCCAGGACCTTGCGCGGGTAGCGCATGGACGGATCGCCGAGCGAACCGTTGTAGGCCTGCAACGCGCGCTGCACGTTGCCGTAGCGGGTGATGGTTTCGTGCAGCACCTGGGTGCCGACGTGGACATTGAACTCGGGGTCGAAGAGCGCATTCTTGCCACGCTTCTTGCCGATCTTGTCCTGGTGGTAGCGCGGGATGATCTGCATCAGCCCCTGCGCCCCCATGTTGCTCACCGCGCGCGGGTTGAAACCCGACTCCACCGCCATCACCGCCACGATCAGCATCGGATCGATGCCGCGATCGCGCCCGGCCTCTTCGGCCGCTGCCAGCACCGGTTCCAGCGTTTCGACGGGCTTGCCGTAGCGGTCGGCCACCCAGTCGCGGACTCGCCCCATCTCGGGGGACAGGCCACCTTCTTCGACAACGGCCTGGGCAAGGTGGACCGGCTTGCCACCGGTTGCGGCTGACGCCACTTGTGGAGCTTCCGCCGCGAGGCCGGCATGTGCCCCGACCTGCGGGACGGACATCGCGTTACGCGTGTCCGTGTAATTGACACTGACCGGATCCGTATGATCGGGAATGAACGTCGCCATTCCCATCAAGCCACCAGCCAGCAATGCGCCGTGCGCGAGGGTTAAAAGAACGCCGCCCGCCTGACGCGCGAGGCCCTGAGTTCGAGTTGCGTGTTTCATGGTGTCCTCCATGCTGTGGCCAGAGTTCGACGTCCCGCATGCCCTTGTGAGGCTGACGGCTGCCCAGTGCCGGTGAGGCCCTGAACACGCGCGAGGGCTGCGGTCAGCAGCCCTCGCGTGTCGGAATACTCGGTCGCCAGTAGGTGTTAAAGCCTGCCGCCGCAACCAGACGACAAGCCCCGCGGTGCGTACGTCCATGAAACTGCGCCTTCCCGGAGGACTGCGCCGCACCGTTGGTTAATGGTTTAAAAAGCTAAGTTAGAAATGCTGCAGAGCAACATTGGGACCCAGTGTATTTCCTCCTGGCCGTCCTGTCAAATTTTGACAGCGCATACTAAACAAGCACTTAACGCCTGGCAACAAGCGGGAAACCCTGCAGGCACGCCCAATCGAAGCACGGACCCGGGTCTGTCTTGCGTCCTGGCGCGATATCGGCGTGGCCCACGACAGCCCGAATCGGGTAGTTTGCCTGCAGAATTTCGAGCAGCGCGGCAAGCCTGCGGTACTGCTCCGGCGCAAACGGCAGGCTGTCGCACCCCTCCAGCTCGATGCCGATGGAGAAGTCGTTGCAGCGCTCACGCCCGTCCCAGCTCGACACGCCCGCGTGCCACGCGCGCGCGTCGGCCGACACGAACTGGATCAGCTCGCCGTCGCGGCGGATGAAGAAATGCGCCGACACCCGCAGATGGCAGATCGTCGCGTAATACGGGTGCTCGTCCGGGTCCAGCGTGTTGGTGAAAAGCTGCTCCACTCCCGGCCCGCCGAACTGGTCCGGCGGCAGGCTGATCGCATGCACCACGATCAGGCTGGGCACCTCGCCGTCGGGGCGCTCATCGAAGTTGGGCGAAGGAAGGTGACGGGCGCAGGCGAGCCAGCCGTCGGGAAAGAGGTCGGGTGTCATTCGTTACCCTGGAAGAAACGGCGCCATCGGCCCTTGCACAACGCAAACCGGCAAGGGCTGGGCGTCCGGCGTCAGCGTGCCCGCAGCAGTGCGATCACCGGTTCGGTCTCGGGCCGCACGCCACGCCACAGGTGGAAGGATTCCGCCGCTTGGCCGACCAGCATGCCGAGCCCGTCGGCCACGCGCGCGGCGCCCTGCTCGGTGGCGCGCTGCATGAAAGGCGTGGGGCGATCGCCATACACCATGTCGTAGGCCAGCGCCCCGGCGCCGTACGTGCCCGCCGGCAGCGACAGCCCCTCTCCACCCAGGCTGGCCGAGGTGGCGTTGATGACGAGGTCGAAGGACTGCCCGCCGAGCTCGTCGAAGCGCGCCACATCCACCTCGCCGCGGCCTTCGCACAGCGCCTTCAGTTCGAGCGCCTTGCCTGGCGTGCGGTTGGCGATCACCAGGCAGGCCGGCTGCTCGTCCAGCAGCGGCAGCAGCACCCCGCGCGCCGCACCTCCTGCACCCAGCAGCAGCATGCGCCGGCCCTCGATGGGCGCACCAATGCGGTCGCGGATGTCGCGCACCATGCCCACGCCGTCGGTGTTGTCGCCGAGGATGCTGCCATCGGCCTCGAACTTCAGCGTATTCACCGCCTGAGCGTGGCGCGCGCGTTCGGTGAGCCGGTCCGCCAGCTCGAACGCCTGGATCTTGAACGGCACCGTCACGTTCATGCCCTTGCCGCCCTCGCGCATGAACTGCCGCACGCAGGCATCGAAGCCGTCCAGCGGGCCGAGGATGGCGTCGTAGCGCATGTCCTGCCCCGTCTGGCGCGCGAATGCGGCGTGGATGAGAGGTGACTTGGAGTGCGAAATGGGGTTGCCGATGACGGCGTAACGGTCGGTCATGATTTGGTGCAAGAAGGCTAACCCGGTCAGATTGTCCAGATTGAGCGGCACCACGCAAGGCCGATGCGCAAGCGCACAACTGCGCTCGATGCGATTGCGCGCATCGGCAAGCTGGAGCCGCTGCGCGGCGATCTCTCCGGCTACTGGTCACGCCGCATCGACGACGCGGATCGCCTGGTCTATCGGGCAATCGACGGCGAGCTGGTGATCATCGCCTGCCGCTTCCACTACAACAGACCAAGCCGCGCCGCCCGCGAAGCACGTCAAGGCGTCCAGCCGATCGTGCAGGAGCGGGCCTGACCGCGACCCGCCCTCGCCGGAATCACGAGCGGCGACAGGAAGCAAAAACGGGCACCGAAGTGCCCGTTTTCTTTACACCGCAAGCGACGCCAGATCAGAACACGTGGCGCAGACCCAGGTTGAAGCCACGCTGGTAACCGCCGCCGTCGCTGGTGGCGTCGCCGACAGACGCCGCGGTCACAGGCGCACCCTCAAACGTCGCCTTGGCAGAACCCTTGTTGTTGATGTCCGAGTAGGCGGTGTAGATCGAGGTGCGCTTCGACAGCGCGTATTCGTAGCCGAGCGCCCACTGGCCGGACTTCGCATCGTCATTCGTGCCAAGCTCGGTCGCCGCGCCGTCGGTCAGCTCAGACTTGCGATGCACATACGACAGCAGCACCTTGCCCGACGGCCCGACCGGCACGGTGGCGCCGACCAGCCACTGCGTGCTCTTCTTGAACAACGGGTTGAACAGGAAGTCGCCGATCGCGTCGCTGTCCGCCTTGCGCTGACCGAACATCGCCGCCAGCTTCACGACACCGAGGTCATAGCTGCCGCCGATATCCCAGACCTTGACCTTCTTGCCGTCGGCGAATGCCAGGTCGTTGGTGATGCCACCGACGGAGTTGGCGGCCTTCAGCGTCGCCTGGTGGTAGTTCACACCGACCTGAAGCGGGCCATTCTTGTAGTTCGGGTTGATGGCCCAGACGCGGGCATCACCGAATGCATTGAAATCACCAAGCACCAACTGCGGCGCCGAATTGTTGCCACGCGACTCGTTGCCCGCCGCGCTGAACGTGTAGCCGGCAACCACGTTGAAGCCGTTCCAGCTCGGCGAGGTGTAGCTCACCAGGTTGTCGAGGCGCACTTCGATGGAATAGATGTTGTTGGATGCGCCGACCTGGCCGGTGCTGAACGGATCCAGCGAGTCGAGCAGCACGAACTGCGGTGCGTACTGGCGGCCGAGGGCGACGGTGCCGAAGTTGCCACCGAGGTAGGCGAAGGACTGGCGGCCGAAGGTCTTGCCGTCCTGGGTCGACGTACCGGTATCCACAGCAATACCCTGCTCGAGCACGAAACCGGCCTTCAGTCCGTTGCCGAGATCTTCCGTACCCTTGAAGCCCAGACGGCTGCCGTTGGCGATGCCGGAATCGATGCCGTTGCGGTTCTTGACACCATCCACAACGTTGTCGCCACGATAGGCGTAGCCCATATCGACGATGCCGTAGATGGTGACGTTCGACTGGGCGAACGCCGGGACGGAAACAAGACCAGCGACAGCGAGCGCAATCAGCTTCTTTTGCATATTAGTCTCCAAGGGTGTCGAGAAAATCGGGCGAAGGAACTGCCGGTTTTGCCGTCAGTCATTCGATGGGGGCATGCTAAAGACGAGCGCCGCGCGGCCGCAAGCGCAAGCTTGCAAATGCAACCAATCCGACGCAAATCTGTTGCCGCCGCGCAACGTCTTGCCCGCCTGGTCGCGTAGACGAAAAAACGGGCGCCGAAGCGCCCGTTCTGACTAAACCCGTCGCGAGACGAGATTAGAACGAGTGGCGAACACCCAGGTTGAAGCCGCGCTGGTAGCCGGCCGCACCGCTGTCGGACGCGTCGCCCACACCGGCGAAGAGACCGCTACGGTCAAGGGTCGCACGTTCCTGCGCGTTGTTTTGGTTCTGCTGAGCGTAGGCGGTGTACAGCGCGGTGCGCTTCGACAGCGCATGCTCGTAGCCCAGCGCCCACTGGCTGACCTTGGCGCCGTCATACGTGTTGCCGCCTTCGTCGAACTTGCGCTGACCGTAGCTGACCTGCACCTTGCCGGCCGCGCCGACCGGAACAGCGCCAGTCAGTGCCCATTGCTTGACCTTCGCGTCGTCCTGCTTGCGCTGGCCATACACGGCGCCAAGCTTTACTACGCCGAAGTCGTAAGTACCGGCCAGGTCCCACACCTTAGTGCTCGGATCGCCGCTGAGAACCGGATCCAGCTTGTGGTAGTTGGCGGCGAGGTAGATCGGGCCGTTCTTGTAGGTCGGGGCGATCGTCCAGGCACGCACATCGGTCGCGTTGTTAGCGGTTGCGCCGCGGTTCGTCTGCTCGTTACCCGAGGCATTGAACGTGTAACCGGCAACGAAGTTGAAGCCACCCCAGGTCGGCGAGACGTAGGCCAGCAGGTTGTCCAGGCGCGCTTCGCTGATGTAGAAGTTGGCGATGGAACCCGCGGTGGCCTTGCCCAGGCCGAACGGGTCGATGTTACCCGCCAGGATGGCGTGCGCCGGGGTGTACTGACGACCCGCAGCCACGGTACCGAAACCGCCCGACAGGCTCACGAACGACTGGCGGCCAAAGGTGCGGCCAGCCTGGTCGGAGTTGCCGGTGTCGGCGAGGATGCCCTGCTCGAGGACGAAGCCGGCCTTCAGGCCATTGCCCAGGTCTTCGGTGCCCTTGAAGCCGATGCGGCTGCCGCCGGAAATGCCGGAGTCGATGGCGTTGCGGTTCTTGACGTTGCTATCAACGTTGTCACCCTGATACTTGTAGCCCATGTCGACGATACCGTAGATCGTGACGTTGGACTGCGCAAAGGCCGGAACCGAAACCAGGCCAGCGACGGCCAGCGCGATCAGTTTCTTTTGCATGTGTTTCTCCTCAAATTGAAGTCTGGACTCCGGAAGCAGCTTCCTCGGTCTTGCTCACCTCTCTGGCGAGAAGTTGGACGGATTGTGCGGAGCGGGTAAGGGCGTGGCAAGTGTGGAATCACAAAAACGCCACATATCCGGGACTCTTGTTGCAGGCGCGCAACATGGACATGTCGTCCATCGGCCGGTTCGACGAGGCAATCGCAGCGCTCGGCACCTTCCCGCAACCCGATGAAACGCGCTGTGCCGCGGGAAGGAGCGCCATGGCGCGTCCATTTTGATCAGTTCGAAATCGTTGGCACGCGGGCCATCAGCGCCACCGAGGCGAGCCAGGCGTTTGCCGGCCTGCCGCTCATCCGCGCGCATTGAGGCAACGAAGGCCGCCGCTCCAGGCGAGCAACTTTTCGTCCGCGGTCACCAGAATGGCGTCCTTTTGCAGCGCGGTGGCAGCGATGAACCTGTCCGCCGGGTCACGATGAAGGTTTTCGAGAGCGGCAGCCATCAGCGCAGTCCTGCCATCGAGCGGCACCTCGACCAGACCGGCGGCAAGGAGATCGGCGCGCCATGTCTCCACCGCGACGGGAAGTGTGATTCGGCCGCGCTGCGCAAGCATCGCGCACTCCCACAGCGAAATCGCGCTCACAGCGACTTCACCGAGCACCCAATGTTGCTCGATGAATGCTCGTGCCGCAGGACCAATCGCGGGATCGCCCTTGTCCACCCAGAGCAAGGTGTGCGTATCCAGCAAGATCATTCAAGCACCATCCACGGTTCGTCGAGCGGTTCGACGATGTCGCCATGGATCTCGACCTTCGGATGCAGGCCGAACGGGGATGCCGCGCGTCCGCCCGAGTAGGGATGCAGCTCTGCAACGGGGCGACCGTTCTTGGTGACGACCAGCACCTCGCCCGAACGCGCAACTTCGTCCATCAGGGCGAGGCAGCGGGCCTTGAATTCGGACGCCTGTATGGTCTGCATGCTTGCCTCCTTATTTATGACCATGATCGTGACCATGGTCATAAATAGTGTCAACAGCCTTCCATCATGGCAGGACACTGAACTTGTTCCGGGCCTTAGCACTCTCAGACGTCGAGTGCTAAGATTGCACGCAAGGAGGAAACACGCCTATGTCTCTTACCCTTTCGTACCCCGTCCCGTCGGCTGGCAGCATCGATCAGTACATCCAGTCGGTGAATCGCATCCCCATGCTCACCGAGCAGGAGGAGGTGTCGCTGGCGACGCGGCTGCGCGAGGAAGGCGATGTGGATGCGGCGCGCCGACTGGTGATGTCGCACCTGCGCCTGGTGGTGGCGATCGCGCGCGGCTACCTGGGCTACGGCCTGCCCCACGCCGACCTGATCCAGGAAGGCAACATCGGCCTGATGAAGGCGGTGAAGCGCTTCGACCCGTCGCGCGGCGTGCGCCTGGTGTCGTTCGCGATGCACTGGATCAAGGCCGAGATCCACGAATACATCGTGAAGAACTGGCGCCTGGTGAAGATCGCCACGACCAAGGCGCAGCGCAAGCTGTTCTTCAACCTGCGCGGCATGAAGCAGGACACGGCGACGCTGCAGCCGGCCGAAGTGCGCTCGATCGCCGCCCGCCTGGGCGTGAAGCCCGAGGAAGTGGTGGAGATGGAAACGCGCCTCACCGGCCGCGACATCCCGCTGGAAGGCAGCAGCGACGATGACGACGAACGCTTCGCCCCGGTCGCCTACCTGCCCGACCCGCACGCCGAGCCGTCGGAAGTGCTGGAGCAGACCCAGCTCGCCCGCCTGCAGGACAGCGGCCTGCGTGAGGCGCTCGCCAGCCTGGACGAGCGCAGCCGCCGCATCGTCGAGCGCCGCTGGCTCACCGAAGGCGACGCCGCCACGCTGCACGAGCTCGCCGCCGAATACGGCGTATCGGCCGAACGCATCCGCCAGATCGAAGCGAAGGCCATGCAGAAGATGCGGGGGATGCTGGCGGCGGTGGTGTGAGGGCAACGTTCGGGACCCGAAGCGATGGCGGAATCGCAGCTATACTGAGTGACGATTCTGTGGGTGGAGAACCGCGGTGAAATCCAACAGCGATTTGCTCGAAAGAATCACCGTGTCGCCCGACCATTGCGGGGGACGGCCCTGTATCCGCGGATTCAGGCTGCGGGTGTCGGATATCCTGAGTCTGTTGAGCGCCGGAGCCAGTTTTGGCGAGATCGTCGAGGATTATCCCTTCCTCGAAGAAGAAGACGTTCGTGCCGCCCTTGAATATGCTGCCCTGCAAACCGATCACGCGATACTGGTCGCGGCGTGAAGCTGCTGGTCGATAACCAGTTATCGGTGGCACTCGCGCGCTGGCTTGCCACGACTGAACTTGATGCGGTGCATGTCACGGACTTCGGGCTCGGCAGTGCATCGGACCACGAGATTTGGGCGTTCGCTCGCGACGCCGGAATGGCGATCGTTACGAAAGACGACGATTTCCGCATCCTTGCAAACCAGCAACGCAGCATCCCACCCCAGGTAGTGTGGGTTCGGCTTGGAAATTGTCGGAAACAGCCACTCCTGGATGCGTTCGCTTCAATTCTTCCTCAACTGGTACAAGCGCTGAACGCCGGTGAGTCAATCATTGAAATCCGCTGAAACGGTAGGCCCTTGCCTCACTTCCCCACCAGCAGCGCCTTGATGTCTGCGGCGATGACTGCCGGGTCTTCGGCGTGTCTCACGTACAGGCGCAGCCGGCCGCTCGGGTCGAAGACGTAGGTGCCGGCGCTGTGGTCGATGGTGTAGTGGCCGTTCAGGTCGCCGCTCTTGCGGTAGAACACGCGAAAATCCTTCGCCACCTCGGCGATCTGCTCCGGCGTGCCGTAAAGGCCGAGGAAGCGTTTGTCGAAAGCCGGGACGTACTCCGACAGCAACGCCGGGGTATCGCGTTCGGGGTCGACGGTAACGAAGATGACCTGCAGCCGGTCCGCATCCGGTCCGAGCTGGCGCATGACTTCGCTCATGCCCGACAGCGCGGTGGGACACACATCGGGGCATTGGGTGTAACCAAAGAAGACCGTCACCACCTTGCCGCGGAAATCGGCCAGGGTGCGCTTCTGGCCGTTATGGTCGGTCAGCGCGAGCGACTTGCCGTAATCGGCCCCGGTGATGTCGGTGGAGCGGAATATCGGTTCGGCCGGCTTGCAGCCCGCAAGCAGCGCCACGCCGAGGGCGAGCGCCGCCCCCCTGCAACACACCATCATGAAATCTCTACGCTGCACACGCATCTTCCAACTCCAGCACATCATCTGCACGCGCCGATGATAGTCGGCCGCCGCGGCAGGCGTTAATGCGCTGCGTCAATTCGCCGCGGCCGCGGCTGAAGTCGTGCCGGGGGCAGGCTCAGTAAGGCAGGTAGTGGTCGAGCAGCAGTGCGGCGAAGAGGCCGAACAGGTAGGCGATGGAGAAGCGGAAGGTGCGCCGCGCCAGGGCATCGCTGTAGTCGCGATGCAGCCGCCAGGCGTAATGCACGAAGCGTGCGCCGAGGGCGACGGCGGCCAGCAGGTAGACCACCCCGGACATGCGCGTGGCGTAAGGCAGCAGCGTGACGCCGAACAGGATCAGGGTGTAGAGCAGCACGCTCAGGCGGGTGTAAGCCTGGCCGTGCGTGACCGGCAGCATGGGCAGGCCGGCGCGCG
>JAFEFM010000507.1 GCA_018240585.1 Pseudomonadota bacterium
GCAGCGATATTCAAGTCGTGTAGTTCATTTGTTGGCATATCCGATTCTTCGGTCGTATTCCCCCAAGTCGTACCTCGCCGTCTTGATGCTCGCCCCATGCAGGGGGCTTTCCCCAATTTTCAGGAGATTCAAGACATGGCAACAGGTACCGTAAAGTGGTTCAACGACTCCAAGGGCTTCGGCTTCATCACCCCGGAAGCGGGTGGCGATGATCTTTTCGCCCACTTTTCCGCGATCGCGGGCCAGGGCTTCAAGACCCTCGCGGAAGGTCAGCGCGTGACTTTCGACGTGACCACTGGCCCCAAGGGCCTGCAAGCGTCCAACATTCGCGCTGCCAGCTAAGTGCTGCTCGACCCGCGCCTTTAGCGCAGGTCGTCTCGAGGCCCGACGAAAGTCGGGCCTTTTGCTTTCCGGCCTCCGGAACTGCCGCAGCGTGCCCGTGCGCCGCGCGGCCGAGTTCCGACCCGCCTCCACTGCAACCACCCCGGGAAGTCCGCAGCTGCTTGCGTCGCGCCAACATCGCGTGCCGTGCCGCCCGATCTTCCCCATCGACCAAAGGAAAGCGCAATGCCCCACCTGATCCAGCGAACCGAGCTCAAGACTTTCTACTACACGCCGGTCCATTGTCCCTTCTGCGGGGTGCGCGTCATGGGCGCCGACCCCTGCGACGAGACCCGCATTACGGCCTGCCCCCACACCCTGTTCATCGCCCACGACACCGCCTTCGAGTATCGATCGGCGCGCCTGGACAGAAACCTCGCGCTCGACGGCATGTCCGAGCAGGAAATCGAGGCCAGATGGTTCGCGGACGCACGCGGCATCGATGGGTTCACCGACACGGTGACGCTGCCCGACGCGATCAAGGTCGCTGCCTACGCGCCGACGCCTTCCGCCTACGGCTCCTACTACGGTTTTGCGCCGATCGAATAGCGCGCATCTCGCCCCGCTTCGTCGGCACTACTGCATCGGTCCTGCCGCTTCAGGCGCAGAACCGGCTGTCATCATCGTGGAGACGCTGGGGGCGCCTTGCTCGCGCATTGAGCACAGTGAAATCCGTACTTTGCCGCGCCTCTGATCACTTGCCTGCGCCCTCCCACAGGTCTGGACAGGCCGCACTTCCTGCATCGAAACGTCGGCCTCGTGATCCCGGGCAACTTGGCATGGCGAGCGGTCGTCTCCCTGTACTGATGAATGCTGGAGATGAAACTGAAACCTAATCTCGGCGGCATCGGGCATCCTCGTCCGTAGTCCTGCACCAGGCGATGAAATCGCCCTTCGTGGAACCTCAGTGTCCAGAATCGGCGTTACCACGATGTTACGGCAGGCGTTGCAGGCCGCTCCTGCGCTCGAGGTGCCGCCGACGCATGGCACCCGATCTGCTTGTGCAGCCACCTGGCCCCGTCCGCCTCGATACGCCGCCGGCACGAACAATTGACATAGTTCCGCCAGAACATTGCCCCTTTCGCATAAACCGCAATGTTGATGAAGGGGAGCTGGCTGATGGCACGAGGGGCACACAAGGGCTACAGAAAGGGAATTCTGGCGGGGTTGATCGCGTCGATGACGGCCTCGATCGCGCCACTGGCGAACGCCGCCGAGGCCCAGTTGCTGGGCACGTATCGGACGAACCTGCCGCATCTGGCGTCGTCGGGTGAAACGGCCGCATTGCGCAACGACCGTCTGTATGTGACCAACGCCCAGGACGTATCGCTCGACATCGTCGATGTCTCCAGCCCTGCTGCGCCGAAGCTGATCCGGCGGGTGGACCTGAAGCCCTACGGCGGCGGGGTGAACAGCGTGGCGGTATCGTCGAAGAACCTGGTTGCGGTCGCCGTGCAGGGCAAGCGCAAGACCGACAATGGCACCGTCGTGCTGCTGACCCCGGAAGGCAAGGTGAGGCAGACGGCCGAAGTGGGGCCGCTGCCCGACATGCTGACCTTCACCCATGACGGCAAGACGCTGCTGGTGGCCAACGAGGGCGAACCCGACTGTTACGGCCCGGGCTGCACCGATCCGGCCGGCTCGGTGAGCCTCATCACCGTGGTGCCGATGAAGTCGCAAGCGGAAGTGCGCACCGCGGGCTTCGACGCGGTGGCCATTCCCGACGGCGTGCGCATCTTCGGGCCGGGCGCCACTGTCGCCCAGGATCTGGAACCGGAATACATCACGGTCAGCGAGGACGACCGCACCGCCTACGTCACACTGCAGGAAAACAATGCCGTCGCGGTGATCGACATCGCCAGCGCGCGCGTCACCGAAGTCCGCGCGCTGGGCTACAAGGACTTCAATGCACCGCCCAGGGTCGATCTGTTCGAGGTGCGCGACCTGCCCTCGATCGGACGCACCGCGGCAGGCCAGGACATCACGCTGGGAGGCTTCTCCGGCCTGTTCTTCGAGGGGCGCACGGCGGCCGGCCGGCTGCGTTTCGTCACCCACACCGACCGCGGCCCCAACGGCGAACCGGACGGCCTGAAGCGCCCCTTCCTGCTGCCTGGCTTCACGCCGCGCATCGTGCGGCTGGAGCTCGATCCGGCCAGCGGCCGGGTGGAGGTCACCGAGCAGATCGAACTGCGGCGCGGCGATGGCAGCCCGATCAGCGGCCTGCCCAACCTGGCCGTGTCCGGCGACGCGAACGCCGCCTACAACGACGAGGTGCCGGTCGACCTGCGCGGCAACGTGCTGCCGCTGGATCCGCTGGGCGGAGACTTCGAAGGCATCGTGGTCGATCGCGACGGCTCGTTCTGGCTCGCCGACGAGTACCGCCCGTCCATCTACCACTTCGACCCTGCCGGCCGGCTGTTCGACCGCTTCGTGCCGATCGGCACCGCGGCGGCGGCCGGCAAGCCGGCGGGCTTCTTCGGCACCGAAGCGCTGCCGGCGGCGCTGGCGCAGCGCCGGCAGAACCGCGGCTTCGAGGCGATCGCAATGCAGGACGGCAAGCTGTATGCCTTCGTGCAGAGTCCGCTGCGCAATCCGGCGAGCCTGTCCAACGGCACGCTCAACGGCATGCGCAATGTCCGCCTGGTCGAGTTCGATCCGCGCACCCAGGCCACGCGGCAGTTCCTTTACCCGATGGACAATCCCGTCGCACTTTCCGGAAGCGACACGCGTGCGGACAAGATCGGCGATGCGGCCGCCCTGCCCGGCGGCGGCTTCGTGGTGGTCGAGCGCGACGACGACGCGCTGCCCGGCGATCCGGTGAGCACCATCACGAAGAAGGTGTATGCCTTCAATCTGACCGGGGCGACGGAGATCGGCGCGAAGGACGCGCTCTACGATGTTGGCGGCGCGAAGAAATCGCTCGACCAGATGACCGCCGCCGAGCTCAAGGCGGTGGGTGTCACGCCGGTCGCCAAGGTGCTGCGCGTGGACCTGGCGACGGCCGGCTACAACAACGTGGAAAAAGTCGAAGGGCTGGCGGTGATCGATGCGGCGACGCTGGCGCTGATCAACGACAACGATTTCGGCGTGGCTCAGATCGCCATCGACACCGCGAACGGCACCTTCACCCGGCTGCCGGGCTACACGCCGGAGCCGGTGCAGCTCGGGTTGATCCGCACGAACGGGCTTGACGCCTCCGATCGCGACAACGTCATCAACATCCGCAACTGGCCGCTGCGCGGCATGTACCAGCCCGACGCGATCGCCAGCTTCACCGCGGGTGGCGAGCGCTTCCTCGTGACCGCCAACGAAGGCGATGCACGCGACTACCCCGGCTTTGCCGAGGAGGCGCGCGCGCGCAGCCTGCGCTCGCGCTATCCGGCCCTGCCCGAAGTCGCCGACGACCTGCAGCTGGGTCGCCTGACAGTGACGACCGCAGCGCCCGAAACGGCCGTGCCCTATGTGTTCGGCACGCGCTCGTTCTCGATCTGGAACGCCACCACCGGCGCCCAGGTGTGGGATTCGGGCAGCGAGCTGGAAGTGCGCACCGCCGCGATCTTCCCGCGCAACTTCAACAGCAACAACGACGAGAACAACTTCGACAATCGCTCCGACAACAAGGGTCCCGAACCCGAGGGCGTCG
>JAFEFM010000508.1 GCA_018240585.1 Pseudomonadota bacterium
TGCCGCGTCGGGACTCCCTCCGCCCTGCGCACGCGGTCGCCGCCCGCCCTGGCTCAGCGCCGCCATCGGCACCACCAGCGCATCCTTCGCCTGAGCGACGATGAAGAACACCTGCGCGGTCATCTGCGTCATCAACAGGCCGTCGGGGTTGGGGGCGTCGAACAGCGCGTTGTACAGCACCACGTTGTTGGTCACGGTGGGCGTGGGCTCCACTTTTTCGAGCTTGCCGTACCAGCGCTTGCCCTGGCCGCCCAGGGTGGTGAAGTAGGCGTCCATGCCGAGCTTCAGCCGGCTCACATCCGCCTCGGAGACCTGGGTCTGCACCGTCATGGTATTGAGGTCGGCCACGCGCAGGATCACCGGCGCCTGCTGGTTGGTGTTCAGCGTCTGGCCCTGGCGGGCGGTGATCGACACGACGGTGCCCGTCATCGGCGACAGGATGCGCGAGTACTGCAGGTTGGCCTCGTCGGCGCGCAGCGTGGATTCGATCTGCTCGATCTGCGCGCGCACCGCCTCGAGCTGGGCCTGCGCCGACTTCTGCGTCGCCTCGGCGGTCTGCAGCGTCTCCTTGGTGGTGGCGTCCTCCGTCATCAGCGCCGTCTGGCGCCGCAACTGGATACTGGCGAGCGCGAGCTGCGCTTCCCGGTCCTTGAGCTGGGCGCGCAGGTTGCGCAGTTGAGCGCGCGAGGCGTCGACCTTGGCCAGATACACGGTGGGGTCTATTTCTGCCAGCAGCGCGCCTTCCTTGACCTCGGAGCCCACATCCACGTGGATCTTCTTCAACTGGCCGGAGACCTGCGCGCCCACATCGACGTAGTCGCGCGGCTGCAGGGTGCCGGTCGCGGTGACCACGTCTTCGATGTCGCCGCGCTGCACGGTGGCGAACTGGTATTTCGCCTGTTCGTCCGTCTTGCCGAAAAATGCCGGCCAGGCGAACCAGGTGGCGCCGGCGAGCGCGGCAACTCCGAGGGCAAACAGGGCGGGACGCTTCCAGCGAGGCGGGCGAGGGGGGGAATCGGAACTCATCGGGCGGGCAAGGCGTGTCGGGGGCGGTCGGTGGGCGGGTATGGTGCAAGACCATGGGCGAAGCATAGAGGTTCGCGCCCGATTGATGTGTATCGCGCTGTACATGCGCCGACGATCGCCACCAATGCAAACGGGGCACCGCTCGCGATGGGCGGTACCCCGTGGGACTCGAGCAGGGCGCGACCCCGGGCAGGGGCACGCCGGCGGTGTGGCGACTATTGCTGCTGTGGCACGGTGATGAAGCCCATCTTCTCGATGCCTGCGGTGCGCGCCTGCGACATCACTTCAGCCAGCTTCTGGTAGCGGGTGTTCTGGTCGGCGCGCAGGTGCAGTTCCGGCTGCGGCGACTTGGCCGCGGCCTCGGCCAGGCGACCGGGCAGCGCGTCGGCGGCCAGCGGCTGGTCGTTCCAGTACATCCTGCCTTCGGCATCGACGGCGAGGGTGACGGTTTCGGGCTTTTCCACCGTGGGCTGGCTCGCCGCCTGCGGCAGGTCGATCTTCACGGAGTGGGTCAGCAGCGGTGCGGTGATCATGAACACGATCAGCAGCACCAGCATGACGTCGATGAGCGGCACCATGTTGATCTCGCTCTGCGGGGCGCGCGTGTCGCCCTGGCTGAATCCGCCGAACGCCATCATGCCGCTCCGCTGGTGGCCGGACGGATGGCTGCGGTGGCGGAGGCGCCGCCTTGCAGTTCGTTCAGCGGCACGATGCGCGATCCGGTCGAGAACCAGGCGTGCAGGTCGTGCGCAAAGGCGTCGAGATCGGACAGCTCGAGCCGGTTGGAGCGCGTCATCCAGTTGTAGGCGAGCACGGCGGGAATCGCGACGAAAAGGCCGAAGGCGGTCATGATCAGGGCTTCGCCCACCGGTCCGGCCACCTTGTCGAGCGTTGCCGCGCCGGACACGCTGATGTTCACCAGTGCGTGATAGATGCCCCACACCGTGCCGAAGAGGCCCACGAAGGGGGCGGTGGAGCCGATCGACGCCAGCAGCGTCATGCCGGACTCGATGCTGGCGGTGGACTGCGCGATCGACTTGCGCAGTGCGCGCGTGATGACCTCGTCGGCGTCCAGCTTGCTGCCCAGGCTGCCCTGATGCGTGTGGCGGCGAACGTGGTCGGCGGCGGCGGCGCCCTGCTGGGCAAGCGCCTCGAAGGGCGAACCGGCGGCCTGCTGGGCGAGTCGCTCGAGGCCTTTGCCGAGGTCCGGAGCCGCCCAGAAGGCTTCGACTGCACCGTCGAAGCGGCGTGCGCGGACCTGGCGCGCGATGCGCAGCAGGATCAGGTACCAACTGGTGATCGACATCACCAGCAGCAGCAGCGCCACGCCACGGATGACGAGGTCGGATTGCGCCCAGAGATGGGCCAGACCGAAGGCCTGAGAGGTTTCCATGTTCAGCTTTCCTGCAGTTTGAAGATGATGGGCACGAGCACCCAGGATTCGACGGGCTGTTCGCCCTGCCGGGCGGCGACGAACTTCCAGCGCCGCACCGCATCCTCCGCGGCGCGATCGAGCCGTTCGGAGCCCGAGCTGCGCGCGAGCTCGATGCGCTCCGGCAGACCGGCGGCGGACACCAGCACTTTCAGCATGACCTTGCCTTCTTCGCGCATGCGGCGCGACAGCGGCGGGTAGGGCGGTGCCGGGTTGTTGAGGTAGTCGGCATCGAAGCGCGCTGCGGTGACGGCTACCGGCGCAGCGGCGACCGGTGCCGGGGCGGCAGCGGGCGGAGGTGGCGCCGCCGCGGGGGCCTCCGCACTGACCGCGCCCGGCGAAGTGCTCAGCGGTGCGGGCGCAACGCTTGCCTGCTTCACCGGCGGCTGCACCCTCGGCCTGGCTTGCGGCCGCGGCTGGATCCTGGGCGGGGTGGGGGGCGCGGGCTGCCGAACCTCGGGCACGGGCGGCTGTGGAGCGGGAGTCGGCGGAGTCGGCGGCCTGGGGGCTTCGGCCTGGATGAGGGCGACCTCGATCGGCCGCTCGACGGGCTCGATCCGCTTTTGCTGTGCGATCCAGCCCATGGCCAGCAGGCCTGCCACGTGCGCCGCGGCGACCAGTATCGCCAGCGAGGCTCGCCGAAGCGGGGCAGGCCCGGCTCCGCCGCCATGTCTGCGCACGCCGTGCTGACCGAAACCGGTGGAATCATGCGGGGAGGACGACGACATGGTTACCGGGGACAGCGGCAAGGCAGCGGAAGCAGCGTTCATCGGTGACAAGGCGAATGGAGGGCCGCCGGCGCAGATCGGTCTGCCGGCGGCCGGGGTGCGCTCAGGAAGCGTCTGCGTCCATCTGTGATTGCAGGTAATTCTGCAGGCCGACCGCGTCGATCAGGCCGAGCTGGGTCTCGAGATAATCGATGTGCTCTTCGGTGTCCTCGAGGATGTCCTCGAAAATCTCGCGCGACACGTAGTCGCGGCAGGACTCGCAATAGGCGATCGCCTCGATCAGGTCGGCGCGGCCGCCTTGCTCGAGCTTGAGGTCGCCATGCAGGCATTCAGGCACGTTTTCGCCGATCAGCAGCTTGTTGAGGTTCTGCAGGTTGGGCAGGCCCTCGAGGAACAGCACGCGTTCGATCAGCTTGTCGGCGTGCTTCATCTCCTCGATGGATTCGTCGTACTCGTGCTTTCCCAGCTTCACCAAGCCCCAGTTCTTGAACATGCGCGCATGGAGGAAGTACTGGTTGATGGCAGTGAGTTCGGTGGTGAGCTGCTTGTTCAGGAACTGGATGACCTTCTTGTCGCCTTTCATGGGGCCTCCGTAGCGAGGGAAAACCAGGTGTCAGACTGCGTCCGAAATAGCGTTTCGCGCTCGATGCCGGGTGAGCTCAGCGCTTCGCGCAGGCACTGGTGGGCGCATTTGGCGCACCGCCCGCATTCTGCGGTCACGCCCAGGGTCTCCCTCAGCTGCCGTAACCGGGTCGTGCCGTTTCGGGCCGCCTCGACGATATGCCTTTCGGTCACCGCATTGCAAACGCAGACATACATAGTCTAGCCTCGTCAGAGGTCCATGCCTCAACTGGATTTACTTGGTCAGGATCAGCTTGCCGCTGCGTGTTGCGCGCAGCACGTAGCGCGAGCCCAGATGCTCGATTTCGACGGCATGACGATCGCCCAGCAGTTCGGTGCTGGACAGCGCCAGTACCGGGTCGGACGGCATGCCTGGAGAAGCCTGTAAGTTGCGTGAGGGCGCTATCGGATCGGGGCGGGGCGGCTGGGTCACGGTCTTGTTCTTGCAAACAACAATGATTCGCATTTAACCATGTAGGCAGCGGACCGTCAAACGGAAGTTGCTCTGGACGGCAAGGGGGCAGTTTCGTCCCGCAGGGCCACGGGCGTTGCGGCACATCGCCGGCGGGGGCGTGCTGCGTCAGGGCAGCTTGAGCAGGACGCGCAGGCGGGGGTTGATCGGCCCGTCGGGCAGATAGCCGATTGCGGCGCCGTCATTGGACAGCAGGGTCGGCAGGTCGTCTGCGCTCTTGGCTTCGCGCGGCGGAAGCGCGCGCCCGGTGAACACCTGGCGCGACCAGTACGCACGGATCTGGTTGGGGTTCTTGCCGGTCAGCAGCTCGTAGAAGCGGTCGCGTGTCGGGCCACCCGGCAGATCGAACAAGGTGACCGCGGTACCGTCGCTCAGCGTCGTGCGACGCCCGAGGTAGAGCTGGCTCGCTTCTTCCACGGTCAGGGCGGGAATGCCGTTCACCGCCGAGGTGACGAGCACGATTTCTGCTGCATGTGCCGACGCAGCCAACGTGAGGGCCCCCGTCAGCAGCAGTGCGGCCCGTCGCAGGCGGCAACGGATCCTAGAATGTGACATCGACGGACAGGCTCAGCATGTTGATCGATCGTCCCCCCATGCGGCTCGCGGCAGCGTCGCTCGAGGGATCGAAGGTTCCCCAGGCATTTGCATCGGTGCGGGCGCGGGTGAACTCGGCCTTTACCGCGGCGTTGCTGTGAACGTCCCAGCGCACACCGGCGGTGACGCTTTGCTGCGCAAGGTTGCGCGACGCGTTGAAGCCGGAGACCAGTTCCGCAAGCCCGGGCAGTGGCGGGAGGCTGCGCACGTCCTCCGCGTCGATCACGGCCGCGTCCTGCGTGTGGCGTGCGATGACCAGGTAGGGCATCACCGCACCGAAATGGTGGCCCGCGGTGAGCTGCCAGGCATGTGCGCTGTTCGCATAGCGGTCAGCCTGGCGGCGCGCATATTCGCCGATCACCAGCCAGCGCCCGTCGTCCCATTGGAACCCGGCCGAGCTGAAGCGGGTGACGCCGTCGTTCCCCGCCATGCGCGCGGCGATGTCGTCCCGGCCGAGGTCGCGCAGGGCGGGCGCGAGAGCCGTGTAGAAGGGATCCTGCCAGTTGATTTCGAGCCTGGCCTCGGCGTGTCCCAGATGGACCGACAGGTCGCCGCGTGAAAGGGTCAGGTTTGCCCCCGCAACGCGCCTGAGTCGGGCCTTGGTGTCAGGATAGAGCGAAATGCGACTGGTGCCGAGAAAGGGATGAAGCTCGATGTCGGTGTCACCGGCCCGCACCCGGTACATCAGGTCGAGTCCGTCGAGGTCGGCGAACGGGCTCAGGCCGTAGACCTCCTCGGGGGGGCGTACCCAGGGATGCGCGTAGTTGATGTTGAGCGAGTCGGACTGCATGAAGAACGGGATGCGCAGCCTGCCGGCACGTGCGTAGAGTTCGGGCGTGACCTGGTGGCTCAGGAAGGCCAGCGTCGGCCGCGGCGCGTAGTTGCCCTTGGTATTCTCGCGACTGACGACCTGCACGACGGCCGAGCTCGCTTCGCCCAGGCGCAGGTTGCCCTGCACGCCAAGCACGGAGTCGGGCCCGGTGTCGGGCCTTTCCTTGCCCGGACGGTCGATGCCGACGCGGGTGAAGCGCATGTCGGCCTCATCGGTGGCGACCACGCCGACGGTGGCAAACCCGGACAGGGTGAGGGCCTGGAGGTCATCGCTCGCGCTCGCCGACAGCGCCCAGAGCGTCAGCGCCGGGATGGTTGCCCATTTCATTCGGTCATGCCCCCAGTGGCATCTTGTTCTTCAGCAGGTTCAGGGTGCGGTCCGCGTCCATCGGCCGTGCGAAAAGATAGCCCTGCCCGAAGTTGCAGCCCATGTCGCGCAGCAGCAGGGCCTGGTCTTCGGTTTCGATGCACTCGGCGACGACCGTCATGCCGAGATCATGAGCGAGTTCAATGCTGCGTGCAACGATCGCGCGCAGGCGTTCGTCAACGGTGATCGAGCGCACGAAGGAGCCGTCGAGCTTGACCTGGTCGCAGGGAATCGTGTGCAGGTAGCTCAACGTGGAGTAGCCCGTGCCGAAGTCGTCGATGAGGATCTGGACGCCGGCGTCGCGCAGCCGGTGCAGCGTCCGCGCTGCCGGGCCGCCGGGATGGGCGAGCACGCTCTCGGTAATCTCGAAGCGCACCGCGCCATGCGGCAACCCGTTCTCATCGATCACCGCCAGCAGTTCCTCGGCAAGCTGCGGCCGCGACAACTGGCGGGCGGAGAGATTGACCGCGACGCGCGCCGGGGCCCCCTGCGGGTCAGCCTGCCGCCACGCAGCGATGTCGCGACAGGTCATGGCCAGGACCTGCATGCCGAGATCGTGGATGAGATCGAGGGTCTCGGCGAGCGGGATGAACTCGTTCGGCGGCAGCAGGCCCTGCGTCGGATGCGGCCAGCGCACCAGCGCCTCGAAACTGGCGATGCGGCGGTCGGCGAGCGACACGATGGGCTGATAGTGCACCGTCAGTCCGCTTTCGCGCAGGGCCGTGCGCAAGTCGGCTTCCAGCTTCAGCGAGCGAACCGCCTGTGCGTGCATCGATCGGTGGAAGAACTCGACCGGCGAGCTCTCGCTGCGCCTCGCCTTGTGCAGGGCGTTGTCGGCGTCGCGCAAGAGGGCCTCGGCGTCGTCGCGCTCCATGTCGCTCATGGCGACGCCGACGCGGCAATAGGGGTGCAGCGTGCCTTCTCCCGATGGCGGAGCGAAGGCGGGAAGCTCCACCAGGGCTTCGGCGACGCGCAGCGCTTCGGTCGAATCCGACACGCCGTTCAACAGCACGGCGAACTGGTCGCCGCCCACGCGCGCGGCGACATCACCCTCGCGTACGGTGGCGACGATGTGTTCGGCGGCGCGACGCAGCAATTCGTCGCCGACGGCGTGCCCATAGCTGTCATTGACGAGGCTGAAGCGCTCGATGTTGATCGTCAGCACCGCGAACCGGTAGCGCTCGTCGCGGCGCTGCTGGCCGATCGCCCGCGTGACGTGCTCGATGAAAAGCGCGCGGTTGGGCAGGCCGGTGAGACCGTCATGCAGGGCGTCGTGGATCAGCCGCTGCTCGGCGCGCTTGCGCAGGTGGATGTCGCCGATGGAGCCCGCCATGCGCACCGCGCGGCCCCGGGCGTCGCGTTGGGCGACGCCGCGCGTCAGCACCCAGCGATAGCTGCCATCGGGCTGGCGCACGCGATGCTCCAGCATGAACTGGCTTGTCACCCCGTTCAGGTGGGCCAGCACCTTCTCCTTGTAGGCATCGACTTCGTCCGGATGCAGGAAGGGCAGGATGCCCTCCGGATCGCTGGGCAGCGAGCCGGGCGGCAGGCCGAGGATCTCGCAGGAGCGGTCGGAGAAGTAGATGGTGCGGCCCGGAATGTCCCAGTCCCACAGGCCGTCGTTGGCGCCGCGCATCGCCAGGGCATAGCGCTCCTCACTCGACTTGAGCCGCTTCGCGGTATCCTCGATTTCGCCGATGCGCTGCTGCAACGTCGTCGCCATGATGTTGAAGTGGCGGGCGAGCACGGCGAGTTCGTCGTTGCCGTTGGCGGGCAGGCGGTGGTTGAAGTGGCCGTCGGCGATGGCCTTGCTGCCGGCGAGCAGCCGCCCGAGGTTGTGCGTGAGCAGGTAGCCGATGGCCGACAGCAGCACGAAGGTGAGCGCGATCTCCACCAGCGAGATGATCGCGCCTTGTTCGATGATGGCCTTGCGTGCGGCTGCGAGAATCGAGACCGACACGCCGAACTGCAGGAAGCCGATCTCGTTGCGAGGTAGCAGCAAGGGCCGGCGCACGTGGATGATCTTGTTCGCCGAGATGTCTTCCAGCGCACCTTCGTCGGCGATGGACGGCGCCGGCAGGTGCCGCATCTCGGGCATGCCTGCGCGCAGCAGCGTGCGGCTGTTCGGCGCGACGATGCGCACGTACACCAGCCCCTCGTTCGAGTCGCTGAGCAGTTCGCCGAGGATGTCCTCGAGCTCGCCGTAGCGTTGCTGGTCGCCATACGACACCGCCATCGCGTGCAGCATGCTCGCATTCTGGCTGACGAGCGTCTCGAGGCTCGCCGAGGCGGCGTTGTTCATCAGTCGCACGCTGTTGGCAAGCAGCAGCGTCAGCAGCACGATCTGCACCGCCGTGCTGGCGAGCAATAGTCGGAAGCGGATGGATGAATGCCTGAAAGGCAGGCGCACGCGCTTGTCTCCGGGGGCCGCGGCAGCGGATGGATCCCGCCACGAGCTTGCAGAATAGCCCATACCACCGGCGTACGGGCCGGAACGTCTGCCGGTCGAAGCGTCGTGTCGCGCCGTCACGCTCGCGCCTGTCTGCGCACTGCCGCAGCCGCGTCGATGCGGCCCTCGGCGGCGAAAGCCTCGAGGTTGGCCTCGATGCGATCTGGATCGTAAAGGTAATTGACCATCATGCCCCACGACTGGCCCAGCCCTTTCTGCGAGGTGTCGGCGAGCCAGTTCAGGCGCTCGATGCGTGCGCCGTTGCCGAGATGGAAGCGTGCCACGGGGTCGACGGGCTTGTCGTCACGCTTGGCATTGACGAGGTAATGCGCCGCCAGCCGCTGCAGCGGCTCGCGGAACGCGCGCGCGAGTGCCGGGTTCCGGACCCAGTCGCTGGCGCCGCCCAGCAGCGCTTGCAAGTGCGGCGAATCGGGGCCATCGATGCCGGCGGCGGCGAGTTTCTTCCAGTCCGCGCCAGCGAGGATCTGCGCGCACTCGGCCGGGTTGCGGCTCGCCCAGCGCACGAGGCCGGGAATCGGCGACAGGGTCGAGTAGGCCTTCAGGCGCGGGAAGTCGCGCTGCAGGTCGTCCACCACCCGCTTGAGCAGGAAGTTGCCGAAGGACACGCCGCGCAGCCCCTCCTGAGTGGACGTGATCGAATAGAAGATCGCGGTGCTGGCGCGGTCCGCATCGGCCAGCGGCGCCTCGATGTCGAGCAGCTTCTGCACGTTGTCGGCCAGTTCGTCGACCAACGCGACCTGCACGAAGATGAGCGGTTCGAGCGGCATGCGCGGATGGAAGAACGCGTAGCAGCGGCGGTCGGAATCGAGGCGGTTCTTGAGATCGTCCCACGAGCGGATCTCATGCACCGCTTCGTATTCGACGAGCTTCTCGAGCAGCGCGGCGGGCGACTGCCAGGTGATGCGCTGCAGCTCGAGAAAGCCCACGTCGAACCAGGCGCTGAGGCGCCCCTCCAGCTCGCGGTCGAGCGGCTTCAGCAGCGGGTCGTCGGCGAGGTAGCGCAGCAGGTCTGCACGCAGGTCAACAAGGAATTTCACGCCCTGCGGGATGGCGTTGAACTGGGTCAGGATGCGCAGCCGCCGCGAGCGCATGGCGGCACGCAGATCGGCCTCCGCGTCCCACTGGCGGTCGCTGCCGACGGCTTTCTGGTAGGCACGGTGAGCGTCGGCCACGCGTGCCGGATCGGGCCCGAACTCGAGGGCGATCATGCGAAGGATGGCGCGGCGGCCATCATCGTTGAGCCGCAGGTAGGTTTCCGCCAGGCGTGCTGCGCGCTGCCGGGTGGATACTTCGCCGCCGCGACTCTCAGCGCACTCCTGTAACTGTTGGCGAATACGCTCGATGTCCCGCTCGGAGGGCGCGCGGACGCGCGCCTGCGCGCCCGACATCAGGGCTCGCACCTTGGACAGGCTGCGCGAAAACAGATCCCCCGCCATTTTGTGTCTCCCCTCGTGATCGCGTTCGCATCAATTTGCGCACACATGTTAGCCGCAACCGGGGGGCTCGCCTGTGCACAATGTCCGCACCATGACGCATCGTGCCGGACGCGGCCGGTTGCCGCGTCGCGGGGGCCTGCTCAGCGGTCGGTCGGCCGTCCCGTTGCGGCGGCGAGCATGAAAAGTCCGACCAGGATCATGGGCACGCACAACCATTGCGCGGTGGACAATCCCAGCGCCAAGGTGCCGAAAATGCCGGCGTCCGGCGTGCGGAAGAATTCTGCAACGAAGCGCAGGCAGCCGTAGCCGATCAGGAAGACTGCCGATACGGCCCGCAACGGGCGCGGTTTTGCGGCGTAAAGCCACAGGACCGCAAACAGCAGCAGGCCTTCTCCCGCCGCCTGGTAGAGCTGCGACGGATGCCGTGGCACCTGATCCACCCACGGGAAGATCATCGCCCACGGCAGATCGCCCGACACCGGACGGCCCCACAGCTCCCCGTTGATGAAGTTGCCGATGCGGCCCGCGGCCAGCCCGGTGGGCACCAGCGGCGCGATGAAGTCGGTGATCTCCCAGAAGCCCATGCCGTGGCGGCGGCCATACAGCCACATCGCCACCAGCACGCCGAGGAATCCGCCATGAAAGCTCATGCCGCCTTTCCAGACGGCGACGATCTCTGCGGGATGACTGAAGTAATGACCCGGCTGGAAGAACAGCACCTCGCCGAGGCGTCCGCCGACGATCACGCCGATGACGCCGTAGAACAGCAGATCGTCGATCATCGCCGCGTTCCAGCCCAGTTCCGGCCGGCGGCGCGCGTGCAGGCGGCCGAGCACGATGAACAGCACGAAGGCGACGAGGTACATGAGCCCGTACCAGCGCACCGAGACCGGGCCGATGGAAAGGGCGATGGGGTCGAACTGAGGATGGATCAGCATCGGGGCTGGCGGGGTCGGATCAATTGAACTGCTGGCGGAAGGCGTCGAATTCGCTGCGCAGGACGTCGACCTCGGCCCGCAGGCGGGCGACTTCTTCCTCGAGTTCTACGATGCGGTTGCGACCCGTCGCGCCGCCGCTGGTTCCGCTCGCCTGCGCCTCGGCCATCTCCTCGAGCAGCGCGGTGCCGCCGAGCAGGTGCATGTGGCGGATTTCCTTGGTGCCGGGAGCGCGCGGCAGCGTCGCCACCATGGGCGGGAATTTCTCGGCGAGGTGCTCGAGCACGGACTCGACCGCGGTGATGTCGTCGAAGCGGTGCAGGCGCTCGCAACGCTGGCGGATCTCGCCCGCCGTCTGCGCGCCGCGCAGCATCAATGTGGCCAGCACGGCCTGCTCGGCCGGCGGCAGTGAATGGCGCACGCGCACCAGGTGTTCGTACTTGGCCACCCTGGCACCGGCCTGGTCGCGGCGGGAGACCAGCCTGCGCGCCATGAGGCTGTCGATCGCAGCCTGTGCCTCGCCTTCGCTGATGGCCATCACCGGCTCGCGCGCAGTGAGCTGGTTGCTGCCGGTGACGATGGCGTTGATCGACAGCGGATAGGCGTCGGGCGTGACGAAAGCCTTCTCGATCAGCACGCCGAGCACGCGGATCTCGATCGGGTCGAGATCGAAGCCTTCGTCAGCAGTGTCCGGGGGCGTGGCGGGCGAGGTGTTGTGGGCTTCCATGATGGCTCCGCAGGGGATGTCTGGCAGGGCAGGAATGATACGCAGGGCAGGGCCGTCCCTGCCACCGCGAACGCGTGACCGACCGGACGCCCGGCGTTAGAATCCAAAGCTTTCCCGCAGCTTTCCCGGAGCGTCGCCATGCCCCAGTACCGTTCCCGCACGTCCACCGCCGGCCGCAACATGGCGGGCGCCCGCGCCCTGTGGCGCGCCACCGGCATGAAGGACGGCGACTTCGAAAAGCCGATCATCGCCATCGCCAACAGCTTCACCCAGTTCGTGCCCGGCCACGTGCACCTCAAGGACCTCGGCCAGCTCGTCGCGCGCGAGATCGAGGCTGCGGGCGGCGTCGCCAAGGAATTCAACACCATCGCGGTGGACGACGGCATCGCCATGGGCCACGGTGGCATGCTGTACTCGCTGCCCTCGCGCGAACTCATCGCCGACAGCGTCGAGTACATGTGCAATGCCCATACCGCCGATGCGCTGGTGTGCATCTCGAACTGCGACAAGATCACCCCGGGCATGCTGATGGCCGCGCTGCGACTCAACATCCCGGCGATCTTCGTCTCCGGCGGGCCGATGGAAGCGGGCAAGGTGAAGTGGGAAGCCAAGGTGATCTCGCTCGACCTCGTCGACGCGATGGTGAAGGCCGCCGACAAGAGCTGCTCGGACGAGGAAGTCGATGCCATCGAGCGTTCCGCCTGCCCGACCTGCGGCTCGTGCTCCGGAATGTTCACCGCCAACTCGATGAACTGCCTCACCGAGGCGCTCGGCCTGTCGCTGCCCGGCAATGGCACCACCCTCGCCACCCATGCCGACCGTGAGCGCCTGTTCAAGGAAGCCGGCCGTCGCATCGTCGACCTCGCGCGCCGCTGGTACGAGCAGGACGACGCCTCGGTGCTGCCGCGCTCGATCGCCAGCTTCCAGGCCTTCGAGAACGCGATGAGCCTGGACGTCGCGATGGGGGGTTCGACCAACACCGTGCTGCACCTGCTCGCCGCCGCGCGCGAGGCCGGCGTCGACTTCACCATGAAGGACATCGACCGCGTCAGCCGCCGCGTGCCCTGCCTGTGCAAGGTCGCCCCCGCGGTGGCGGACGTGCACATCGAGGATGTGCATCGCGCCGGCGGCATCATGTCCATCCTCGGCGAACTCGACCGCGCCGGCCTGCTGCACACCGATGTGCCCACGGTGCATAGCGCCTCGATGGCCGCGGCGCTGGACCAGTGGGACATCAAGCGCACCGCCGACGAGGCAGTGCACACCTTCTACCGTGCCGCGCCCGGCGGGGTGCCCACCCAGGTCGCCTTCAGCCAGGACCGCCGCTGGAAGGCCCTCGATGCCGACCGCCAGCACGGCATCATCCGCGACAAGGCGCACGCCTTCACCGCCGACGGCGGACTGGCGGTGCTGTACGGCAACATCGCCGAGAAGGGCTGCATCGTGAAGACCGCCGGCGTGGATGAATCCATCTGGAAGTTCAGCGGCAAGGCGCGGGTGTACGAGAGCCAGGAAGACGCGGTCGAGGGCATCCTCGGCGAGCAGGTGCAGGCAGGCGACGTGGTCGTGATCCGCTACGAAGGACCCAAGGGCGGCCCCGGCATGCAGGAGATGCTGTACCCGACCTCCTACCTCAAGAGCCGCGGCCTCGGCGCGCAGTGCGCGCTGCTTACCGACGGGCGCTTCTCGGGCGGAACCTCCGGCCTGTCGATCGGCCACGCGTCCCCCGAAGCGGCGATGGGCGGCGCGATCGCGCTGGTCGAGGACGGCGACACCATCGACATCGACATTCCGCACCGCCGCATCCATCTCGCCGTCTCCGACGACGAACTCGCCCGCCGTCGTGCCGCGATGGAGGCGAAGGGCAGCGCCGCATGGAAGCCGGTGCAGCGCGAGCGTGTCGTCTCCGCTGCACTGCAGGCCTATGCCGCGCTCACCACCTCGGCCGACACCGGCGCGGTGCGCGACGTCACCCAGGTCCAGCGCTGAGACCCGGCGGGCGGCCGGTGCGGCAGATCCGCACCGGCCGTCGAGGCACTTCCGGCGGCATATTGACCGCCTCTCTTTCCCCCTTCTACCATCAGCGCATGGATGCCGAACTCAACCAGCTCGAAGCCCAGATCGAGCAGCTCATCAGCCTTCATGGCATGCTCAAGGCGGAGAACCTTGCGCTGCGTACCCGTGTCGTGAAGCTCGAAGCCGAAAACCACCAACTGTCCGAAAAGGTGCGGCGTGCCGCCGAGCGCCTGGAGGCGGTGTTGAACAAACTGCCGGAGGCCTGAGCACGTGGCGACCGATTATCTCGACATCGTTCTGCTGGGCAAGGAATACCGCGTGTCCTGCACGCCCGAAAGCAAGGAGGCGCTGCGTTCCGCAGTGTCTTATGTGGACGGCAAGCTCGTCGAACTGGCCGACAAGACGCATGCATCGGGCGAGCGTCTCGCGGTCATGACGGCGCTCAACATCGCCCATGAATTCCTCATGTACCAGCGCAGCGGCGGGTTTGACATGGCAGGCGCGAAGCGTAGAATCGGACTCATGAAAGCGCGCCTCGACGGGGTGCTGGCCCAGCAGGAAAAACTCTTCTGAGGGCCGGCCCGAGGCGCGAAAAGTCAATCCCCTGCAGTGTTCGTTGAAGCCGTAGATTCCTTGAACCAATAGTCGAGAGACTTGGTTGCCTACCATGGATGCCGCGGTGTGCATGCCCCTCGTGGGTGAGCCTGAAGCGGAAGGAAAGCGACCTCCCTGAACCCCAGGTTCAGGATGCCCGGTGGAAACGGCACAGGCGGGGGGCCATTCAAGAAGCGCGGCGAAAGCCGCGTTTTTTCTTTGGTGCGCCCGTCAGGGCGTACCGGTGCGTGGAGTGTCTGCTGGGCAATGGATCTGAACGTTTGGTGGCTGGCCTACCCGGTGCTCGGTGCCGTGGTGGGTTTCTTTGCCGGGCTGCTGGGTGTGGGCGGCGGCGGGATCATGGTGCCGATCCTGACCACCCTGTTCGTCGCCCAGGGGTTTCCGTTCGACCAGGTCCTGCACATGTCACTGGGCACTTCCATGGCCGGCATCGTGCTCACGTCGATCTCCAGCCTGCGCGCTCATCACCAGCATGGCGCGGTGCGCTGGGACATCTTCATGGGCATCACGCCCGGCATCCTGCTCGGCACCTTCGGTGGCACCTTCATCGCCTCCCGTGTCGACACCGTGCCGCTGGCGATCTTCTTTGCCGCGTTCATGGCCTATGTTTCGCTGCAGATGCTGATCAACGTCAAGCCCAAGCCCTCGCGCGAGATCCCCGGGCGGCTCGGCCTGAGCGCCGCGGGTGCCGGGATCGGCGGGGTGTCGGCGCTGGTGGCGATCGGCGGCGGTTCGCTGTCGGTGCCGTTCATGACGTGGTGCAACGTCAAGATGCAGCACGCCATCGGCACCTCGTCGGCCATCGGCCTGCCGATCGCCGTGGCGGGCACCGTGGGCTACATGGTCAATGGCTGGGGTACCCCGGGCATGCCGGCCTACACGCTGGGTTACATCTACCTGCCCGCACTGGTACTGGTGAGCGCGGTGAGCATGGTGATGGCGCCGGTCGGCGCGCGGCTTGCGCACACGCTGCCGGTTCCGGTACTGAAGAAGATCTTCGCCGGAGTCCTGATCGCGCTGTCGCTCAAGATGCTTCACAGCCTGTTCGGCTGAGTCCCGTCGCCAATCCGCAAGTGGGGCCTTGACTGGATATAATTTCAGTCATGAGCGCCTCCGAGACCCTGCCTGATCCGCCGTTTTCCGCCAGCCACCGTGTCGGCGGGGGAGCCGACCCCGCGCCCTGGCTGGCGCGGCTCAACGCGGCGCAGCGCGAGGCGGTGGAACATGGCGCCGGTGCCGGAGTGGGCGAAGGGGCAGCCGGGCCGCTGCTGGTGATCGCCGGTGCGGGTTCGGGCAAGACCAGCACGCTCGCCCATCGCGTCGCCCGCCTGATCGCGGGCGGCGCCGATCCCGGCCGCATCCTGCTGCTGACCTTCTCGCGCCGCGCCGCCGATGAAATGGGGCGCCGCGTGCACCGCATCCTCGGCGAACTCGCGGCGACGCAACCCTGGCTCGGCGGCGCGACGCTTGCCTGGTCGGGCACCTTCCACGGCGTGGGGGCACGGCTGCTGCGCGAGTACGCCGGCCGCATCGGGCTGGATCCGGCGTTCACCATCCACGACCGCGAGGATGCCGCCGACCTGTTGAACCTGGTCCGGCACGAACAGGGCTTGTCGGCGAAGAGCAGGCGCTTCCCGCTGAAGGGCACCTGCCTGGCGATCTACTCCGCCGCGGTGAACAACCGCGCGCCCCTGGCCGAAGTGCTGCAGGCCTCGTTCCCGTGGTGCGCCGAGTGGGAGAGCGAGCTGAAGCAGTTGTTCCGCGCCTATGTCGAGGCCAAGCAGGCGCAGCAGGTGCTCGATTACGACGACCTGCTGCTCTACTGGGCGCAGATGATGGACGAGCCGGCGCTGGCGCAGGAAGTCGGCGAGATGTTCGAACACGTGCTGGTCGATGAATACCAGGACACCAACCACCTGCAGGCGTCCATCCTGCTGGCGATGAAACCCGATGGCCGCGGCCTCACCGTGGTCGGTGACGATGCGCAGGCGATCTACGCCTTTCGCGGCGCCACGGTGCGCAACATCCTGGATTTTCCCGCTGCGTTCGCGCCGCCCGCGCGGGTGGTGACGCTGGAGCGCAACTACCGCTCGACCCAGCCCATCCTCGCCGCGGCCAATGCGGTGATCGGGCTTGCCGCCGAGCGCTACGCCAAGGACCTGTGGTCGGATCGCGAATCTTCCCGGCTCCCGCGGCTGGTGTCGGTGAAGGACGATGCCGACCAGGCCGCCTTCGTCGTCGAGCAGGCGCTGGCCCGCCGCGAGGACGGGCTGAAGCTCAGGCAGCAGGCGGTGCTGTTCCGCGCCTCCAGCCACAGCGCGCGGCTGGAGATGGAGCTCACCCGGCGCAACATCCCCTTCGTGAAGTTCGGCGGGCTCAAGTTCCTCGAGGCGGCGCACGTCAAGGACGTGCTTGCGCTGCTGCGCTGGGCGGAGAACCCGCGTGACCGCATCGCAGGCTTCCGCGCTATCCAGTTGCTCGCCGGCATCGGGCCGAAGACCGCGGGCCGCGTGCTCGACAACGTCGGTACCGCCCCCGACGGCTGTGCGCTGCTCGCCGAGCAGCCGGTGCCCGATGCCGCGCGCGAAGGCTGGGTGGTGTTCGCAGCGCTGGTCGATCGCCTGGCCGGCCGTGGCGAGGCCGGCGCCGCGCGCTGGCCGGCGGAGTTCGAACTCGCCTGTCGCTGGTACGAGGCGCAGATGCCGCGCCTGTACGAGGACGCCGCGGTGCGGCTGCTCGACATCCAGCAGCTCGCCCGCATCGCCGCCAGTTACCCGAGCCGGCAGCGCTTCCTCACCGAACTCACGCTGGACCCGCCCAGCGCGACCAGCGATGAAGCCGGCACCCCCCTGCTCGACGAGGACTACCTGATCCTGTCCACGATGCATTCGGCCAAGGGCCAGGAATGGAGCGCGGTGAGCGTGCTGAACGTGGTCGATGGCTGCATCCCGTCCGACATCGCCACCCGCAATGCCGCCGAGATCGAGGAGGAGCGCCGTCTGTTGTACGTGGCGATGACGCGGGCGAAGGACCACCTCGACCTCATCGCGCCGCAACGCTTCTACGTGACACAGCAGCAGGGCCTGGGCGACCGTCATGTGTACGCCGGACGCAGCCGCTTCATCCCCAACCGGCTGCTCGGGCATTTCGAACAGGCGAGCTGGCCCCCGCCCCCGCCCGAACTGCGCGGCTCGCCCGCCTCCCGCCAGGCCGCGGTCGATCTCGCAGCGAAGATGCGGAACATGTGGTCCTGAGCGCGGGCGCCTGTCACCTGCCGCGTCACAGCGTCTTCAGGTACTCGAGCAACGCTTCCTTGTCGTCGGGCGGCAGATCGGTGCCGAACGCATGTCCCTGGTTGCCGCCACCTTTCGCGCTCGTGTCGTGGCGGGTGCCGATGCGCTCTGCTTCCGCGCCGCTGGTGATGAAGCCCACCTTGACCGGGTCGTACACGTCGTAGCCGCGCCAGAAGACGGTTGGGCGCCCTGACGGCGGTTCGAGCAGATCCCGCAGGGTGGGCACCGAGCCGTTGTGCAGGTATGGCGCGCGCAGCCAGATGCCGTCGAGGAAGGCGGCGACGTAGCCGGTGAGCGGCGCCTCGACCAGGCCGGGGCGCTCGATCCCCATGTCGCGCACGACCTTGTTCGCCTCGCGCGCGGCTTTCTCGTTCCAGGTGTCGATGCGATCGCGGCTGGTGCCGACCTCGGCCAGCGGCACGACGGTGCCGGTGCGCGCGGACGCGTGGCAGGCGGCGCAGGTGGCGTCGAACACCGCCTTGCCGCGCTCGGCCCGGGCTGCGTCGATCGGGAACGGATACTTCGGCGCGCGCTTGGCGCTGACGTAGTCCTGGATCCAGCGCACCTGGGCGAGGAATTCGTCGTTGTTCTTGGGCGGCGCGCCCAGCAGGCCGAGCGCGGAGTCGATGATCACCGAGTAGGGATCGTGGCTGTCGCCGGCGAAGTTCATGCGCATGCCCTGCTCGGGCTTGTACTTGCCCAGGTTCCAGATCGACGGCATGTCGGTGGGCCCCAGGCTGTCGTCCATCGGCCAGCGGATCATGAAGTACTTGGTCAGGTTCATCGCGTCGTCGCGGCCGCGGCCCCAGGGCGGGAAGTCGGCGCGGTACAGCCAGGCGAACTGCTGCTCGCGCTCGAGCAGGCGCTTCTTCGTGATCGGGATGATCACGAAGCGATACAGCAGCCGATCAACGAAGGACAGGTCGGTGACCAGCCGGATCTCCGCCATCAGGTTGTCGGCGTTGAAGCGCGGATCCCGGGCGCAATCGACGAGGAAGCGGAAGAAGGCCCACAGGTTGAGCGTGTGGTTCGGCCCGGTCGGCACGAACACCGGTGCCGCGTCGGGCGCGGTGCGGTAGCTGGCGACGTGGCAGGACGCGCAGTTGTTGGCGACGCGCGGAAAGCCCACCACCTTCTTCGAGAAACCGGCCGGCAGTTCCTGGCCTTCCTCCCACACCACGCCGAAGGACGCGTAGCCGCCCGGACCGGGCAGCAGGTCGGGAAACACGCGCGGCAGCACGTAGAAGATCCAGTAGGGAATCCCGGCGTCGCGCTCGGCGCCGATCGATCCGTACTTGAAGCGCATGTCCGGATCGTTCGTGATCCACTCCGGTTGCGGCTCCTCGCGGAAGAACTTGTACCAGGCGAAGGCGCCGCCAGCCGCGCCCAGCGCGAGCAGCAGCGCGAGGACAAGCAACAGACTGCGGCCGCGCTGGTGTGTGCCGACGGTGAGAGGGTTCCGTTTCATGGCTTGTTTGCTCCCGGGATGGGGCCGGCGGAGTCGGTCGGGATGGGGCGCGGTCTCTCGCGGTCCGCGCGCCCCCCTGCGGCGAGGCTGCGCGGTCAGAAGGTTTTCAGGAATTCCACCAGCGCCTCCTTGTCGGCGTCCGGCAGATCGGTGCCGTAGGCGTGGCCTTCGTGTCCGGCATTGCCGTTGCCGGGCTTGGTGGTATCGAACACGCACAGGCCCGCGGCGGCGCTGCCATTCGCGGTGTCAGGCAGGGCCGACGCAAAGCCCACCCGCTCACGATCGTAGAGGTCGCTGCCGCGCGCGAACTTCGCCGGGCGCATCGACGACGGTTCGAGCAGGTCGCGCAGCGTGGGCACCGAGCCGTTGTGCAGGTAGGGCGCACGCAGCCAGATACCGTCGAGCGGCATGTTGGCGTAGCCCCAGGTCTTGCGGAAATGCTGGAAGCGGTACGGGTAGCCGGCGTACAGCGTGGCCTGGTTCACCGCCAGGTCGCGGGTGTAGGAGTCGAGCCGTGCGCGGTCGGTCCCGATCTCGGCGATCGGCGTCACGTGCCCGACCTTTGCGCCGCGGAAATCGCTGCCGCTGGCACCGTGACAGGCGGCGCAGTATTCGGCATACAAGGGCGCGCCGCGCGCCGCGCGCTCGCGGTCGATCGGGTAGGGGAAGGGCGGCGGGGTCGCATCCAGCAACCAGTCCTCGACGCGGCCGATCGCGGCGAGGTCGATGGTGGGCGGCGTGGTGCCGGTGCCGAACGCGGCACTCTTGTTGCGTTCCTCGGTGTGGGTGTTGTTGCCGTCCCAGTGCAGTTGCATGCGTTCGCCGTCGTCGCGCGTCATGCGCTTGCGCTGGTTCCAGATCGAGGGGAAGTCTGACGCGCCCAGCAGTTCCTGCTTCGGCAAGGCCTTCATCGGAAAGTTGAACAGCACCTTGGCAGAGTTGAAGGTGTCCACCCGCCCCGGCCCCCATTCCGGCTGGTCGGCGACGAAGTCGAAGCGGCCGCGCAGCATCAGCAGGCGCTCGCGCATCAGCGCGATCGCCACCGGATACACCAGATAGCGGTCGATCGGGCTCAACTTGCCGGCGAGGCGGTCGATCTCGGGCACGATGAACTCGGGCGAGAACTTCGGTCCGGCGGCGCAGTTGAAGAAGAAGGTCTCGAAGGCGCGGATGTCGAAGCGGTGCGCCGGCATGCCCACGATGATGCGCGGGGCGGCATCCGGCGCGTCACGCACGGTGCTGGTGTGGCAGGCGGCGCAGTTCAGGAACACGCGGTCCAGACCAAGGTTGCGCCGCTTCGACACGCCGATCGGCAGGTCGCGGCCCTCTTCGTAGATCAGTCCGAGCGCGGCGTAGCCGGTCGCCGGGGGGGCGCCCGCCGCCGCCATTCCGGTGGCCGACGCGGCGCCAGCACGCGCGCCGGCCGGCAGATGTTCCGCGCAGACCTGCGGCAGCGCCTGCCAGATCCAGTATGGGAAGCCCGATTCGCGCTCGCCGCCGGTGGAGCCGTACTTGAAGTGCTGCACCGGATCCGTGTAGGTCACCGCTTCGTCGGGCAGGAAGCGCGCGACCGCATACAGCGCCACCAGCAGGATGACGATCCATGGCAGCCAGACGATGAAGCGCCACAACAGGGCGGGTCGGCGGTGTGCGACTGGCGCGGGGCGGGTGGGCTCGGTCATGGTCTTGCTCCTCGGCGCAGGTCAGTCGGTGCCCGCCAGGCAGGGGGCGAGCGTCGCATAGGGGCGGGCCAGCACGGCAGCGGGGGTGAGGGAACGCTGCGCCAGCAGCCCCTCGAGCCGGGCGGTCATCGCCGGCCGGTCGGCCGACTGCAGGAAGGCGGCTGCATGGGCGGCGGCCGGTGGCGGCATCGGCGTCTTCAGACGCGTGGCGGGCTGGCGCGCGTTCATCGCCAGCCGGAACAGCATGCGTTCGGCGCAGCCTGCGATCTGCGCCCGCACCTGGTCGTCGCTGCCGCGCAGGAAGCCTGGCGGGAAAGCGGTCGTTGCGGCATGGCACTGGCCACACTGGCGTGCGAACGGCTGCAGGTCGGGTGGCCAGACCGTGTCACGTACCGGCACCGGATCGGATAGCCGTGGCGTGGTGCGCGACGGGCGATCGGCTGGCGACTTCAGCGCGGCGGACGAGACCCCGAGGCCGGCAAGCAGTGGCGACAACACGGCCCAGCGGCGCAGCGGCATCGCGTCGAGGGCGTCGCTGGTGCCGGCGAGCGTGGCCTCGACAAGCCGATCGATCGCCGCGTCCAGCGGCGCCAGGTCGGCGACCAGTGTCACGTTCGCGAGCATGCGCGACGGTCCGGCGCTGCCGGATGCGGGAGGCCTCCTCACGTCGATCTGCCGGACGGCCTCGCCGCTGGCGGCGCGCACCCTGCGATCACCGCGGCGCGGCACGAGACGCATTGTCATCGGCGCGGCGCCTTGGGGCACCGAGATCGCATCGAGGGCGGTCGCGCCGATCGCATCGTTGTCGGGAAGGACCAGGCGATCCACCCCGCCGTCGGTCAATCTTCCATGGCGTGGCGCGAGGCGCGTCTGCAACCGGGCTCCCCCGGGGCCCTCGCAGTCGAGGTCGAACCTGCCTCCGTCCGCCATGCGCCCGATGCAGCTCAGGGCGACCTGGCGGATCTCCGCCGAGGCGCCGCGCTGCGCCGACAAGGCGTTCAGCCGCCGGTCGATGAGGGCGATGTCCGCACGTGAAAAGAACATCGACAGCGCACCGACGACGCGCACCGCATCCGCTGCGTCGCGGCCCGGCCAGGTTTCGAGCGGCGCGCGCAGCGCCAGCGGGTCGAAGGCCGCGGCAATGTCGGCGTAACGGCGCAACTCGTCGTCGCCGGGCGGCGGGCGGCCACCTTCGATGCCGGCGAAAGGCTGGCGGTTGGGCAGCGAGGGGTCGGGGATCGCCAGCCCGGTCGGCCAGCGCTGCTGCCAGTTCGCCAGCAGGGGTTCGAGCAGGGCCGACCGTCGGGCAAGCGCGGCGGCCGTCGCGCTGCGGCCGTCGGTGAGCCGGTGGCGCAACGCCTGGCGCAGCGCCTCGGCGCGGCAGTTCACCGCCACCTCGCGGCTCGGCGTGGCGCAGCCTTCGCGCCACAGCCGCTGGGCCGTGCCGAGCAGGTTGGCGCGCGCGGTGGCGCCATCGATGGCGTCCGGCACGTCCACCCCATGGCGCCAGTCCAGGCCATAGTACGGCAGCCCGGTCGCGGCCAGCCGCGCCGCCACGGGTGCGCTGGCGCTCGTCTCGTCCCACGACTGGCGCGAGAAGATCGGTGCGGCGTTCTGATGGCAGGCGAGGCACAGCGTGCGGCTGGCGTAGCCGACGTCGGGGGTGGCGCCCGCGCGATAGTTGCGCACCAACTGGAACTCGAAGCGCCCGGCAGTCTCGTTGTAGCTGATCACTTCGAGCGCGGCGGCCTTCTCGTGATAGGCGACGTACAGGCGGTCGCGCAGGTAGGGATGTCCGGGCGCCGCGGTCGCCGCCGGTTCGCCGGTCACGGCGGCGACCACGCGCGGGTAGCGAAAGGCGTCGGCGTCGCCTGCGGCATGACGCTGAAGCGAGCGGCCGAGTGGAATCAGCACCACGGAAAGCCCTCCAGACGATTGACTGGCGTCGAGGTGACGCGAGATGCGCTGCAACAGCGCGGGAAACGGGAAGGGCAGCGGCGGTGCGCCTGCTGCACCGATCTCGAACAGTTCGTCGAACAGCGAGCGTCCAGCCGGGGGCAGGTCAGGGCCGGCAGGCTCGACGACGCTGGTGCTCGCCGCGCCCCAAGCGACCCCCGCCCCCGAGGGCGCCAGGGCCAGCGCCAGCGCCAGGCTTGCGCACAGCGATGTCGATCGCAACATGTCCGCCCCCTGCGACGCGCGGCGGCGGCCGGACGTGCGACGAGGCACGGCCGGGCGCACTACCCGGTTCTGGCCGGCCCCATGACCACCAGCCGCTGCTGGGTGCCGGCCCAGCAGTCCTGCTGCACCTTGCCCGTCTTCAGGAACTCGTCCTTCGCGCGTTCAGCGATCTCCTTGTTGTACAGCACGAAATTCACGATGAAGGCGCGGTCCATGTAGGCGCGGCCGAGATAGAAGCCGGGATACACCATGCGGATCTCGTCGCGGATCGCGAACCCGTCGCGGCCGGCCATGATGTCCGGCATGCGACGGTAGCCCGGCAGCTCGTCGGTGAAGGCGTAGTCGATGATGATCGACTCGCGCCGGCCGTCGAGCAGGCTTTGTCCGCAATACAGCTTGGCCGGGAACAGCAGCCATTGCTCCTTGCCGTCCACGCGGGTCTTCTGCAAGGGATTGGCAGGGCTGTCCTCGACCAGGCCGAGCTTCTTCAAGGCATCGAGGTCTTCGATGCGGTTACGGAGCAGGCGCTGGTCGCGGTAGAAGACCTTGCCTTTCCACAGCGTCTCGCCGATCAGGTCGAGCTTGGCGCCGGCCACATTCACCAGCAGGCTCTTCAGGCCGCCGCCGGCGATCTCGGACAGGCGCAACTTGCCGCTGCCGCCGCGCGGGAAGAACAGGTCGCCCTCGAACGGCCCGTCCGGGATCGGGCCCGCGGTGAGTCGCGCGTAAATCTGGTCGACCTGTTCCTGATCGAGGAAGGACAGGTTCTTCGGCGTGATCTTGTAGAGGTCTGCCGTCGATAGTGGAAAGCGGTGCTCCACGTAGGCGAAGTCGGGCTTGCCAGCGTAGTTCTCGGTAAACGGAGCGAACGAGATCACCGGCGCCGCCTTGTCCTCGGCGCGCTCGAAGAAGCCGCAGCCGGCGAGCGCGAACGTGGTGAGCACACAGGCGGCGCGCGCGAGGGTCGGGATCGGTCTCATGGCATGTCCCCCTGCAATCACAGCGTCGCGAGGAAGGCGATCAACGCCTTCTTGTCGCTCTCGGGCAGATCTTCGCCGAAGCGGTGGCCTTCGTTTTCCACCTCAGCCGTACAACTGCTGTAGATCTGCTTGATCAGGTAGGGCCGTGCCTTCAGCGCCTCGACCAGCGCATTCGGTTTGCCCACCAGCTCGCCTGCAATCGCCTGCAGATCCTGCAGCACCTTGGTACCGGTGTCGGCGCCGAAGCGTTCGGCGAGGTTGCCTTCCAGGGCCTTGGCGTCGGTCTTCGCCCGCACCAGGTCGACGATGAACTGCTTGTGCTGGAAATTGCCGATGGTGCCGGCGGTCACACCGCGCCCGTCGATCTCGCTCGGGATGGTCAGCTCGAAGCCGAGCAGCCTTTCCTTGTCGGTGCCGTCCCACATCCGCGGGCCGATGCGCAGCGTGACGTCCTCGTTGAGCAGCGTGACCTTGGGGATGCGTTGTGCCGGGTTCAGCAGCTCCTCCATCGAAGCCTTGTACAGGCGGAAGCGGCCTTCCACGCTGGGGTCGTACTCGAAGCAGGCCGGCTGCTGGTCGGCCGGCAGCAGCTTGACGTTGCTGCCATCGACGTAGCGCGGCCGCTTGGCGTAGAAGTCGTTCGCGGCGTTCTTCGGTTTGCCGCACAGCTCGGGCCCGATCGCGTTGTTGTGCAGGAAGGGGGCGTGGGCCCACAGGTTGAGCAGCGAGATGTTGCGGTAGTAGCCGCGGCCGCCGTCGCCGGGTTCCTTCACGTTGGGGTCGGGCGGGCGGGCGCGCAGGGTCTCGGAGCCGTATTCCTGCCACACATGGCCGGCCATGTGGTTGGAGTGCAGCGCGCGGCAGCGGTAGGTGCCGACCTCGGACACCGGCGTGGCGCGGTCGTTGCCCAGCCAGTCCTCGCGCAGGCCGGTGCCGAGATCGAGCTTGTGGAAGTCGAGCCCGGCGGTCTGGCCGGCGAGCGCCTCCGGCTGGCTCGAGTGGCAGCGGGCGCAGGTGCTGGCGAAGACCTCGCTGCCGCGCGCCACCGCACCGGCGCCGAATTCCTTCTCGAGATCGGCGATCAGATCCTGTTCGGTGTAGGCCGCCGCCGGCATGGCCGCGCGCCGGCTGTTCTCGCGCGCGACGCGCAGGTCGGTGACGTGAGCCTCGGCCGACATGAAGAAGTCCAGGATGTTGACGAGCCGGTCCTCGATCGCCCGGAAGTGGGGGCAGTCGCGCCGGCACTGTCCGATGTCGAACGGCGTCTGGCCGAAGTTGCGCTGCTGCGGGTCGAGCTGGCGCAAATCGGTGAGATGGTTCACCCAGCACTGTTCCGAGCAGGAGCCGATGTTGAAATACACACGCTGGATCGCCTCGAGGACACCGATCGAGTCCTCTCCGCCTTTCAGGATGTGATGCACGGTCTCCTTCTGCTGCGACTTCTTCCAGCACTTGCCGTTACGCCCCGGTTCGCACCAGCAGCTCGTCTCGTCCTTGTCGTCGCCGCAACTGGCGACCTTGCGCCACTTGATGACGTCCTCGTCGGCGAAGGTGGGGCGCTTGGCGATGTTGATCAGCGCGTTGATCGTGCCGGGGTTGTTCACCTGGTCGGTGGGGATGGCCGAGGTGTCGCTGGCGCCCGGACGCGCGTGCGCGAACATCTGCCATTCCAGCGTGTTGCTCGCCATGCCCGATACCATGATCTCGGAGATGCGGGAGTACTGGTTGCCGACCAGGCCCTTGATGTTTTCCCACTTCGGGTTTGCCGGGTCGGCCGGCGGATTCAGCGGATCGAAGCCGATGTGGCAGGAACCGCAGGAGGTGCCGATCAGGAAAGGCGGTTCGATTCCACCATCCTGCAGGTGCGAGCGTGGCGCCTCGCCGCCGCCGCCGGCCGCGGCGAGGGGCCGGTTGTAGCCTTCCCACGAGCCGGCCCTGCCATTGAGCTTGATCCACGCCGCCTTGTCGAAGCGCGGGTTGGGGAACTTGCGGATCCCCAGCGCGCCGGTGGAGGTGCCGAAGCGCAGGTCGCACGCGGACTGGCGCTGGTCGCTGGTGGCGTGCGGATCACCTTCCTTCAGCGGCGCGTCGCGGAAGTCGCATGCCGGGTCGGGATAGCCGCTGCGGCCGACGTAGCCCAGCAGCTCCTCGTCGCCCGGGCACCAGTCGAGGCCATAGGTTTCGTCCGGGCTCTTGGCCGGGCAGTTCTTCGAGCCGGGCACGCAGCACGCCGGGTCGTTGATGATGCCCCAGGCGCGGAAGCGGTCGCCGCGCTGGTCGGCGCGCAACACACGGTACCAGTCGATGAGCACGCCGACGCGCTGCTGGAAGACGTAGGTATGGAAGCGTTCGTTGCCTGCGGTGGCCTTGAACCAGATCAGGCGACCGGCGCAGGCGGATTCGTCGAGCCCCTCGCGCGCGCACGCTTCGTAGTAGGGCGCGTCCTGCTCGTGGACGATCCTGGCGGGGGCCGGCGCAGCGGCGCCTGCGGTGGTTGTTCCGCCCGCAGCCGCATTCGCCGCGGTAGCCGTCTCTCCTCCGGGCGGCGTGGTGGCGGTGATCGGGATTGCCGCGACGAACACCGCGACGAGCAGCACGACGACGGCCAGCACACGCTTCATGATGCCACCTCCGAGGGGTGGGCCGACATCGGCGATGCGACGCCCCTGATCCTCGCGGACGCGGTGTGCCACCGGGCGACGCGACATGTGTCGCGGCGGACGATACGCAGCAGGGCTCTCTGTCGACTCGACGCGCGCGCAGCCTTCGCCGCGCGCCCGCAGCTAGTTTCTAGTACTTAATTCGTAGCAGGAAATACCCCGTATGCAAGCGCAGGAATGACGCCCGGAGCGAAAGCCGATGCGCTCTTGCGGCCCATCGACGGCATCGGCCGTAAACGACATTCGCCGCCCGGCAGGGTGCCGGGCGGCGAATGCGTGTGCTACCGGATTCCGGGGTGATGCAGGCATCACCCCGCGGCGGTGCTCATCAGGCGGCGGCGTCCTTCTTGGCAGCGGCCTTCTTCGCGGCGGGCGCCGGCACGGCAGCCTTTTGCGCGGCGTTCAGGTTGGCTTCCAGCGCCTCGGTGGCCTGCTTCACCAGCTTGGTGAATTCGGCGTACGCGTCGTTGGCGGCAGCGATGGCCTGCTTCATGCCGGCGAACAGCGGCTCCGAACCCTTCGGCGCCGACTTCTCGGCCTGCTCGATGGCCTGGGTGACAGCCTTGTTCACATCGGCGATGTTCGCCTCGACCAGCTTGGTCAGCTCCTGCTGGCCTTCGGTGGCGATTTCATACACGCTGCGGCTGTAATCGACGAACTTGTCGACCACCGGCTGGGCCAGCTCCTGCTGCAGCTTGGCGAGGTCCTGCGGCTGCTTGACCTCGAGCAGGGTCTTGGCGCTGGCGGCGCTGTCTTCCAGCACGGCGCGGACGATGTTCATGTTCAGCGCGGCAAGGCGCTCGGCACGGCTCTGCACGCCGGCGATCATCTTCTGCACCGCTTCCATGTTGGCCTTGTTGGCGGCGGCGAAAGCTTCGGGGGTGAAGTAGTTCATGGTGAATCTCCTGGAGGTTGAATCGAAAATAGTGGGTCAGAAGGCTTCGCTGCTGCGTTTGTGCGCTGCAGCATTGGCGCTCAGTATAAGGGCTCCGGAGCCGCCGTCAATACCCTTTGTTGCGGTGCAACAAAATTTCTTTTGATCGCTTCAGCGCAACGCCAGTGCTTCGAGCAGCCGCTGCAGGTTGTGGCGCATCATCGACAGGTAGTCGGGCGCCGCGCCGTTCGCTGCCGACAGTGCGTCCGAGTACAGCGTGCCGCCGACACGCGCGCCGCTCTCGCTGCGGATGCGCTCGATCAGGCGCGGGTCCGCGATGTTCTCCAGGAAGACGGCGGGCACTTTTTCCGCCCGCACCTGGCGGATCAGTTGCGCGACGCCCTGCGCCGTCGGCTCGGCGTTGTTCGACACGCCGACGGGCGCCAGAAAGCGGATGTCGTAGGCGCGGGCGAAATAGCCGAAGGCATCGTGCGAACTGACGACCTTGCGCCGGCTTGCCGGCAGGGACGCCAGTGCGGCGCGGATTTCCGCATCCAGGGCCTTCAACTGCCCGGTGTAGCGCGCCGCGTTCGTGCGATAGACGGCAGCGCCAGCAGGATCGGCCGCCACCAGCGCGTCGGCGATGTTGAGCACGTAGCGTTGCGCGTTGGCCACATCCTGCCAGGCGTGCGGGTCGATGCCGCGGTCAGTGCCTCCGCCATCGCCGGCGTCGCCGTCGGCATGCGTCATCGCCAGCGTGCGCACGTTGGCGCTGGCGATGACGACCGTGCCGCGAAAGCCGGCCGATTTCGCCAGGCGCACGATCCAGTCATCGAAGCCGAGGCCGTTGGCCACCACCAGGCCGGCTTTGCCGATGGCGCGTGCGTCCGACGGTCGCGCCTGGTAGCCGTGTGTGTCTTCGTTGGGGCCCACCAGCACCCTGACGGCGACACGCTCGCCGCCGACCTGGCGCACGAAATCACCCAGGATGCTGAAACTGGTGGTTACTTCCAGCGCCGCGGCGCGCGCCACGGGGGCGAACAGCAGCGCGAGCAGCGTGATGCAGGTGGCGACGGTGCGGCGATATGTCGATTTCATCGGGCTTGCGGGGCTCAGGATTCGAGGTGGTGGCGCACCGGCAGCCGGCCGGCGAGCAGGCCCCCGGGGGCGGCGAGCAGGGACGCGAAATACACGAACCCGCAGGCCAGCACGATGGCCGGGCCTGCCGGCACGTCGGCGTGGAACGACAGCAGCAGGCCGGCGACGCCGCTCGCGGCGGCGAAGACCACCGCGAGCCCGAGCAGCGCAGGCAGTTCATGCGCCCACAGCCGTGCCGCGGCCGATGGCAGGATCATGATGCCGACCGCCATCAGGGTGCCCAGTGCGTGGAAGCCGCTCACCAGGTTCAGCACCACCAGCATCAGGAAGCCGTAGTGCGCCACCGGCGACCAGCGGCTGACGCCACGCAGGAAGGCGGGGTCGAAGCATTCGAGGGCGAGCGGGCGGAACAGCAGCGCAAGCGCGAACAGGGTCAGCGTGGCGATGCCGCCGATCAGCAGCAGCGAGCCGTCGTCCAGCGCCAGCACCGACCCGAACAGCACGTGCAGCAGGTCGAGGTTGCGGCCGCGCAGCGACACGATCATGACGCCGGCGGCGAGCGACAGCAGGTAGAAGGCGGCGAGGCTGGCATCCTCCTTCAGGATCGAGGCGCGTGTCACCACCCCCGCCGCCAGCACCACGACGAGGCCGGCGACGATGCCGCCCACCGTCATCGCGCCGAGCGACAGGCCGAAAGCGAGGTAGCCCAGCGCCGCGCCCGGCAGGATGGCGTGGCTCATCGCGTCGCCCATCAGGCTCATGCGCCGCAGCATCAGGAACGCGCCCACCGGTGTGGCGCCGAGCGCCAGCGCGAGGCAGCCCGCCAGCGCACGGCGCATGAAGGCAAAGTCGGTGAAAGGTGAAACGAGGAGGTCGTACACGGCAGTTTGGGCCTGGTGGAAGGGCGAGGGAAAGAGCGATTGCGCCGTGGGCCTCAGTGCCGGTGTCCGCCGTGGCCCTGCCCGTGGGGGTGGCGGTGGCCATGCAGCGGCACGACATCGGCGCGCGCCGGCGTGTGGTCATCGGGTTCGCCGGGTGTCGCCAGATCGGCGCGGTGGCATTCCGGCGCATGGTCGTCGAAGGCCTCGGACAGCCGCCGCGCGCGCGCCAGCAAGGTGTCGGTGAGCACCTGCGGAGTGGGGCCGAAGGCCACCGGTTCGCGCGCCAGCAGCAGGCAGGTGGGGAAGTGGCGCCGCACCTGGTCGAAATCGTGCACCACCGTCAGGATGGTGCGGCCTTCCGCATGCCAGCCCAGGATCAGGCGGATGAGATCCTCCACCGTGCGGCTGTCGATGGCCGCGAAAGGTTCGTCGAGCAGGATCAGCGGCGCATCCTGCAGGATCAGGCGGGCGAAACGCGTGCGCTGCAACTGCCCGCCGGACAGTGAGCCGATCGGCCGCGACTCGAAGCCTTCCATGCCCACCGCCGCCAGCGCCTCGCGCACCCGCTGGCGCTGCTGGCGGTTGAGCCCGCCGAAGGCCCCCAGCTCGCGCCACAGGCCCATTGCCACCACGTCGAACACCGACACCGGGAAGCCGGGGTCGATCTCGCTGCGTTGCGGCATGTATGCCAGCCCGCCGCGCGGAAGGGCCGCCAGTTCGACATGCCCGCCGATCGGCCGCAGCTCGCCGGCGACGCCCTTGAGCAGCGTGGACTTGCCGGCGCCATTGGGGCCGATCACCGCCACCAGCGCACCGGTGGCGATCTCGCCGCTCAGGTGGTGCACCGCCGGGTGGCGCTCGTAGCCCAGGGTGAGGTTGTCGAAACGGATGACGGGAGGCGGTGCCGGGTGCATCAGGCTTCCTCGCGGCGAATGCTTGGACTTGCTGCGGCGGTAGGGCCGGCCTGCAGGCGGGAAGACGGGCGGAACGCTTGCTTCATGTCAGTGCAGGGCCCACCAGATGGTCACCCACAGCAACGACGCGGCGAGCGCCACGAGGGCGAGACGCCGACCCACGCTGGTAGTGAGCAGGCTGAAGGAGGGCGCGGGGTGCCGGCGCATCACGGACGCAGCTCTTCGTCGCGGCGACCGCAGGCTGCGCATTGGCCGTGCAGCACGAGATCGGCCCGCTCAACCTGGAAGCCGCTCGGCAGCGCGGTCGCGGGCGCCGGTTGCAGCCCCTCGAGGCAGACGACCTGGCCGCAGCGGTCGCAATGGAAATGGGCGTGGCGATGCCCGGCATCGCGCACACCCTCGAAGCGCCAGGCACGCTCGCCGCCGGCGATGCGCCGCGCCAGGCCTTGCTCCACCAGCCAGTCGAGCGCGCGGTAGAGCGTCACGCGGTCGTGGGCGATGCCGGCGCTCGCCAGCGCCTCGGCGATCTCGTCGTGCGACAGCGGGTGCGTGCCGTGCTGCAGCATCTCCAGCACCGCCAGGCGGGTGCGGGTGACGCGACCGCCGCGCGCGGCGATCCGTTCGCGAGCGCTCGTATGGCGAGGGGCGTCATCGTCCGGGACCCGGGCGGGTGCCGGGTACGGGGTCTGCAGGCTGGCCAAGTTGTTCTCCGAGGGGCTTGATGCAACATTGTAGCATTAGGCTCGGGCCGAACCGGGAGACGTGGCGTGCGGCGTGCCCGGGGCGCCAGGACGGGAACGCCACCGCCGGGGCGGGGCGATCAGCGCCCCTGGAATACCGGCTTGCGCTTGGCGAGGAACGCCTCCAGACCCTCGCGGTAGTCGTCCGTTGCAAGGAAGTCGAAGGCGGCGCGCTTTTCCTGCGCGGTGAGTGGCGTGCCATTCATCAGCCGGTGCACCCACTGCTTGTGCCAGCGCGCCACCAGCGGCGCGCCGGCGCAGATGCGCGCGGCGCAGGCGGCCACTTCGTCGAACACCTTCTCGTCGTCCACCACGCGTGTCAGGAGCCCCTTCTGCAGCGCCTCGCGCGCACCGAGGATGCGGCCCTCGAGCAGGATCTCGAGCACCGCTGCCGGTCCTACCAGGGCCAGCAGGCCGGCCATCTCGCCGGGGTACATCGAGAAGCCGAGGCGGTTGATCGGCGCGCCGAAGCGCGCGGATTCGCCGGCGATGCGGATGTCGCAGCAGCCGGCGATCTCCAGTCCGCCGCCGATGCAGGCGCCGCGGATGGCGGCGATCGTCGGTACGGCACAGGCGCGGATGGCGTCGAGCGCGTCGGCGACGAGCTCGTCGTGATAGTGCAGTGCGTCGTCCACCGTGGCGCGCACGGTGAGGAATTCCTCGATGTCGCCGCCGGCGGCAAAGGCGTCCTCGCCCGCGCCGCGCAGGATCACGCAGCGCACGCCGTCGTCGGCGGCGATGCGGGCCATGGCCGCGCGCAATTCGCGCCACATCGCCGCGTTGATTGCGTTGAGCTTGGCCGGGTTGTCCAGGGTGACGGTGGCGACGCCGTCCATGACGGCGAGTTCGATCTTCGTGTCCATGCCTTGTTCGGTTCTCGGGGTGGTGGAACGCGTGAAGGGTTCAGGAAGTTGAAAATTTCTTCCAATACAACAAGGATTTAAATTTTCCATACGCACTAGTATGGAGTCTTATGGATGATATATCATCCGCCCGCCGACATGCTGCGACAGACAGTCGTGCGGCGGGACGAGGGGTGAGGCGACAGCGGGGTTCATTGTTGTGTTCTTGAGGAGAGGAAAAGAAATGTCCAGTTCGATGTATGCGCACATCAGGCGCAATCCGCGTTTCGCGGAACTGGTGGCGAAGCGGACCCGCTTCGCCACGCTGCTCGCGATCACCGTGCTGGTGATTTTCTACGGCTTCGTGCTGCTCGTCGCCTTCGCGCCCGAGCTGATCGGCCGCCGGCTGTTCGCAGGCAGCAACCTGACCCTCGGCGTGCTCGCCGGGCTGCTCCAGTTCGTGTTCTTCTGGCTGCTCACGCTGGTCTACGTGCGTCGCGCCAACGGCGAGTTCGACGACATCAACAAGGAAATCGTGCACGCCGCCTGGAAGGAGGAGAAATGATGCGCACCAAGCTGCCTTTCCACATCGCTGCCGGCATCGCCGGACTGTCGGCCTCGGCCTCGCTGTTCGCCGCCGGCCCCGCCATGGAGGCTGCGCAGAAGCAGCCCCTCAACCTTCACGCCATCGGCATGTTCTTCGTCTTCGTGCTGATGACGCTGGGCATCACCTACTGGGCGGCCAGCCGCACCAAGTCGACCGCCGACTTCTACACCGCCGGCGGCGGCATCACCGGCTTCCAGAACGGCCTGGCGATTGCCGGTGACTACATGTCCGCGGCCACGCTGCTCGGCCTCACCGCGATGATGTACGCGCAGGGCGTCGACGCCTACATCTACATGCTGTCCTTCTTCGTGGGCTGGCCGGTCATCCTGTTCCTGATGGCCGAACGCCTGCGCAACCTGGGCAAGTTCACCTTCGCCGACATCACCGCCTACCGTCTCGACCAGGGCAAGGTGCGCACGATGGCCGCGGTGAGCTCGCTGACCGTGGTGTGCTTCTACCTCGTCGCGCAGATGGTCGGCGCCGGCCAGCTCATCAAGCTGCTGTTCGGCCTCGACTACAACGTCGCGCTCGTCGTCGTCGGCGCGCTGATGATGATCTACGTCACTTTCGGCGGCATGGTCGCCACCACCTGGGTGCAGATCATCAAGGCCTGCATGCTGCTGCTCGGCGGCACCGCGGTGGGCCTGCTCGCGTTCAGCCAGTTCGGTTTCTCGTTCGACGAGCTGACCAATCGCGCGATGGACGTGCACAAGCTCGGCGAAAAGCTGCTTAACCCCGGCAGCCTGCTGGCCGACCCGGTCACCGCGATCTCGCTCGGCCTCGGCCTCATGTTCGGCACTGCCGGCCTGCCGCACATCCTGATGCGCTTCTTCACCGTGACCGACGCCAAGGAGGCGCGCAAGTCGGTGCTGTACGCCTCGGGCATCGTCGCCTACTTCTTCAACGTCATCGCCATCATGGGCCTGTGCGCGATCCTGATCGTGGGCCAGAACCCGCAGTACTTCGAGGGCGGCGTGCTGGGCGGCAAGATCATCGGCGGCGGCAACATGGTCGCCATGCACCTGGCGCAAGCCGTCGGCGGCAACCTGCTGCTGGGCTTCCTGTCGGCGGTGGCCTTCGCGACCATCCTCGCGGTGGTGGCGGGCCTGGCGCTGGCCGGCGCGTCGGCGATCTCGCACGACATCTATGCCCGCGTGATCATGAAGGGCAAGGCCAACGAAGCCACCGAGCTCAGGGTGTCGAAGTTCGCCACCATTGGCCTGGGCATCGTCGCCGTGCTGCTCGGCATGGCGTTCGAGAAGATGAACATCGCGTTCATGGTCGCGCTGGCCTTCGGCGTGGCCGCCTCGGCCAACTTCCCGGTGCTGATCCTGTCGATGTACTGGAAGGGCCTCACCACGCGCGGTGCGCTGGTGGGCGGCTACCTCGGCCTGTTCAGCGCGGTGACTTTCGTCGTGCTGTCGAAGTCGGTGTGGGTCGATGTGCTGGGCAATGCCTCGGCGATCTTCCCCTACACGCAGCCGGCGCTGTTCTCGATGCCGATCGCCTTCCTTGCCACCTGGCTGTTCTCGGTGACCGACAGCAGCAAGGCGGCGGCGGACGAGCGTGAGGCCTTCGAAGACCAGTACGTGCGCGCGCAGACCGGCGTCGGCGCGGCCACCGCTTCGTCGCACTGATGACGGCATGCGGGGCGCCGTCCGGCGCTCCGCACCGTCCTGTCACAACCCCCACCGGCGTCGGGCCGTCGTGGGGGTTTTGTTTTGCGGGAATCAGTTGCCGCGGTTCCGCGTCCAACGGCCATCATGTCCTCGCCGGGAGGCCGCCATGAAAGCCATCAGCCGCATCGAGCACGATTCCATGGGCGACATCGAGGTGGCGGCCGACCGCTACTGGGGCGCGCAGACGCAGCGCTCGCTGCAGCATTTCCCGACCGGCGGCGCGCGCTTTCGCTGGGGGCGGTCGATGATCCGCGCCCTTGGCCTGCTGAAGAAGGCGGCTGCCCGCGCCAATGCCGAACTCGGCGAGCTGAACCCGGACCTCGCGGCGCTGATCATGCGTGCTGCCGACGAGGTCATCGACGGCAGGCTGGACGAGCATTTTCCGCTCGTCGTCTTCCAGACCGGCTCGGGCACGCAGTCCAACATGAATGCCAACGAGGTCATCGCCAATCGCGCCAACGAACTGGCCGGGGCGAGGCGCGGCAGCAAGGCGCCGGTGCATCCCAACGACCACGTCAATCGCGGCCAGTCGTCCAACGACACTTTCCCCACCGCAATGCACGTGGCGATCCTCGGGGAACTCGAGTCGCGGCTGTTTCCGGCGGTGGGCCGGCTGCGCGACACGCTGGCGGACAAGGCATCAGCCTTCGCCGACGTGGTGAAGACCGGGCGCACCCACCTGCAGGATGCCACCCCGGTCACGCTGGGGCAGGAGATCGGCGCCTGGGTGGCGCAGATCGATTTCGGCCTCGACGCGGTGCGGACCGCGCTGCCCGGCCTGCACGACCTCGCGATCGGCGGGACCGCGGTGGGCACCGGCCTCAACGCGCATCCGCTCTTCGGTGCCCGCACTGCCGAGATCCTCGGCCTGCTCACCGGGCTGCCGCTGCGCAGCGCGCCCGACAAGTTCTTCGCGCTGGCTGCGCACGATGCGCTGGTGCAGGCGTCGGCGGCGCTGCGCACGCTGTCCGGCGGGCTCATGAAGATGGCCAACGATGTGCGCTGGCTTGCCAGTGGTCCGCGCTGCGGCATCGGCGAGTTGCGCATCCCCGAGAACGAGCCGGGTTCGTCGATCATGCCGGGCAAGGTCAATCCCACCCAGTGCGAGGCATTGACGATGGTCTGCGCGCAGGTGTTCGGCAACGACGCCACGGTGGCTTTCGCCGGCAGCCAGGGCAACTTCCAGCTCAACGTCTACAAGCCGGTCATGGCGCACAACGTGCTCGAGAGCGTGGATCTGCTGGCCGATGCCTGCGCTGCTTTCGACGCCCATTGTGCGCGTGGCATCGAGCCCGATCGCGAACGGATCGGCGAGCATCTCGCGCGCAACCTCATGCTGGTCACCGCGCTCAATCGCCACATCGGCTACGACGCTGCCGCGCAGATTGCAAAGAGGGCGCAGCGCGACGGGCTGAGCCTGCGCGATGCGGCGCTGGCGAGCGGCCTGGTGGATGCGGAGCAGTATGCGGCATGGGTGGATCCGGCGCGCATGACACGGCCCGAACCCTAGTCGGCCCGCCTTGCCGCGTGGCGGCGACGGCCGCCGCTCGAAGGCGAGCGCAAATGGCACGGTGATAGACTGGAGCACGGGCAGCGGCGGCGAAGGATGCCGCCGCTGCCATGTCTGCGAGGATTCCCCGTGCTCCTGAATCAGTTGTTCATCATCGGCCTGCTGATCGCGGTCAGCGCCTTCTTCTCCATGGCCGAGATCTCGCTCGCCGCCGCGCGCAAGATCAAGTTGCGCGTGCTCGCGGACGATGGCAACGAGCGCGCCGCGCGCGTACTCGCGCTGCAGGAGAGCCCCGGCCATTTCTTCACCGTGGTGCAGATCGCCCTCAACGCGATCGCCATCCTCGGTGGCATCGTCGGCGAGCAGGCGATGTCGCCGCACGTCGCCGAACTGTTGCGGCCGCTGTACGACGGCCCGCGGCTCGACACGATTGCCTTCCTGATCGCCTTCGCTTTCGTCACCTCGCTGTTCGTGCTGTTCGCCGACGTCACGCCCAAGCGCGTCGCGATGGTGCGCCCCGAGCTGGTGGCGATGGCGGTGGTGCGGCCGATCCAGCTCTGCATGTGGCTGTTCGCGCCGCTGGTGTGGGTCTTCGACGGCCTGGCCGATCGCCTGTTCCGCCTGCTGAAGCTGCCCAGCGTGCGCGCGGAGGACATCACCGCCGACGACATCGTCGCCATGGCCGACGCCGGTGCCCTGGCGGGTGGCCTGTTGCGTCAGGAGCAGCACCTGATCGCCAACGTGTTCGAGCTCGACGCGCGCATCGTGCCGTCGGCGATGACCGCGCGCGACGGCATCGTCTTCCTGACGCTGGGCGAATCCGAGGAGAGCATCCGCAACAAGATCGCCACCAGCCCGCATGGCAAGTTTCCGGTGTGCAAGGACACCATCGACAACGTGATCGGCTACGTGGACTGGAAGGACATCCTGCCGCGCATCCTCGACGGCCAGCCGCTGTCGCTGCGCACCACGCCCATCGTGCGCAACCTGCTCGTGCTGCCGGATTCGCTGACCCTGTTCGAGGCCCTGGAGCGCTTCCGCGACGCGAAGGAGGATTTCGCCCTGGTGGTCAACGAGTACGCGCTGGTGGTCGGCCTGCTGACCCTGCAGGACGTCATGAGCACGGTGATGGGAGAACTCGTCAGCCCGCAGCAGGAGGACATGATCGTGCGTCGCGACGATCGCTCATGGCTGATCGACGGCGCCACGCCGATCGAGGACGTGATGGCGGCGCTCGACATCGGCAGCTTCGAGGGCTTCGAGAACTACGAGACCATCGCCGGCTTCCTGATGTACACGCTGCGCAAGGTGCCGCGCCGCACCGATTCGGTGAGCTACGGCGGCTACACTTTCGAGGTGGTCGACATCGACAACTACCGCATCGACCAGGTGCTGGTCACGCGCAACGAGATGGAGCCGTCCTGAACTCGAAGGGCCGCGACTGTTGTCGTGGTCTCCGCTCGCGGGCCTCAGGCGACGCGGCTCCTGGCCTGGGCGATGCGCTCGAGCGCCGCGCGGCCGCTGCGGATGTGGTCGCGCATGCGGGCCTCGGCAGCATCGGCATCGCGCTCGAGCAGCGCGTCGAGGATCTCGCGGTGCTCGGCCAGCGCCTGCTCCAGGCGCCCTTCGGAAAACAGCGAGTGGTGGCGCGACAGCTTGATGACCTTGCGCAGGTCCTCGATCACGTGCAGCAGCCAGCGGTTGTCGGCGATCTGCTGGACGGTCTGGTGGAAAGCCTGGTTGGCCTCGAAGAAGCGGTCGATGTCCTGCCTGCCGGCAGCCTGTTCCAGGTCGGCATGGATGGCTTTCAGGCGCGCGAGGTCGGATTCGCTGGCGCGGCCGGCCGAAGCACGCGCGCACTCGCCTTCGAGCATCGCCATCACGGTGAAGATCTCGTCCAGGTCGCGATCGGAAATTTCGGTCACATAGCAGCCACGGCGTGGCTTGAGCGTGACCAGGCCTTCGGACGCCAGCACCTTGAGGGCTTCGCGCAGCGGCGTGCGCGAGATGCCGTATTGCTCGGCCAGCGCCTGTTCGTCCACCCAGGTGCCGGGCTGAAGTTCGTGCGAGAAGATGCGTTCGCGCAGGCGTTCGGCGACTTCCTGGTAAAGCGCAAGCGGGGCGATGCGTGAGGCGCTCATGGGCATGGGTGGTGGTTTGGCAGGAGACGTGCGCGCAGGGGGCGGAAGACGCTGATGCAAGCCTTCCTGCGAGTCGTTGCATTCATAATTATGGATAAAGTATTATTTCGTCCGTGACACAAGTCAACTTCCTTCATGCGGCGCGGAGAGGGAGGTGCCGGGCTCGACCCCGGCATGGTTGAGAGGGACCGCGTCGCGCGAAGGGCGTCGGCGGCCGCCCGTGGCATTGGCCACGGGCCGGCCTGTCGCCGCCTGCGCTGGCTTGTGCTGCCGGACAATTGCATCGCCCTAAACAAGGTGCCGCAACCGCGGCCCGACGGTCAGAGAGGATCCTCATGTCGAACGCGAACGAGCCCGTCTATCCGCAGCCGGATCTGGACGCCTGGAAGAAGGCCGCTGCCAAGCAGGCGCCGGGCGGAGACCTGGACAAGCTGAACTGGGTCACGCCCGAGGGCCTGACCGTCAAGCCGCTGTATACGAAGGCCGACACGGCAGGCCTCGAGCACGCCGACACGCTGCCCGGCTTCGAGCCCTTCCTGCGCGGCCCGCAGCCCACGATGTATGCGGTCAAGCCGTGGACCATCCGCCAGTACGCCGGGTTCTCCACCGCCGAAGAATCCAACGCCTTCTACCGCAAGGCGCTCGCCGCCGGCGGCCAGGGCGTGTCGGTGGCCTTCGATCTCGCCACCCACCGCGGTTACGACTCGGACAACCCGCGCGTGGTGGGCGACGTCGGCAAGGCCGGCGTGGCGATCGACTCGGTGGAGGACATGAAGATCCTCTTCGACGGCATCCCGCTCGACAAGATCTCGGTGTCGATGACGATGAACGGCGCGGTGCTGCCCATCCTCGCCGGCTACATCGTCGCCGCCGAGGAGCAGGGCGTGAGCCAGGACAAGCTCTCCGGGACCATCCAGAACGACATCCTCAAGGAGTTCATGGTCCGCAACACCTATATCTACCCGCCGACGCCGTCGATGAAGATCATCGCCGACATATTCAACTACACCTCGACGCACATGCCGAGGTTCAACAGCATCTCGATCTCGGGCTATCACATCCAGGAAGCGGGCGCCAACCAGGCGATCGAACTGGCCTTCACGCTGGCCGACGGCCTGGAATACGTGCGCACCGGCATCAAGTCGGGCATGGACGTCGACACCTTCGCCGGCCGCCTGTCCTTCTTCTGGGCGGTGGGCATGAACTTCTACCTCGAGATCGCCAAGATGCGCGCCGCGCGCTTGCTGTGGTGGCGGATCATGAAGCAGTTCGAGCCCAAGAGCGCCAAGTCGATGATGCTGCGCACCCACTCGCAGACTTCCGGCTGGTCGCTCACCGAGCAGGATCCGTACAACAACGTGGTGCGCACCACCATCGAGGCGATGGCGGCGGTGTTTGGCGGCACCCAGTCGCTGCACACCAACGCGCTCGACGAGGCGATCGCGCTGCCCACCGAGTTCTCCGCCCGCATCGCACGCAACACGCAGATCATCATCCAGGAAGAGACCCACATCTGTAACGTGGTCGACCCGTGGGCCGGCTCCTACATGATGGAGAAGCTCACCCAGGACATGGCCGACAAGGCCTGGGCGCTGATCGAGGAGATCGAGGCCATGGGCGGCATGACCAAGGCGGTCGAGTCCGGCTGGGCCAAGATGAAGGTCGAGGAGTGCGCCGCCGAGAAGCAGGCGCGCATCGACTCGGGCAAGGACGTCATCGTCGGCGTGAATAAGTACAAGCTCGCCAAGGAAGATCCGATCGACATCCTCGACATCGACAACCACGTCGTGCGCGAGGCCCAGATCGAGCGCCTGGCGCGCATCCGCGCCACCCGCGACCAGGCGGCGGTCGATGCCGCGCTCGCCGCGCTCACCGAATCCGCGAAGACGGGCGAGGGCAACCTGCTCGACCTCGCGGTGAAGGCGGTGCGCCTGCGCGCCACCGTGGGCGAGATCTCCGATGCACTCGAGGTCGAGTTCGGGCGCTATCGTGCCAATCCGCAGGCGGTGTCCGGTGTCTATGGAGGTGTGGTGGAGAACGATTCCGACTGGAAGGAGCTGAAGGCCGAGATCGACGCCTTCGTCGCAGAGGAAGGTCGCCGGCCGCGCATCATGATCGCCAAGCTGGGCCAGGACGGCCACGACCGCGGCGCCAAGGTGGTGGCTTCCGCCTTCGCCGACCTCGGCTTCGACATCGACATCGGCCCGCTCTTCCAGACCCCGGAAGAGGCGGCGCGCCACGCGGTGGAGAACGACGTGCATGCGGTGGGCTGCTCCAGCCTCGCCGCCGGCCACAAGACGCTGGTGCCGTCCATCATCAAGGGGCTGAAGGACCTGGGGGCGGACGACATCATCGTCTTCGTCGGCGGCGTCATCCCGGCGCAGGACTATGACGCGCTGTACGCGGCCGGGGCCAAGGGCATCTTCGGCCCGGGCACGCCGATCCAGAAGTCGGCGCGCGAGGTGCTGAAGCAGATCCGCGCTGCACGCAAGGCCTGATGACCGTGTTCCATCCGGCAGACCGTGCGCTCGTCGACGGCGTGCTGGCGCGGCAACTGCGCCCGCTCGCCAAGACGATCACGCTGATCGAGTCGCAGCGCGAGGACCACAAGGCGCGCGCGCATCAGGTGCTCGAGGCTCTGCTGCCGCACACCGGCGGCGCGATGCGGGTCGGCATCTCCGGCGTGCCGGGGGTGGGCAAGTCGACCTTCATCGAGGCGCTCGGCCTGTACCTGATCGGGCAGGGCTTGCGCGTCGCGGTGCTGGCGGTGGACCCGTCCTCGTCGCTCACCGGCGGGTCGATCCTCGGTGACAAGACCCGCATGGAACTGCTCAGCCAGAATCCGGCGGCCTTCATCCGCCCCAGCCCCTCGGCCGGCAGCCTGGGGGGGGTGGCGGAAAAGACGCGCGAAACGCTGCTCGTGTGCGAGGCCGCGGGCTTCGACGTGATCATCGTCGAGACCGTCGGCGTGGGCCAGTCGGAGACCGCGGTGGCGGGCATGACCGACATCTTCTGTCTGCTGCAGTTGCCCAACGCCGGCGATGACCTGCAGGCGATCAAGAAGGGCATCATGGAGCTCGCCGACCTGATCGTCATCAACAAGGCCGACATCGACCCGATGGCGGCCACCCGCGCGCAGGCGCAGATGAAGACCGCGCTGCACATGCTGCGTCCGGCCAGCCCGAACTGGGCGGTGCCGGTGCTGACGCTGTCGGCACTGCAGAAGCAGGGCATTGCCGACTTCTGGAAGGAAGTCACGAATTACCGCGCCGCACTGACCCGGTCCGGCGAGTTCGACGGTAAGCGCCGTCATCAGGCGCTCGCCTGGATGTGGGACCTGATCGACGCCGGCCTGCGCAGCCGTTTCCGCGCGCACCCGCAGGTGCGGGAAGCGCTGCCGGCGCTGGCGCGTGCGGTGGAGGGCGGCGCGACCACGCCGTCGGCCGCGGCGCAGCGCCTGCTCGGCTACCTGGGCTGATGCCGGGCGTCGAACGGATCGAAGCGAAACAACGTCCCCGGCCGCAGGGCGGGGCGGGCAGCAAAACCCGATAGGAGGTCAAACAATGCACGACATCATTCGTCAGTTGGACGAAAAGCGCGCCCAGGCCCGCCTCGGCGGCGGCCAGAAGCGCATCGACACGCAGCACGCCAAGGGCAAGCTGACCGCGCGCGAACGCATCGAGCTCTTCCTCGACGAAGGCAGCTTCGAGGAATGGGACATGTTCAAGGAGCACCGCTGCACCGAGTTCGGCATGGATGCCGAGCACGTGCCGGGCGACGGCGTCGTCACCGGCTACGGCACGGTCAACGGCCGCCTGGTGTTCGTCTTCTCGCAGGACTTCACGGTGTTCGGCGGTTCGCTGTCGGAGACCCACGCGCAGAAGATCTGCAAGGTCATGGACCACGCGCTGAAGGTCGGCGCACCGGTCATCGGCCTCAACGATTCGGGCGGCGCCCGCATCCAGGAAGGCGTGGATTCGCTCGGCGGCTACGCCGACGTGTTCCAGCGCAACGTCATCGCATCGGGCGTGGTGCCGCAGATCTCGCTGATCATGGGCCCCTGCGCCGGCGGCGCGGTGTATAGCCCGGCGATGACCGACTTCATCTTCATGGTGAAGGACTCGTCCTACATGTTCGTCACCGGCCCCGAAGTGGTGAAGACGGTGACGCACGAGGAAGTCACCGCCGAAGAGCTGGGCGGTGCCGTCACCCACAACACCAAGTCAGGCGTTGCCGACCTGTCGTTCGAGAACGACGTCGAGGCGCTGATGATGACGCGCCGCTTCATCGGCTTCATCCCGTCGAGCAATCGCGAGAAGCCGCCGGTCATGCCGTCCTACGATCCCGCCGACCGCATCGAGATGTCGCTCGACACCCTGGTGCCGGACAACCCGAATCAGCCCTACGACATGAAGGAGCTGATCGTGAAGATGGTCGACGACGGCGACTTCTTCGAATTGCAGCCCGACTACGCCAAGAACATCATCATCGGTTTCGCGCGCATGGAAGGCTCGCCGGTGGGCATCGTCGCCAACCAGCCGCTGGTGCTGGCCGGCTGCCTCGACATCAAGAGCTCGATCAAGGCAGCACGCTTCGTGCGTTTCTGCGACGCGTTCAACATCCCGGTGGTCACGCTGGTCGACGTCCCCGGCTTCATGCCCGGCACCGCGCAGGAATACGGCGGCATCATCAAGCACGGCGCCAAGCTGCTCTATGCCTATGCCGAATGCACCGTGCCCAAGGTCACCATCATCACCCGCAAGGCCTACGGCGGCGCCTACGACGTGATGTCGTCCAAGCACCTGCGCGGCGACGTGAACCTCGCTTGGCCGAGCGCCGAGATCGCGGTGATGGGGCCGAAGGGTGCGGTGGAGATCATCTTCCGCGAGGAGAAGAACGACCCCGAGAAGCTCGCGCAGCGCGAAGCCGAATACAAGGAGCGCTTCGCCAACCCGTTCGTGGCGGCGCACCGCGGCTTCATCGACGACGTGATCATGCCGCACAACACCCGCCAGCGCGTGTGCCGCTCGCTGGCCATGCTGCGCGACAAGCAACTCGACAACCCGTGGCGCAAGCACGGCAACATCCCGCTCTGATCGCCGCACGAGGACACATACATGTTCAAGAAGATCCTTATCGCAAACCGCGGTGAAATCGCCTGCCGGGTCATCAAGACCGCGCGCAAGATGGGCATCAAGACCGTCGCCGTGTACTCGGTGGCGGACAAGGACGCGCTGCACGTCGATCTGGCCGACGAGGCCGTGTGCATCGGCCCCGCGCCGTCGAAAGAGTCCTACCTGGTGATGGACAAGATCATCGCCGCCTGCAAGCAGACGGGCGCCGAGGCGGTGCACCCGGGTTACGGCTTCCTGTCCGAGAACGAGGAGTTCTCGCGCCGGCTGGAAGAGGAAGGCATCAAGTTCATCGGGCCGAAGGCCTATTCCGTCGGCAAGATGGGCGACAAGATCGAGTCCAAGAAGCTCGCCCTGGCCGCCGGTGTCAACACCATTCCTGGCCACAACGACGCCATCGCCGGTCCCGACGAGGCGGTCGAGATCGCCAGGAAGATCGGCTACCCGGTCATGATCAAGGCCTCCGCCGGTGGCGGCGGCAAGGGCCTGCGCGTCGCCTTCAACGACAAGGAAACGCACGAAGGCTTCACCTCCTGCGTCAATGAGGCGAAGAACGCTTTCGGCGACGATCGCGTGTTCATCGAGAAGTTCGTCGTCGAGCCGCGCCACATCGAGATCCAGGTGCTGGGCGACGCCCACGGCAACTATGTGTACCTGAACGAGCGCGAGTGCTCGATCCAGCGCCGTCACCAGAAAGTCATCGAGGAGGCGCCGTCGCCCTTCATCGACCCGGCCACCCGCAAGGCCATGGGCGAACAAGCGGTGGCGCTGGCGCGCGCGGTGAACTACGAGTCCGCCGGCACGGTGGAGTTCGTCGTCGGCGCCGACAAGAGCTTCTACTTCCTCGAGATGAACACCCGCCTGCAGGTGGAGCACCCGGTCACCGAGAACATCACCGGGCTCGATCTGGTCGAGCAGATGATCCGCGTCGCCGCCGGCGAGAAGCTGTCCTTCACCCAGGCCGACGTCAAGATCGACGGCTGGTCGATGGAGTGCCGCATCAACGCCGAAGATCCGTTCCGCGGCTTCCTGCCTTCCACCGGCCGCCTGGTGAAGTTCCAGCCGCCGGCCGAAGGCCACGGCGTGCGCGTCGACACCGGTGTTTACGAAGGTGGCGAGATCTCGATGTACTACGACTCGATGATCGCCAAGCTCATCGTGCACGGCCACGACCGACAGAACGCGATCGAGCGCATGCGCGACGCGCTCAATGCCTTCGTGATCCGCGGCATCAGCTCCAACATCCCGTTCCAGGCTGCGCTGCTGCAGCATCCGCGCTTCTGCTCGGGCCACTTCAACACCGGCTTCATCGCCGAGGAGTACCCGCAGGGCTTCGACGCCTCGATGGTGCCGCATGCAGATCCGACGCTGCTCGCCGCCATCGCCACCTTCGCCCGCATGCGCTACATCCAGCGCGCAGTGCAGATCGAAGGCCAGATGCCCGGCCATGGGCGCCACGTCGCCAACGACTGGGTCGTCGTCATGGGCGGCCGGCAGTATCCGGTGTCGGTGGAATCGATTGACGGCGGCATGATGATGCGCAGCGCCGAGAAGGCCTACTGCATCCTTTCAGACTGGCGCTTCGGCGACCTGCTGTTCAATGGCACGGTCAATGGCGAGCCGGTGTGCATGCAGCTCGAGCGCCGCGGCCTGCGCTATCGCATCTCGCACTTCGGGCTCCAGGTCGAGCCCATGGTCATGACCAGGCACGCCGCCCATCTGCTGTCGCTGATGCCGGAAAAGCTGCCGCCCGACATGTCGAAATTCCTGCTGTCGCCGATGCCGGGCCTGCTGCGCGAGGTCTCGGTCGCCGCCGGCCAGGAAGTCAAGGCGGGCGAGAAGCTCGCCGTCATCGAGGCGATGAAGATGGAGAACGTGCTCAAGGCCGAGAACGATGGCAAGGTGAAGAAGATCGTCGCCAGCCCGGGCGCCAGCCTGGCGGTGGATGAGGTCATCATCGAGTTCGAGTGACCGTCGTGCAGCGCCGCCGCGGGAGAGTCTCCCGCGGCGGCCGCGTCGAGCGAAAGCCCGCCGTATGGTGGGCTTTCGCGCTTGTGGCGGTCCATAATGTCGCCAGAATTACAGCGGCAGAAAATGGGGAGGCTGTCATGCGCTTCGACAACGGCAGGGAAAGCGACAACATCGAGGATCGCCGCGGCGCGGGTGGCGGCATGCGTCTCGGCGGGGGCAGCAAGATCGGCATCGGCACGGTGGTGCTGGCGCTGATCGCCTGGTATTTCGGGATCGATCCCAGCGTGGTGCTCAACACCGCGAGCGTGGTGCAGTCGCCCCCGGTACAGAACAGCCAGCCGCGCTCACGTGCGGAGGACGAGGTGGCGCGCTTCACCTCGATGGTGCTGGCCGACACCGAAGACACCTGGGGTGCGATCTTCCGCAGCGCGGGCCGCCAGTATCAGCAGCCGCGCCTGGTGCTCTACACCGGCGCCACGCAGAGCGGCTGCGGCGTCGGCCAGGCCGCGATGGGGCCGTTCTACTGTCCGGCGGACGCCAAGGTCTATCTCGACCTGTCCTTCTTCGACGAACTGAGCACCCGCTTCGGCGTGCCCGGGGACTTCGCCCGGGCCTACGTGATCGCGCACGAGGTCGGCCACCACGTGCAGAACCTGCTGGGTGTCTCGGAAAAAGTGCAGCAGGCACGTCAGCGTGTGTCCGAGCGCGAGGCCAACGGTCTGTCGGTGCGGCTGGAACTGCAGGCGGACTGCCTCGCCGGCGTGTGGGCGAACCATGCCGACCGTTCGCGCCATGTGCTTGAGGCCGGTGACATCGAGGAAGGCCTGGCGGCCGCGTCCGCCACCGGCGACGACCGCCTGCAGAAGCAGGCGCGTGGCTATGCGGTGCCCGACAGCTTCACCCACGGCACCTCGGCGCAGCGGGCGCGCTGGTTCCGCGAAGGCCTGAAGCAGGGCACGCTGCGCGCCTGCGACACCTTCAGCGCCGCCACGCCCTAGCGCCGGCTCAGCTCGCCGCGAGACGGGCGAAGGCGTCGACCACTTCCTTCGGCGCCTGCACCAGTTCGATCAGCACGCCTTCGCCGCCGATCGGGAATTCCTCGTTGCCCTTCGGGTGCAGAAAGGTGATGTCGAAACCGGCGGCGCCGCGGCGGATGCCGCCCGGTGCAAAGCGCACGCCGTTGGACGACAGCCATTCCACCGCTTTTGGCAGGTCGTCCACCCACAGCCCGACGTGGTTCAGCGGGGTGGTGTGCACCGCCGGCTTCTTGTCCGCATCCAGCGGCTGCATCAGGTCCACTTCCACCTTGAACGGGCCGGTGCCCATGGCGCAGATGTCCTCGTCGACGTTCTCGCGTTCGGAGACGAAGTTGCCGGTGACTTCCAGCCCGAGCATGTCGACCCACAGGGTCTTGAGCTTTTCCTTGCTCGGTCCGCCAATGGCGATCTGCTGGATGCCGAGGATCTTGAACGGGCGCTGGGCCATGGTGAGGTCTCCGGGTGCGAAGTGGATTAAGAATTCATAATTATAGCGAGGCTTATTGTTCTTTTGGGGGAGTGCCTGTAGCCCGTCGGTCGGACGGGGGCGGCATTCGTTCTGCCGGCTGCGGAACTCGCCCTGCGGGCTCGGACAGTCCTCGCCGGCGCCACGAACACCACCCCCGTCCGCCGACTGCCGAGTCGCGTACTCCCGGCAAGCGTGACCTGTGGGTCAAGCAATCGTCGAGCACGCACGGCGTTGTCGGGAGTGCGCGGCGTTTGTGGAGCGGGCGAGGACTGTCCGAGCCGAGCGTAGCGACGGCGAGTTCCGCAGCCCGTGGAGCAAATGCCGCGCGCTCCCGACAGGGAACCACCCGACGAAGATCACTCCCAGGCGACCTGCGCGGAGAACAGATACCCCGCCCCATACACGGTCTTGATCAGCTTCGGATTCTGCGGATCGTCGTCGAGCTTGCGGCGCAGGCGCGAGATGCGCACGTCGATGCTGCGGTCGAAGGGATCGAGTTCGCGCTCGCCCAGCAACTGCTCGCGCGACAGGATCTTGTTCGGCCGCCGCAGCAGGCTCGCCAGCAGGCTCGCCTCGGAGGACGACAGGCCGATCTCGCGACCGTCGGGTGCGGTGAGCGCGTGCCGCGCGGCGTCGAACGTCCAGCCGGCGAAGCGGGCGATGGTGCGCTCGGCGGGGTCGGGTGCTGCGGCACGCTGGTAACGGCGCAGGATGGAGCGCACGCGGGCAACCAGCTCGCGCGGCTCGAACGGCTTCACGATGTAGTCGTCGGCGCCCAGCTCCAGACCGAGCACGCGATCGGTGACGTCGTTGCGCCCGGTCAGGATCAGCACTGCGCACGGGCTGCCCTCCTGCAGCTCGCGCACCACCTGCATGCCGTCCATGTCGGGCAGGCCGAGGTCGATGATGCACAGGTCGGGTGTCGTCTGCCGCGCGCGCGACAGCAACTGCCGTCCGGTGCTCATGTGCTCGCAGCGGAAGCCATAGTCGGCCAGGCTGCTGCAGATCAGGCGCGCGATGTCGGGCTCGTCCTCGAGCACGTAGAGCGTGGCGGGCATGTCGGGGCGAGGCAGGGTCATGATGGGCTGGATTCCAGAAGCTCGGCGAGGGCCTTGGCGAGGGCGGGCTGGTCGAAAGGCTTGCGCAGCACCGGGATGTCCGCCTCCGCGGCGGCGCTGAAACTTTCGCTGGCATAGCCGGTGATCAGCAGCACCGGCAGGCCCGGCCGCAGCGCACGGGCGCGCGCCGCCAGCTCCGGGCCGCCGATGCCGCCGGGCATCACGGTGTCGCTGACGAGGATGGCGATGTCGGCGACGTTCTCCAGCAGACCCAGCGCCTCGATGCCGTCGCCCGCCTCGATCACCGGATGGCCGAGCGCGGTGAGCTGCATGCGGATCACCTTGCGCACCTCCGGCTGGTCCTCCACCAGCAGCACCGGCCCGTCGCGCAGCGGCAGGCTGCCCGAAGGGCGCTCGATGTGAGGGGCGACGGTTTGTGGCGCCGCAGTCTGCGGCAGCACGAAGCGTACGTTCGTCCCCTTGCCCGGCGTGCTGAGGATGCGCAGGTTGCCGCCCGACTGGCGCACGAATCCATACACCATCGACAGGCCGAGTCCGCTGCCGCCGCCGAAAGGTTTGGTGGTGAAGAAGGGTTCCAGCACGCGTGGCAGCACGGCCGCGTCGATACCGCAGCCGGTGTCGGAGACGTCGATCTGCACATAGTCGCCCGGCGGCACCTCCGCGGCACGGGCAAGCGCCACGTCGAGCGCGCGCAGCGTCACCGCGATCGTCAGCTCGCCGCCGTCGGGCATCGCATCACGCGCGTTCAGGGCGAGGTTCAGGATCGCGTTCTCGAGCTGATGCGGATCGACCAGCGCGTGCAGCGGCTCTCCCGGCAGGCGCAGTCTGACCTTGATCGTCTCGCCGAGGCTGCGTACCAGCAGGTGGGTCATGTTGTGCACCAGCGAACCGACCTCGACCGCGGTCGGGTCAAGCGTCTGCCGCCGCGAGAAGGTCAGCAGCCGGCGGATCAGCTCGGCGCCGCGCCGCGCTGCCTGCAGCGCAGGGCCGACGTAGTCGGCGACCGGCGCGCCTGCGGGCCGCTCCTGCAGCGCAGACAGGTTGCCGATGATGATCGTGAGCAGGTTGTTGAAGTCGTGCGCGAGGCCGCCGGTGAGCTGCCCGACCGCCTCCATCTTCTGCGCCTGCACCAGCGCCGCCTGGTTGGCCCGCTGTTCGGTGATGTCGGTGCTCATCACGAAGAGGCCGACCACCGTCTTGCCGTCGGCGCCGAGCTCGGGCACCAGCACGCTGCGCGCATGCAGGGGGCGGCCGCCGGGGCCGGTGCGGCTGTATTCGTAGCACATGCGCTCACCGCTGCGCGCGCGCTCGATGTGCGGCTGAATCTGGGCGTAGGCCTCGTCGCCGACCACTTCGCGGATGTTCCGGCCGACGATCTCGTCCTTCGGGAAACCGAACCAGTCGGCATAGCCGCGGTTGGCGAAGTGGTAGATCTCCTGGCTGTCCACATAGGCGACCATCGCCGGGATGGAGTCGATGATCAGTTGCAGGCGGTGCTCGCTGCGGCGCAGTGCGCCGGCGATCTGGTCGATCTCGCCGTTGGCCTGTTCGAGTTCCGCCGTGCGCTCGCGCACCCGTGCTTCGAGCTGCGCGTTCTGTTGCTGGATCACTGCCTCGTAGCGGCGCTGCTCGGTGACGTCGGTCCATAACGACACGAAGCCGAGGTTCGGGATGGGCACGCCGCGCACCGCCAGCACCGTGCCGTTGGGGCGCGCCCGCTCGATGTAGTGGGGCTGGAAGGCGCGAGCCGCCGCCATGCGCTGCGCGACCAGGGTCTCGATGTCGCCATCGCCATATTCGCCGCGCGCGGCATTGAAGCGCACGAAGGCTTCGAAGGGCGTGCCGACCCGCACCAGTTCCTCCGGGAAATCCAGCAGGCGGACCAGGGCCTTGTTCCAGGTGACGAGCTTGGGCGTGGTGTCGAACACCGCGATGGCCTGGTCGAGCAGGTCGAACCCGGCCAGCAGCAGATCGTGCCGGCGCAACTGCTCCGGCGTGAAGGCGGCAAGATCCGTCTGGGGCGGGGGTGATTTCGCCATGCTCGAGCGTGTCTCCGGTGTGGCGGCTCTTCGTGCTTACGGGCGTGATGTTTGCACAACCCGCGCACCGGTGGCTGTGGCGTGCGACGCGGCCGGCAGGCTTTCGCGCGCCGTCAGCCGGCGCCGGAACTGTTCGGGCGAGACGCCGCTCCAGGCGACGAATGCACGATAGAAGGCCGAGGTGTCGGCATAGCCCAGCTCGGCGGCGATGCGCGCCACGGGCTGGCGCGTCTTGGTCAGCCGGGCTAGCGCGATGTCGCGGCGGATGGCGTCCTTGATGCTGCGGAAGCTGGCGCCTTCTTCCTCCAGCCGGCGATGCAGGGTGCGTGGCGAGACATGCAGGCGGCCGGCGACCTCGTCCAGCGGCAGGCTGGCCGGCAGGGCGTCGCGCAGCAGGTCGCGCACACGGAACACCATCTCGCGGTCGCGGCGGTACAGCATGGAAATCTTGCCCGGCGCGCCATCGAGGAATTCGGCCAGCGCCGCCTCGTCGCGGCGGATGGGCAGATCGAGCAGGTTGGCCTGGAAGCTGGCGCTCAGCAGCTCGGCACCGAAGCTGGAATGCTCCGTGTAGACCAGCGTGTAGTCGTCGGCGTGGGGCGGGCGGGCATAGGGGAAGCTCACCGCGTCCAGCGCCAGACCGCGGCCCACGAACCAGCACGCCACGCCGTGCAGCAGGCGCAGCAGCCACTCGAAGGCGAACACCCGCGCCGGATCGTCGGCGTCGGCGGTCAGCGCGCGTGCCTCGGCGATCCTCAGCTCGGCGCGGCCCTTGTCGCGCCGGATGACCACCTCCAGGTCGGGGAGCACGATGTGCATGAAGCGCGCCGCGCGTGACAGGGCTTCCGCGAGCGTCGGCGCGCCGAGCATGCCGCGGCACAGGAATTCGAAGCAACCGGGAGCCATACTGCGGCTGAAAAGGCCGAAACCCTCGTCTTGCAGTTCGGCCACCACCCGGTTGTAGAGCGCTGCGTACCGATCGACCGGAATGCGGCTGGCAGTGTCTGCAAGGTCGATGCCGCTTGCGGCGAGAATGGGCGCCGGATCGCGACCCGCGCGGCGCATGCCGGACAGCATGCCGGTGACGAAGCCCATCGCGACCGTCGCGCGGCTGCGGTAGGTTCGCGGTGACGCGTGGACGTGCGGGGACTGCGACCTGGACATGGCGGCTGGGGTGAGGGTGTTGCCAAGCGGTGTCAATATTCTGGCGGATTTTGCACGATCATCGTCCATTGCAACAATGGCAATGCCGGCGCCCTGCTTCTACCATTCATGGATGCCTATCAACCGGTGGAGGAGACCAACATGACCGACCTCAGCGTGGCGCACAAGCTCTCGCCTTACAAGCCGAAGAACAAGGTGCGCTTCGTCACCGCAGCGGCCCTTTTCGACGGCCACGACGCATCGATCAACATCATGCGCCGCATCCTGCAATCCACCGGTGCCGAAGTCATCCATCTCGGTCACAACCGCTCGGTTGGCGAGATCGTCAATGCCGCGCTGCAGGAAGACGTGCAGGGCATCGCCATCACGTCCTACCAGGGCGGCCACGTCGAGTTCTTCAAGTACATGATCGACCTGCTGAAGGCCAACGGCGGCGACAAGATCAAGGTGTTCGGCGGCGGTGGCGGCGTGATCGTGCCGGCCGAGATCCGGGAACTGCACGATTACGGCGTGACCCACATCTTCTCGCCCGAGGACGGCGCCAAGATGGGCCTGCAGGGCATGATCAACAGCGTGGTCGAGCGCTGCGACGTCGACATCACCAAGGCCGCGCCGCAGAAGGCCGACGAGGTGCTGAAGGCGCTGGCCGCCGGCGACCGTCGCGCGCTGTCCCGGATCATCACCGCGCTCGAGAACGGCGGCTACGGCGATGACGTCAAGAAGGCGCTGATCGACGCCGCGGCCAAGACCAGGGTGCCGACGCTTGGCATCACCGGCACCGGCGGCGCGGGCAAGTCCTCGCTCACCGACGAACTGGTGCGCCGCTTCCGCCTCGACCAGGACGACAAGCTCAAGCTCGCGATCGTCTCCATCGACCCCTCGCGCAAGCGCACCGGCGGCGCGCTGCTGGGCGACCGCATCCGCATGAACGCGATCGAGCACGACAACATCTACATGCGCTCGCTCGCCACGCGCGACACCGGTTCGGAGATCTCCACCGCGTTGCCGGAAGTGATCGCCGCCTGCAAGCTGGCGGGCTTCGACCTGGTCGTCGTCGAGACCTCGGGCATCGGCCAGGGCAACGCCGCGATCGTGCCCTTCGTCGACCTGTCGCTGTACGTCATGACGCCCGAGTTCGGTGCGGCGAGCCAGCTCGAGAAGATCGACATGCTCGACTTCGCCGACTTCGTCGCGATCAACAAATTCGACCGCAAGGGCGCGGAGGACGCGCTGCGCGACGTGCGCAAGCAGTACCAGCGCAACCGCGAGCTGTTCAACCAGGCGACGGAAGAGATGCCGGTGTTCGGCACGATGGCGGCGCGCTTCAACGACGACGGCGTCACCGCGCTGTACCAGGCGATGCTGCCGGCACTCGTCGGCAAGGGCCTGAAGGCAGCCAAGAGCAAGCTGCCGGTGGTCAAGGTACGGGCATCGTCCGAAGGCCGCGCCATCGTTCCCGCCGATCGTACCCGCTACCTGGCCGAGATCGCCGACACCGTGCGCGGCTACCACAAGCACATCGAGCAGCAGGCGCGCGTCGCGCGCGAGCGCCAGTCGCTGAAGATCGCAAAGGGCCTGTTCGAGCGGTGCGGCAAGGACGCCGGCTCGTTTGCCGAGATGATCGACTGGAAGGACGGCGAGCTCACCCCGGCGGCGAAGAAGCTGCTCGACATGTGGCCGAAAACGAAGGAGCTCTACGCCGCGGACGAGTACGTGGTGAAGATCCGCGACAAGGAGATCCGCACCCAGCTCACCAGCACCTCGCTGTCGGGCAGCAAGATCCGCAAGGTGGCGCTGCCCAACTTCGAGGACGCGGGCGAGACGCTCAAGTTCCTGATGAAGGAGAACGTCCCCGGCTCCTTCCCCTACACCGCCGGCGTGTTCGCGTTCAAGCGCGAGGGCGAGGACCCGACCCGCATGTTCGCGGGCGAGGGCGACGCCTTCCGCACCAACCGCCGCTTCAAGAAGGTCTCCGAAGGCATGCCGGCGCACCGGCTGTCGACCGCCTTCGACTCGGTCACGTTGTACGGCTGCGACCCCGACCTGCGTCCGGACATCTACGGCAAGATCGGCAACTCCGGCGTGTCCATCGCCACGCTCGACGACATGAAGGTGCTGTACGACGGCTTCGACCTGTGCGCGCCCACCACCTCGGTGTCGATGACGATCAACGGCCCGGCGCCGATCATCCTCGCCTTCTTCTTCAACACTGCGCTCGACCAGCAGGTCGCCAAGTTCAAGGCCGACAATGGCCGCGATCCGACCGAGGACGAAGTGCAGAAGATCAAGGAGTGGACGCTGGCGACCGTGCGCGGCACGGTGCAGGCCGACATCCTGAAGGAAGACCAGGGCCAGAACACCTGCATCTTCAGCACCGAGTTCGCGCTGAAGATGATGGGCGACATCCAGGAATACTTCGTGCACCACAAGGTGCAGAACTTCTACTCGGTGTCGATCTCCGGCTACCACATCGCCGAGGCCGGCGCGAACCCGATCAGCCAGCTCGCCTTCACGCTGTCGAACGGCTTCACCTACGTCGAGAGCTACCTGGCGCGCGGCATGCACATCGACGACTTCGCGCCCAACCTGAGCTTCTTCTTCAGCAACGGCATGGACCCGGAATATTCGGTGATCGGCCGGGTCGCCCGCCGCATCTGGGCGGTGGCGATGAAGAACAAGTACGGTGCCAACGAGCGCAGCCAGAAGCTGAAGTACCACGTGCAGACCTCGGGCCGCTCGCTGCATGCGCAGGAGATGGACTTCAACGACATCCGTACCACGCTGCAGGCGCTCATCGCCATCTACGACAACTGCAACTCGTTGCACACCAACGCCTACGACGAGGCGATCACCACGCCGACGGAAGAAAGCGTGCGGCGCGCGATGGCGATCCAGTTGATCATCAACCGCGAGTGGGGCCTGGCGAAGAACGAGAACCCCAACCAGGGCGCCTTCATCATCGAGGAGCTCACCGACCTCGTCGAAGAAGCCGTGCTGAAGGAGTTCGAGGCCATCGCTTCCCGTGGCGGCGTGCTCGGCGCGATGGAGACCGGCTACCAGCGCGGCAAGATCCAGGAGGAGTCGCTCTACTACGAGCACAAGAAGCACGACGGCTCCTACCCGATCATCGGCGTGAACACCTTCCTCAATCCGAAGGGCCAGGCTCAGCAGGAGATCGAGCTGGCGCGTTCGACCGAAGAGGAAAAGCAGGGCCAGTTGAAGCGCTTGGCCGACTTCCACGCGCGCAACAAGGACGAGGCGCCGAAGTGGCTGGGCAAGCTGCAGCAGGCTGTCATCGACAATGCCAACGTGTTCGAGGTGCTGGTCGATGCGGTGCGTTACTGCTCGCTGGGCCAGATCACCGGCGCGTTGTACAAGGTGGGCGGGCAGTATCGCCGCAGCATGTGAGGGCGGCGGGGAATTCCGCATTCGGGAAAAGACAAACGGCGCCGCGGCGCCGTTTGTCGTTCACGGAGAGGACCGGCGCACGACCTACTTCGTCGCCCCGGCGGACAGCGCGTCGATCATCGCCCGCAGCGTGCGGATCTGCACACCGTTCTTGGTCGCGTAGTCCTCGCCGGTGTAGCCCCACCAGTCCCAGCAGCCGTTCGGGTTGCGGAAGGGAATCGACACCGCCTGCGGATACAGCACGACGATGTGGTTGTTGTCGGCCCAGCGGTCATAGCCGGTGTTCTTGACGAACAGCGTGCCGTTGTAGAGGCCGCCGCCGGGTGGCGGGCGCAGCGGCAGGTAGCTCTGGCCCTGCTTGCAGCCGTGCAGCGCGATGTGCACACGGCATGGTTCGCCCTTGGCGCAGCTTTCCGGGACGTAGGCCCAGGCGGTGTTGTCCAACCCGGTGAGCCAGTTGAACCAGCCGCCGCGGTCTGCCGGGATGTAGGCGCGCTGGTCGAATTCGATGAAGCGGCCAGCCGGCTTGCTGCCCGGCGGCTTCAGCGGGCCATAGATCCAGCTCAGCACCTGGCCTGCCGTGTCGTAGCCGCATTTGCCGATGTAGGGCTCCGTCTCCTTGCTGCAGGCGATGCCATAGTCGGACGTCGGCATGGTGTGAGCGGCGTCGGCCAGGCGTACGGCGGAAAGGTTGGACGCCGGCACACCGAGGGCTGCATAGAAAGCGGACAATTGGTCGGCGATGACGGGCGGTACCAGCGTGTCCTTCGCTCCCGAAACGGTCAGGATGCGATCGCTGGCGACATCGCTGACCGGATCAATCAGGCCCTTCTCCGCCATGGCCCTGGCGTTTGCAGCCAGGCCTGGCGCATTCGCGCTGGTCGGCGTGACCTTGCACGACACCGTCGGCTCACCGGTGCACGAACATTGGGCGACCGCCCGCATC
>JAFEFM010000509.1 GCA_018240585.1 Pseudomonadota bacterium
CAGTGGTACCTGCTGTTCAACGTCGTGGCCGGCGCATCGAGCGTGCCGGCCGAGCTGCGCCTCGCGGCGCGCAACCTCGGCCTGAGGGGAAGCCTCAAGTGGCGGCGGTACTACCTGCCTGCGGTGTTCCCGAGCTTCGTCACCGGTGCCATCACCGCCAGCGGCGGCGCGTGGAACGCCAGCATCGTTGCGGAGTACGTCACCTGGGGGGATACCACGCTGAAGGCGCACGGCATCGGCAGTTACGTGGCCGAGATGACCGCGAGCGGGGATTTTCCGCGCATCGCCCTGGGCATCGGAGTGATGTGCGTCTATGTGATGGCATTGAACCGCTTCTTCTGGCGCAGGCTGTACCAGCTCGCCGAAGACCGTATGCACTACTGAGATCGAGCCTGTCCATGTCTTCCGACCGCAAGACCTCACCCATCCTCGAGCTCTCTGCCGTGGGGAAATCCTTCCGCTCGGCCGACGGCACTGCGCGCGCGGTGCTGCAGAACGTCGACTTCACGCTGCACGAAGGAGAAATCGTCGCCCTGCTGGGGCAGTCCGGCTCCGGCAAGTCGACCCTGCTGCGCCTGATGGCCGGCCTGCTGCAGGCGGACGCGGGCGAAGTGCGGTACCGCGGCCAGCCGCTCTACGGCCCTGCGCGTGGCATCAGCATGGTGTTCCAGTCCTTCGCCCTGTTCCCGTGGCTGACGGTGTGGCAGAACGTCGAGCTTGGGCTGGAGGCGCGTGGCGTCCCGCAGGCCGAGCGCGAACGCCGCACCGCGGAGGCGATCGACATGATCGGCCTCGCAGGCTTCGAGGGCGCGCTGCCGCGCGAGCTCTCCGGCGGCATGCGCCAGCGCGTCGGCATCGCACGCGCGCTGGTCGTGCAGCCCGAGGTGCTGCTGATGGACGAGGCCTTCTCCGCGCTCGACGTGCTGACCGGAGAACGCCTGCGCGACGAGATCCTCCAGCTCTGGCGCAGCGGCAGCATGCCGATCAAGGCGATCCTCGTCGTGTCGCACAACATCGAGGAGGCGGTGATGATGGCCGACCGGATCCTGATCTTCGCCAGCGATCCGGGGCGCGTGCGCGCGGAGCTGCCCATCGCGCTGCCGCAGCCGCGCAATGCCGACAGCCCGCGGGTGCGCGAGTTGATCGACGAGGTCTACGCGCAGATGACGGCGCGCAGTCCGCTGACCCAGGTCGAGCGGCGTGCGCATGCGAATCTGGCCGAGCGCCTGCCCGATGCCGACGTCAGCCGCATGGAAGGTGTGCTCGAAATGCTCGCCGAGCAGCGCTTCCTCGGCCGAGCCGACCTGCCGCGGCTGGTGGAAGCTGCCGACCTCACCGACGAGGAGCTGCTGCCGGTCGCGACCGCGCTGGGGATGCTCGGGCTGGCCCGCGTGGAACAGGGCGACATCGTGATCACCGCCATCGGCCGCCGTTTCGTCGAAGGCAGCAAGGTGCTGCGCCAGCGGATCTTCGGCCAGCAGTTGCTCGAGCATGTGCCGCTCGTCGCGCATATCCGCAACAGCCTCGAGCAGGAGGAGTCGGGCGAACTGGCGGTCGAGCCCTTCTTGCGCCTGCTGCGCGAGAACCTCGACGAGGCGGAGGCCGGGCGCGTGTTGCGGGTGGCGATCGAATGGGGCCGCTATGGCGAGGTGTTCGAGTACGGCTACACCACCGGACTCATCCACCTGCCCGAAGGTGAGGGGGGCGAAGCCCCGGCCTGAGTCGGTCGCGCAGTTTTTCCTGGCTCAGGCCATGGCGACGCGCTCAGACGTCGGCGATCTCGCTGCGGCGCGGCATGTCGGCACCGCGGCGCGCGCAGGTGATCGCAGCCGCGCGGGCGGCGAAGTCGAGCAGGCGCGCGAGCCCCTCGCCGTTCAGCGTGGCGGGCGCCGCTGGAGCAAGCCGGTCGCTTTCGGCCAATAGGGCCAGACGGGAGCCGGGCCTTGCCAATGTGCGTGAGTGCGACGAGTCAGTCGCCGCGCGCCGCTGACCAAGAGAGCGCGCGATCGAGTGCGCGCGCAGCGCCGGCAAGCCCTGCGTGGGGCGCCTGAATGACGAAGGTCGGAATGGCGGCCAGGTAGGCGCTGAACCGCCCTTTGGCCTCGAACCGTTCGCGGAAGCGCGAGCGGAGGAAGAATTCGCCCAGGCGCGGCACGATGCCGCCGCCGATGAAGATGCCGCCGCGCGCGCCCAGGGTCAATGCGAGGTCCGACGCGACCGTGCCGAGAAAGGCGCAGAAGCTCTCCAGCGTGGCGATGCACAACTGCGAGCGTCCCGATAGTGCGTTCTCGGTGATCTGCGCCGCGGTCAGTGCTTCGGCCTGCGCGCCCCGTATGGCCGCATGCGCCTGGTGCAGTGCAACCAGGCCCGGACCCGAGAGCACCCGCTCGGCAGAGACATGTGCATGGCGCGTGGCGAGCCAGGCAAGCAGTTCCGCCTCGTGTGTGTCGCTGGCGGCAAGCGTGACATGTCCGCCTTCACTGTCCAGCGGCACGTAATCGTGAGCGCAAGGAACGAGGCCCGAGACGCCCAGCCCGGTGCCTGCGCCGATCAGGCCGATGGCATGACGCGCGATCGGGTGGCCGCCTCCCGCCTGCAGCAAGTCGGCCCCGCTGAGGCCAGGCAGGGCCATTGCCAGCGCAGTGAAGTCGTTGAGCACCTCCAGGCGCTGGAGGCCCAGCGTGTCGCGCAGCGCGCGGATCGAGAACGCCCAGTCGTTATTGGTCATGTGCACGACGTCGCTGTCGATCGCTGTGGCCACCCCGAATGCGCCGCAACGTGGGCGCGGAAGTCCGGCACTGGCGAGGTAGTGCTCGATTGCTTCGTTCGGACCGTGAAAACCGGCGCAGGGCAGGGTGCGGATAGCCTGCAATTCGCCGCCCGGCGCAAGGATCAGAGCGAAGCGTGCGTTGGTACCACCGATGTCGCCGAGCAGGCGCGGGAAGGTGTCTGCAGCATGGAAAGAGCCGGAATGCATGTCGGCGTCCTCGGATCGTTGCGTACTTCGGTCATCTGCGGTTGGAAAGCCGTCGCTCCCCGCTACTTTGCCACGGGCGGCGGGGGGACGATCCAGTTTCCGGCTGGACCGGAGGCCGTCCGGGTGTGCAGGACTTCCAAGGAGCACGTCAATGGTCCACGCAGGCGGCGCGGCGACGAGTGCTCCTGCGTCCGCTCGCGGCAACCGATGTCGCAATCGGTTCGATTTTTGTCGCGCACAGAAAAGTCGGAGGTTTTTGCATAGCGTAATTTTATTCATACATAAATAAAGAGGAGACACGAGCCATGTCACAAGATTTGCGCTGGATCCTGACGGTGGCCGCGCCGAGCGCTTCGGGCCAGGTCGCAGCGATCTCCAGCTTTCTCGACCGCCAGCGTTGCTACATCAGCGAGTTCTCGTGCTTCGACGACGATGCGAGCGGGCGTTTCTTCGTGCGCTGCGTCTTCCGACCGGCGTCGGAGCACGAGCCGATCGCGCCGACGCTGCGCGAGGAGTTCGCGCCGGTGGCGGCGCGCTTCGGCATGAACTGGGCGATGCACGAACGGTCCGAAAGGCCGAAGGTGCTGATCATGGTGTCGAAGCTCGACCATTGCCTGCGCGACCTGCTGTATCGATGGCGCATCGGCGAGCTGCCGATCGACATCGTCGCCATCGTGTCAAATCACCCGGACCTGGAGCGGCTGGCGGCGGCCGAAGGCATCCCGTTCCATCACCTTCCCATCACCGAGGCGACCAAACCGCATCAGGAAACGAGGCTGATGCAACTGGTCGACGAGACGGATGCGGAACTGGTCGTGCTGGCGCGTTACATGCAAATCCTCTCGGCGGACTTGTGCCGAAGCCTCGCCGGACGTGCGATCAATATCCACCACTCCTTCCTGCCCGGTTTCAAGGGCGCCAAACCCTACCATCAGGCGCATGAGCGCGGCGTGAAGGTAATCGGGGCGACGGCGCACTTCGTCACCACCGACCTCGATGAGGGGCCCATCATCGAGCAGGTCGTTGACCGCGTCAGCCATGCGCACAGTCCGGAACAATTGTTGTCGGCAGGGCGCGACATGGAATGCCAGGCGCTTGCGCGCGCAGTCCACTATTACGTCGAACGAAGGGTGTTCCTCAACGGCTCCCGTACCGTCGTACTACCATAATAAAGATACGACTTCAGGCATACGGCTCGGGTCCGGCTACGGGCCGCAGTGGCTATCGGTCGATGGCGCGCCTCGTGCGAAGGTCGCGCCATCGCCGTCGCCAACGGCGGTACCGGGCACGCGAAGTTCGATTCGCCCTGCTTCACGACGATTGCGATGGCTCTACCAAATGACACCGGCCGGTACTGGGCTGGGCGGGGCGGTGATGCGCCGATCCGCGTCGGCTTCCTGCTGGTTCCCAATTTCACGTTGATAGGCTTCGGTTCGGCTGTCGATCCGCTGCGCCTGGCCAACATGGTGGCCAGGCGAAAGCTGTACGACTGCGTCACGCTGACGATGGATGGCGCGCCGGTGCGCTCCAGCGCCGGCGTCTGCGTGCAGCCCGACATGGCCGCCACCAGCGTGAGCGACCTCGACGCGGTACTCGTCATTGGCCCCAACCCGCTGCCGTCGGCCGGGACGGAGGTGATCATCCACTGGCTGCGCACGCTGGCAGGCAAGGGAGTGTCATTGGGCGGGGTGGATACCGGCAGTTACTTCCTGGCCTGCGCAGGCTTGCTGGACGGCTATCGCAGCACCATCCACTGGGAGGACATGGATGCGCTGCTGGATCGTTTCCCCCGTCTGGTGGTGTCGAACAAGATCTACGAGGTCGACCGGAATCGTTGCTCCTGCAGCGGCGGCATCGCGCCGGTCGAGATGATGATCCACCTGATTGGCCTGGGTGGCGGCGGGCACAAGGTCGCTTCGTCGGTCGCCGAATTGCTGATCTACGAGCGCCGTGGACCCGACGAGCGGCAAAAGACCTCGCTACGCGACGTCTCCGGCGCATCGCATCCCAAGCTCGTCGAGGCCATCAAGCTGATGGAGTGCAATATCGAGGAGCCGCTGTCGATGGAGGAACTGGCCGCTCACATGCAGTTCTCCGCGCGGCAGCTCGAGCGTCTGTTCCGCGACACGCTCGATTGCACGCCGCGCCAGTACTACCTGCAATTGCGGCTGGAGCGTGCGCGGCAACTGCTGACGCGGACCAATCGACCGATCGCCGATATCGTGATGGCTTGTGGCTTCGTGTCGTTCGCACATTTCTCGCATCGCTACCACGCCGGGTTCGGCATCTCGCCGAGCGCGGAGCGCCGCCGCAAGGTCGGTGAGGGTGAAAGAACCGCCAAGCCGCCTGCCTGACCTGCCGCGGCGCGTGGGCGTGGGCCGGGGGCTGCTGACTTCCTCAGCGGTTGATCCCAGCCGCGCTTTCGACGTCCGGAACCTCCTCGCTGGAGGTTCTTTTTTTCCCGACATGGCCGTGCGATCGACGTCGCTTTCACGCAAACATTCGTCGCCACCTGGAAATAACCGGTCAGGGTCGAGCACTAGCATGACTTCCACGTTGCCGGGGTGCGGAAAGTCCGATGAGCGGAATCGGAAGCGCAACCGGCAGGCGTGTTCAAGACCAATCTCAGACAGAAAACGGAGCGAGACATGACGAACCTGGTGACGGGCATCCAGTCGATCAAGGACATGAAGGACCTGCTGCGGATCGAGAACGGCCAGAAGGTGAAGCACACCTTCTCGGAGCAGGAGTACCACAACCGTCAGGCCAAGCTGCGTCAGTACATGGCGGCCAACGACATCGACGCGGTGCTGTTCACGTCGATGCACAACATCAACTACTACAGCGACTTCCTGTACTGCTCGTTCGGGCGCCCGTACGGCCTGGTGGTGACGCAGGACAAGGTGGTCACGATCAGCGCCAACATCGATGGCGGCCAGCCGTGGCGCCGTACGGTGGGCGACTACAACGTGGTCTATACCGACTGGCGTCGCGACAACTACTTCCGCGCGATCCAGCAGGAGATCCCGAACAAGGGTCGCGTGGGGGCCGAATTCGACCACATTCCGGTCGAGCGTCTGGAAAAGCTGAAGGCCGCGCTGCCCGACGCGCAGATTGTCGACATCGGCGCCGGCACGATGCGCATGCGCATGATCAAGTCGGCCGAGGAGATCGCGCTGATCAAGCACGGCGCGCAGGTGTGCGACGTCGGCGGCGCGGCGCTGGCGGCGGCGGTGCATGAAGGGGTGCCCGAGCACGAGGTGGCGCTGGCCTCCACGCAGGCGATGGTGCGCGAGATCGCCAAGCGCTTCCCCGATTCGGAGCTGATGGACACCTGGACGTGGTTCCAGTCGGGCATCAACACCGACGGCGCGCACAACCCGGTGACCACGCGCCGCGTGCAGAAGGGCGACATCCTGAGCCTGAACTGCTTCTCGATGATCTCGGGCTACTACACCGCGCTCGAGCGCACGATGTTCTACGACCACTGCGACGACGCCTCGCTCAAGCTGTGGGAGGCGAACGTCGAGGTGCACGAGGCCGGGCTCAAGCTGGTGAAGCCGGGCATCCGCTGCTGCGACGTGGCCGCGCAACTGAACGAGATCTTCGCCGAGCACGGCCTGCTGCAGTACCGCACCTTCGGCTACGGCCACTCGTTCGGCGTGCTGTCGCACTACTACGGGCGCGAAGCGGGCCTCGAGTTCCGTGAGGACATCGAGACGGTGCTCGAGCCGGGCATGGTGGTGTCGATCGAGCCGATGATCATGCTGCCCGAGGGCATGCCGGGGGCCGGTGGCTACCGCGAGCACGACATCCTGGTCGTGACCGAGAACGGCGCCGAAAACATCACCGGCTTCCCGTACGGCCCCCAGCACAACATCATCAAGCGCTG
>JAFEFM010000050.1 GCA_018240585.1 Pseudomonadota bacterium
CGTGGCGATCGCCGCGGTATTCGTCGAATGGCGCATCGGTGTTCACGGCGCCCAGCCGCCGGGAATCCACTGGGCCTATTCGCAGGCCTTCGTGCTGCTCACCCTGGTATTCGGCCTGGCGCTGGCCGCGGCGCTGCGCATGAAACCTGGGCGGTGAACTGGTACGGCGTTCTGCCGGGGACTGAAAAGCGCCGAGTCTGCCGACCCGATTGAAGCAGCGAGCGTCCGTGACCGGCCGAAGCTGCCGCCCAACCATCAGCAATTGATCGCCGCAGTACTGTCGGCAGTTGGCGCAAGGATCGCAGTTTCGCCGAACAGGTGCCTTTATCCGAACAACAGCGACAAGCAGCGCGCTAAGCCGGGCGACTGGCTGGCTCCCAACGGCAGCGACGCCTAGACTTTGATTGCGAGGAGCTTTGAGCGCACCTATCGCGAAGTCAGCCCGGGATACCGCCGATGACCCCCTTCAAGTACCGGAAGCCTAAAGGCTACGTCCCGCCTGTCGGACACGAGGAACTCCTGCTGCGCTACGCGAGGGGGGAGCGCTACTTCGAACACGCTTCGCTGCGCGATGCGATCTTGAGCAGCAAGACACTAAGTAACGTCAACCTTTCCCAAAGCGATCTGAGCGATGCGCATTTGGACCACGCGGCGCTGGATGGTGTCGACCTGACGGGTGCGGTGTGCGTCAACGCAGACTTCTCCAAGGCGAAGCTGTACCAGTGCTGTTTTGCCCATGCTGACCTGCGGGGTGCCAATTGGTATATGACCGGCCTCAGGCACGTGAGCCTTTTCGCCGCCCAGATGGATGAAGGAAAGTACCTCGAATGCCTCCAATGGTCCGCAGCGAACGAGTGCCACGGGCTAATGCCCTCCGTGGCGACCAAGCGGACTTGCTTTGTCAGCTATGCCTCATCAGACGATGTGCTCGCTGGGCGCGTCGCCGAGACCCTGCAGCGCGCCAATATCCCGCACTGGTTCATGCCCTTTTCCAGTTGGTTCGGACGCGATTCCCTGATTGGAGATCGGAGCATTGTCGATTATCTGCGGCGCGGCATCGGTATGTGCGATGCCTTCATCGTCGTCCTCTCGCCTCGCGCCTTGGAGAACCGCTGGGTGCAGTTCGAGATCGACGCGGCGAAGAAGCTTCATCGGTCGAGTGGCAGACCGCAGCTCATCGCGCTGGTGAGCGACTCCGTGGCTGGCACGGCTGATGTACTCCGGACTTTCGAAGTTATCGACTGTCTCGGCGAGCACGAAGCGCCATGCTTAAAGCGGGTTGTTTCGCTCATGCTCCAATCGTGAGCGCAGGCCGTTCCTGAGGTTCACAAAGCGGAACGTTCAGCCCCTTCACTCTCTCATCTGGAGGCCGTCGCGCAGATGCTACGGCCCCAGGGAGTCCAGTAGCCAGTGCGATCCCTGGCAGCCTCGGGGAAGCGCCGATGAATCGGGGTGTGCAGTCGTGCAGCAACTACTTCGCCCATATGCTTGGCAGTAACTCCGAACCACTGCCGACACTCGACGGGCCTAGGTCACCGGCAGGTCTTCAGTCCACCGAACTGGCATTATCGACCCAATGCCGACCCTCGCGGCTCGGACGTGAGTGACAGGACTGCAGCGGTTGCTGTCGTTCAGCATCTCTGGGCGAACTAAGGCTAAGTGACATCGAGCAGTCGTTCGGCCAGAGGTGCGGCGCGCTCAAATGAGACCGATGGATGAGGTGCAGCGGGCGTAGGTCGTCCGCGCCCCAAGTTCATGAGCGCGTGCGTTGCGTCGACGGCCAGGCCGCCGAGCTGCGTGAGCAGTTGCCTCGCGAAGGGCGCCTGGCCCTCCCCTTTGCAAGCCCCACCAGCAGCACAGCAGCACCGAAGCACACCAGCACACCAGTACGTTGAGCACCGCAAGACTTTTACAAGTCATTGATTATGCGAAAATCTATCTGAATTTATCGCAGGATATGGCGCAGCTCAGAGGGTGGAGTTTGATCACTCATGCGCAACTTGAGATTTCGCCAGAAGCGGATTCAGGCACTTGAGTAGAACGAGATTCGTGCCAATCGAATCATTGCAGTGGCTCGTCGACACAAGCACACTTCGGCCATCAGAAACGGAGCCCAGCATGGCCAACTTGAAGCAATCCCAGACCCGGCGCCTCAAGATGTCCGAGCGCGCGCAGCAGCAGCTCGCACTGCATTTTCCGGACGTGCCCGAGACGCTGTTGTGGCGGCGCAAGAGCAACGACGGCTTCACCACGGTGCCGCGCCCCTTACCCATCGCGATGCAGGCCATCGACGAGATATCCAAAGGCTCGCCGGCCGGCCACTCCCTTTTCTGCTTGTGGGCGCGTGCCCCGGACAACCCGCTGGTGGTCGTGGAGAACCCGGCGACCTTCGCCGCCGAGACCGGCTTCACCGGCGAGCGCGCGACCGACACTTGGCGCAAACGCATGCGTCGCCTGCGGGAACTTGGGTTCATCCGCACCAAGCCCGGCCCGTCGGGCGAGTTCCACTTCATCCTGCTGCTGAACCCCAACATCGCCGTGGAGATGATGCGTCGCAATGGCCAAGTCCAAGACGGCCTTTATGGGCGATTCATCGAGCGGGTCGCTGACGTGGGCGCGGCTGGGGACTGGACTGCGCATCAAGAGGCTTTGGAAGCGGCCGCGAAAGTCGCCGCCGCCAAGTCGGAAGCTTTGGAGAAGGCGGCGAAGAGCGGGAACGGAGCGAAGTGATGCCGCGCGGCCGCACCCCCTATGAATGCTTCAAGAACGATCGCCACCGTCTCTTCGCATTGATGTCTCGAGACGTTCGCATCGTGCTGGTAGCGGCCATCCTCGGCGGCGCCGGCCTCGCTGGAGCGCACCCTGCCCTGCACTCCTTGATGTTGGGGTGGATGAACTGACTCCTCCGCAGGGAGGATAGGTAACGAGCAAGGCAATCGTCGAGAGCCTCTTTGGAATTCACCAGGGACGGGAGTCCACATGCCACACGACAAAGGATTGCCGCAGACCGGCGACTCGCAAGAGATCGGACAAGACGCCTACGACTGTCTGCGCGCAAAGCGGCCCAAGGGCTGGCAGCTCACGGAGCTTGGCGGCGTCAACGACTTTGGCTTTGACCTCCAAGTACAAATCAGCGTGAAGCAGCAGGTCGTACACCCTTTCCGCCTCCAGCTCAAGGGCACGCGCTCGCCGCAGCGTAGCGCAGACGGAAGCTTCCTCTCCATCAACCTCTCCACTACGACGCTCCGCTACTTCGACAACACGGACGAGCCTGTCCTTCTGGTTCTATGCGACCTGAGCGTCGATCCAGAGGATCCCCGCGAGTGCCCGCTTCACTACGTCTGGATTCGGGAGGAGCTTGACCGTATTCAGATCGCCTCCGTCCCCTTGGAGCAGAAGGAGGCCGCGATTCGCGTGCCCACGGCCAACGTCTTGGATCGCACGTCGGATCTGGTCGACGAGGTCCGGAAGCGACATCGCCTTTCTCGAGTTGGGCATGCGTTGGACACCAGCGTAGCCGGGATGGACCCGTCGCTCGGCTCGGAGGATCGAGTCCTCATGGTGGAGTCGATAACCAGAAACATAGGCACCCGCAGCATCGTCTTCGCCCAAGCCTTGGCGGAGCCCGCCACCGACGTTTGGATCAATCCTCCGCGCGGCAGCTTGGCCTGGTTGGTCACGGAAGCGAAGTCCGCAGTCGCCCGGGGCAACGTGGAGAAGTGCGCGGACCTGCTCCGTCAGGCTTCAGAGCGTTTGGAGTCTGCGTCGGCGATGGAGAAGGCGGAGTACTGGCACCTGAAAGGCCGGCTTCGCCTCGTTCGAGGCGACGAAGATGGTGCGTCCCGCGCGTTCAAGAGTGCCGCCGAGACGCAACCGCAGGCCAAATACTGGGCGGCCTGGGCCGAGAGCGAGATGCGCAGGCGGTTCAGAACAGCCCAAGGCCAGGACTATTCGGACGTGCTCGACGCGCTGCCGACGGACGCGGACCCAGCGCTGCTAGGCGTCAAGGCTCGCCTCCTCGCTGCCAGCCGCAAGCGCACCGAAGCCATCGCGCTTCTTGACACTTTCGAAGGCGCTGAGAGTCTCGCGGCGCGGGCCGTGGTCGAGACCATGTTCTCGAATCCCGAACAGGCGCTGCAAGCGTGCATCGATGGCATCGCCTTGGACGAGAATCGGGAGTCGACAAGGCTGTTGTTCCTGATCTTGCGGGCACGAGCGCGGTTCAACATCGCGCTGAGGAGCGCGCGCGTCGAGGAGTCGAGCGACGGGGACTCGGAGGACGACGTCCTTCCTCCTTCAGGCCCCATCGGGGTCGATGCGACCGCGCTACGCGAAGCGTGGGCCGACATCGAAGAGGCCGTCTCCGCATTAGAGGAGATCAGATGGGTGTCGAACGCCGAATTCGTGATCGACCTCTGGATCGCGACTGCGAGCATGCTCGGTAAGCAGGAGCAGATTCTCGCCCGGGTGTTGGCCGCGGCGCGGCAGCGGCCGCAGCAAGCCGAGCTCCAGTCGGCAGCAGAGACCCTCGCGGCCCAGTGCGGCGACTTCCAGGCGGCCTTGGAAGCGAACAGCCGGCTGCCCGACGGCAACATGAAAGTCCTGCGCCGCGTCACATTCCTGCACGAACTCGGCAAGCACCGCGACTGCGTCGAGCTGATGGCGGCAAACATCGACACAGTCGGTCGCTCGCACCAGCTATTCGGACCCGCCTTGGTGCTGGCGGCCCTGTCGGCCGACGTGATGGCCAGGGATCCTCTGGTCGAGGCTTGGCGCGACATCTTGCGCTCTGGAGATGCGGAAGACGAGGCGCATGCCGCGATCTTGGACTACATGCTCGCGCGGCGCAGGAATCAGCTGCAAAGCGGCGAGGCTTTGACTGATCTTTCCCACGTCGACGAGCAGCTTGGGCACCCCAAACCGACCACGCTGTTCCTGCTCCAAGAGCTGGACCCCGGCTCCGAGACGCAGGCCGAGCAGTTCCTCGCCGTGGCGACACGCGTGCGCTCGACGATTCGTTTGTCCCCAATGATCGCCGTCAGGATTGGGGTCGCCTTGGCCACCCGGGAGCGGTGGAGCGATCTGCTCGCCTTGTGCGAGGAGGCCAGCAGAGAGTTTGAGGTCACGGGGCGGATCAGAGCGTTCCAAGCGCTAGCGCTCGACCAGTTGGGCCGGTCTGACGAGGCGAGGTCCATCCTGGAGAGCATGCTCGAAGGAGGCATTGAGGACGGGGTCGCTTTGAACACCTACGTGAATATCATGATTCGCTGGGGGTTCACGGAGAAGGCCAAAGCGGCAGCTGAGCTGATCTTGGAACGCGCACAGTCGAAGGAACGACGCGTCGAGTGCGTCCGGATGCTGTTCAACCTTGAGCAGCATGCGAACTCCACCAGCCCTCGGCTCGTCGACCTTGCGTTCCGCATGGGGGCGCTCGCGTCCAGCGACGACGAGGTGGAGGAGGGGGTGTTTCTTTGCATGGTCATCACCGCCACAAGCTTCGAGACGGCGGTGCTGAGCGATGCGCGCAAGGAGGAGTTCCAAGCGCGCGCGAACGCCTTCTTCAAACGGTTCCCCCAGTCGAAGATACTTAGCCGAGTGGAGTTCCCGGCCGAGGCTGGCGCGGAGGAGATGCTGCGTTCGATGAAGTCCGCCATTGGAATGTCGGAAGAGTGCGAGCAACAACGAGCGCGGCTCGAAGCTCAGCTCCAAAGCGGCGAGTTGCCATTGCCTTTCGCGTGGCGTCCGCGCTTCGCGCTTGGAAATGTGCAGGACGTGGCGCATCTCTGGGAACTGGCAAAGCGGTCGACGGCCGACGAGATGAAGTTCCACCTGAACATGATCGGCGGGCAGTGGGAGCAGCGGTGCGCCGAGTCCTTCCGTTCGAGGACGCCCCTGTTCGATCTGCTCACTCTGTTCGTGCTCGAAGACCTCGAGCTGCTAGACAAGGTCTTCGACTTCTTTCCCAAGGTCGCAATCTCCCAGGCGACCTTGGGCGAGCTGATGAGAATGTCGCAGCCGTTCTCTGGAAGCATCTTCCGGCAGCGGTGCATCGATGTGCAAGATCGCCTCAGGCCGCGGCTCGCGCAGATCCTGCAGCCCCACGGAGCGCCTTCGGAGGACGAACTGCACCTGCCGAGTTCGTCGCGCGAACTTAAAGGCCTTGCCCGCACTGGCGACTACGTCGTCTACTCCGACGACGCCATGTTGCGAATGTGGATCTTGGAGGACAAGTTCGCCACTGACGGAATGTGCACCTTGGACCTGCTCTGCGGGTTGGAGGAGACCGGCCTGCTGACCACGGAAGAAGTGGCGACCAAACTCGCGCAACTCTGCGACTGGCACGTGGGCATACAAATCCAGCTGAGGCACCAGATAGCTCTCATCCCGGAAGCGGTTCGCCTTGCGCCCCGTGTCTTGGAGGCCACTGCGATGCTTCGCGGCGTCGCATCCTTCATGTCGCTCGCCCGAGGCATGTGGGGGCCGCGCACGGACTTCATGGGTGTCCTCAATCACGTCGGAGCCGTCATCCGACTGTTGGTTCAGGATCCCGCCGTACCGGACGTCGCCATCGGCGCCTTTGTCGCGGTCTGGATCCACCATGCAACCGTGCGGGCCGACATGCCACTTCACGCGCTGCAGCTGGCGGCGCACATCGCCGTGTATGTCGTGGCGGCTGAGAAGCTGCCAATCCAGGCGGCTCGCCGCCTTTGGAACATCTACTTCGGCGTGGTCGAGGCGGTGCACGCTGCGCCGGACTCGGACGTTTACGGCCTCGCGCTCGCCCGAGTCGCCGAAGAAGCGGGCGCTTTGGATAAGAAGATGGCTGACGAGCGCGTCACTCCGAAATCGTCCATCGGCGAGCGGCTCATGATGGGTCTCGACTTCAATTCCAATGCGCGGGAGGCCTTCGCCGCCGCATACATCAACGCGCGCAAATGAATGAAGACTCCGGCCTGCTGCGGGAGCCGACCGTCTGAGCAAGCCTTTACTGATTGGCTATCGCCCGATAGCGCCGATTGAAGGATTGAACATTCGCTGGCGATGCCCGTCATTGAATGATCGGTGATGGTGGGCCAGCTGACGTTCGCTCCGCTGGTGCGAGTAACTGTCTCCAGTCTTCTCCTGACGTTCGAGCGGCGACCCTGAACGGCAGCAGATGGCCGAATGTGTGAGGTCGGGCTGAGTGCCCCATAGCTGTCGTTGGCGATCAGTTGGAGGTCGCCCTGAGTGGCCGCAGTGGCCCACGACCGGTTGTCGCCGGCCAGGCAAAGTTCGATGTCGTGGACCATTCTTATTGATGCGAAGCACGTGATCGCTCCAACACGCGGCTAGCTTTTGGGGGACGGAAAGGAGAGCACGATGAGCACCGAACAGATGGCACACGAGACGAAAGGCGTGGCGGTGAAGTTGCTCGGGGTCGTTGACCTCGGCCCCGAGATCGAGGGCATGGCGGGGCGCGAGCTTCGCATGCGTTTGGTCACGATCGAGCCGGGCGGTGTCTTCGGGCCGGTTCATGACCACAAGGACAGACC
>JAFEFM010000510.1 GCA_018240585.1 Pseudomonadota bacterium
GCGCCCACCGTGACGTGCATGCCGTGGAAGCCGGTGAGCAGGTAGAAGGTGGAGCCGTAGATGCCGCTATCGAGCCGCAGGTTGAGCGCCTCATACGCGTGGATGTACTCGTACGCCTGCAGCGCCAGGAAGATGGCGCCGAGCAGGATGGTGACGGCCAGCCCGAGCTTGAGCTGACCGCGCTTGCCGTTGAGCAGGCCGTAGTGCGCAAAGGTGAGCGTGACGCCCGACGTCAGCAGGATCAGCGTGTTGATCGCCGGGATGCCCCAGGCGGCCATCGGCGTGAAGGGGTTGGTTGCGTATGGGCCTGCGGTCGGCCACGCCCCGCTGTATCCGTTCCACAGCAGCGCCGCATTGTCTCCCGAAGACAGCCAGGGCACTGCGAGCACCCGGGCGTAGAACAGGGCACCGAAGAAGGCAGCGAAGAACATCACTTCGGAGAAGATGAACCAGCCCATCGACCAGCGAAAGGATTTGTCCACCCGCCGCCCATAGCGTCCGCCCTGCGATTCGCGCACGACCTGCCCGAACCAGCCGAACATCATGAAGACGAGGGTGGCGATGCCGAGGAAAAAGATCCAGCGCCCGGCCGGCATGGCGTTGAGCCACATGGCTGCGCCGCCGCCGAACAGCAGCAGGGCAATGGAGCCGACAATGGGGTATTTCGACGGTTCGGGGACGAAATAATGATCCCCTGCATGCATGCCTGTAGCCTGGTTCATGACGCTGCCTCCCATTTCAAGATCCGTTCGGTGGTCGCGGCGCTGGTCGTGATTTCATCCCGATCAGGGGATCAATCGCGGCCACGTCCGCTCCTACGCTGCTGCGACGCCGATCACCCACTGCACGATCAGCACCAGCACGATCACGAACACCGCCCCCGCCAGCACGCCGGCCACCACGACGGCGAGCGGGTTGAGTGAGCCCGCGTCGTCGATGTAGGCTTGGCGCCGGCGCACGCCGAAGAACGACCACAGCACCGCCCGCATCGTGGCGAGGAAGCCGGCACGCCGAGGGGCGTCGGTCACGATGCCCTTCCTCCTGCGCTGCTCGCGGCACTGCGACCCTTGAGCTCGAAGAACGTGTAGGACAGCGTAATGGTATTGACGTCGGACGGCAGCGCGGGATCGACGACGAAGACGACCGGCATGATTCGCCGTTCACCCGGCGCGAGGGTCTGCTGCGCGAAGCAGAAGCAGTCGAGCTTGCGGAAGTACTGCCCGGCCAGTTGCGGGCCGTAGCTGGGTACGGCCTGGCCGGTGATCGGTTCAGCGCGAGTGTTGGTGACTTCGTATTCGACATGGACGAGCTGCCCGGGGTGCACGCTGACCGAACGCTGCACGGGCTGGAAGCGCCACGGCAGGTCGTGCAGGTTGGCGTCGAACTGGACGAGGATGCTGCGGCTGGCGTCGACCTGAGAGTTGAGCGGGGCGTCTGCCGCGAAGCGGGCGCCGGCTTCGGCTTCAGGGCGTAGGACGTTGTTGATGCCGGTGGCTTCGCAGATCTTTTCGTAAAAAGGGACGAGCAGGAAACCGAATCCGAACATGACGAGCGCGGACAGCGCCAGCCGCAGCAGCAGGCGCCGGTTGTCTGAGGCGAGGCCGTTGTCGACGGGCGAATTCATCGGCCGAAAACCTTGTACTTGAGGATGACGAAGAGGAAGAAGGTGAGCGCCACCGCAGCCAGGGCCAGGCCCATGCGGAGGTTCGCGGCGCGGCGGTCAGACTTGGTCATCTCGATGGTTCCGTTCATGAGTGCCTGCGATCCGCGCCAGTCGGGGTGTGCGCGCCGCACCCTGCGGAACTCGCCCTCGCTGCGCTCGGTGCTCGGACAGTCCTCGGATGCTCTGCGCACACCCCGACCGTCGCTCTCTCCAGATAAATACGGCGCCCATCATGGTCACCAGCCGCTCACCGGACGACCGGCGCTTCCTCGAACGTGTGATACGGCGCGGGCGAAGGCACGGTCCATTCCAGACCTTCGGCACTTTCCCACGACCTGGCCGCGGCGCGTTCGCCGCCGCGGATGCACTTGACCACGACGACGATGAAGATCAGTTGCGACAGCCCGAAGCCGAAGGCGCCGACGCTGGCGATGGCGTTGAAGTCGGCAAACTGCAGCGCATAGTCGGGGATGCGGCGCGGCATGCCTGCAAGGCCAAGGAAGTGCATCGGGAAGAAGGTGATGTTGAAGAAGACGATTGAGCACCAGAAGTGCAGCTTGCCGAGGAATTCGCTGGGCATGTGGCCGGTCCATTTGGGCAGCCAGTAGTAGGCGCCGGCGAAAAGCGCGAACAGCGAGCCGGCGACCAGCACGTAGTGGAAGTGGGCGACGACGTAGTAGGTGTCCTGCACCTGAATGTCGATCGGGGCGATGGCGCAGATGAGGCCGGTAAAGCCGCCCATCGTGAACACGAAGATGAAGCCGGTGGCCCACAACATGGGCGGCTCGAAGCTCAGCGAGCCGCGCCACATGGTGGCGACCCAGTTGAACACCTTCACACCGGTGGGCACGGCGATCAGCATCGTCGCATACATGAAGAAGAGCTGGCCGGCGGCGGGCATGCCGGTGGCGAACATGTGGTGTGCCCACACGGCGAAGGACAGGATGGCGATGGAGGCGGTGGCGTAAACCATGGACGCGTAGCCGAACAGCGGCTTGCGCGAGAAGGTGGGAATGATCTGGCTGACGATGCCGAAGGCCGGGAGAATCATGATGTACACCTCCGGGTGGCCGAAGAACCAGAAGATGTGCTGGTACATCACCGGATCCCCGCCGCCGGCGGCGTTGAAGAAGCTGGTGCCGAAGTGGCGGTCAGCGAGGATCATCGTCACCGCGCCGGCAAGCACCGGCATCACCGCGATCAGCAGGTAGGCGGTGATGAGCCAGGTCCAGCAGAACAAGGGCATCTTCATCATCGTCATGCCCGGCGCGCGCATGTTGAGCACCGTCACGACGATGTTGATCGCGCCCATGATGGAGCTGACGCCCATGATGTGGATCGCGAAGATGGCCATGTCCATGCCCATGCCCATCTGTACCGACAGCGGCGCGTAAAGCGTCCAGCCCGCGGCGGTGGCGCCGCCGGGCGCGAAGAACGATCCGATGAGCAGGATCGCCGCGGGAGGCAGCAGCCAGAAGCTCCAGTTGTTCATGCGCGCGAAGGCCATGTCGGAGGCGCCGATCATCAGCGGGATCATCCAGTTCGCGAAGCCGACGAAGGCCGGCATGATGGCGCCGAACACCATGATCAGGCCGTGCATCGTGGTGAGCTGGTTGAAGAACTCCGGCTGCACCACCTGCAGCCCCGGCTTGAACAACTCGGCACGAATCGTCAGCGCCAGCACGCCCCCTGACAGGAACATGATGAAGCTGAAGATCATGTACATCGTGCCGATGTCTTTGTGGTTGGTCGTCGTAAGCCAGCGCATCACGCCGCCGGGGGCGTGATGTCCATGCAACTGATCCGGGGTGACGGCGGCCATGCGAAGTTCTCCTGGCGGATGGCGACGAGTGCGACGGTTGCGACGATTGCTGGATGCAGGAGCCCGGGCGGCGGCTCAACCCTTGTCCGGCGCGGCGGGAGGGGCCGAATCGGCCTCGGCGGGCGGCGCCGCGGATACCGTTGCCGCAGCCTTGGCTTTCTGCTCGGCAACCCAGGCGGCGTATTTTTCCGCTGACAGCACCTGCACGACGATGGGCATGAAGCCGTGGTCACGACCGCACAGTTCAGCGCAGTTGCCGCGATACACGCCTTCCTTGTCGGCACGGAACCAGGCGTCGCGGATGAAGCCGGGAATGGCGTCCTGCTTCACGCCGAAGGCGGGCACCCACCAGGAATGGATGACGTCGTTGGCAGTGAGCAGCATGCGGATCTTCTTGCCAACGGGTACCACAAGCGGATGATCCACCTCCAGCAGATACGCATCACCCTTGGGCGCGCTGCCCTCGATCTGCTCGCGCGGCGTGGACAGCGCCGAAAGGAAGCGGATGCCCTCGCCTTCGCCCTGCAGGTAGTCGTAGCCCCATTTCCACTGGTAGCCGGTGGCCTTCACCGTGATGTCGGGGTTGGAAGTGTCCTTCATCGCGATGACCGTCTTCGTCGCCGGCCAGGCCATGCCGAGCAGAATGAGCACCGGAATGATGGTCCAGGCGATCTCGACGGCGGTGTTCTCGTGGAAATGGGCAGCGACCGCGCCCTTGGACTTGCGGTGATTGAACACCGCCCAGAACATCACGCCGAACACGCCGACGAAGATGAACAGGCAGATCACCAACATCAGGGTATGCATGTCGTTGATCTGCTCGGCGATCCCGGTCACCGGTTGCTGCAGGTTGTAGCGGGCGTGAGGCTCGGCGTGCGCGAGCGAGACAGACGATGCGAGGCATAACGCTGCGATGCGACCGGCACGACCCATGACTCCCCCCAGGCGGATGCAGTATTAGCAATTTCGATCGATGGTGCCATAGTGAATTTGGCGATCGCAACATGGGTTTTTGATAAAAATCAATATGATGCAATGCACCATCTGCTAACCAGCAAGAGCCATGCAGCCTTCGGCGCCTCATTCGGGGTTTTCCCGCAGCCCTTTTTGCTGCTTTGCAAAAACGACTGCAGCGTCATGACCGCCAGCACGCTTCGCCTACAATCGCGGCCAGACTCTCAGACTTGCGCAGCCATGCCCTACCTCCATCCTGCCTACGAAGCGAAGATCTGCCCGCCAGGGGATCTTGCCGCCCGCGTCGCCGCGCTGCCGCGTCCGCTGGTGTTCACCAACGGCTGCTTCGACATCCTGCACCGAGGCCACGTCACCTACCTGGCGCAGGCGCGCGCACTCGGCGCGGCGATGGTGGTGGCGCTGAACACCGATGCCTCGGTCAAGCGCCAGGGCAAGGGCGACGATCGACCGATGAATCCGCTCGAAGACCGCCTCGCCGTGATGGCGGCGCTGCAGAGCGTGGACATGGTGACCTGGTTCGACGAGGACACGCCGATCGCGCGCATCCTCGAAGCGCGTCCCGACATCCTCGTGAAGGGCGGCGACTGGGCGCCGGAGAACATCGTCGGCGCGCCCGAAGTGCGCGGCTGGGGCGGCGAGGTGCATTCGATTCCGTTCGAGGTCGAGCGCTCGACGACCGCATTGATCCGGCGGATCCGGGGCGGATGATAGAATCGCCGCCGATGTCCGCCCAGTCCGCCTACTCGTCCCCGCTGCACGCGCTGCAACACGTCTTCGGCTACCCCGCCTTCCGCGGCGAGCAGCAGGCGATCGTCGAACATGTCGCGGCCGGGGGCGATGCGCTGGTGCTGATGCCGACCGGCGGCGGCAAGTCGCTGTGCTACCAGATCCCGGCGCTGCTGCGCGAGGGCACTGCGATCGTGGTGTCGCCGCTGATCGCGCTGATGCATGACCAGGTCAGCGCGCTGGTGGAAGCCGGCGTGCAGGCGGCCTTCCTGAACTCCAGCCTGGACGCCGACGCCGCGCGCGCAGTCGAGCGCGCGCTGTATGCGGGCGATCTCGACCTGCTCTATGTCGCGCCCGAGCGGCTGATGACGCCGCGCTTTCTCGACCAGCTCGACCACCTGCGCGACACCGGCCGGCTGGCGCTGTTCGCGATCGACGAGGCGCACTGCGTGTCGCAGTGGGGCCACGACTTCCGCCCGGAATACCTGCAGCTCTCCATCCTGCCCGAGCGCTATCCGTCCATCCCGCGTATCGCGCTGACGGCCACCGCCGACCGCCAGACGCGCGAGGAGATCGCCCAGCGCCTGAACCTCCAGGATGCACGCCGCTTCGTCTCCAGCTTCGACCGGCCGAACATCCGCTACACCATCGTCGAGAAGGACGATCCGCGCCGCCAGTTGCTGCACTTCATCCGCGAGGAGTTTCCGTCCGAGGCGGGCATCGTGTATTGCCTGTCGCGGCGCAAGGTGGAGGAGACCGCGGCGTGGCTGCAGGAGCAGGGACTCAACGCCCTGCCCTACCACGCCGGCCTGCCGCAGGAAGTGCGCGCCGAGCACCAGACCCGCTTTTTGCGCGAGGACGGGCTGATCATGGTGGCGACGATCGCCTTCGGCATGGGCATCGACAAACCCGACGTGCGCTTCGTCGCGCACCTGGACCTGCCGCGCTCGATCGAAGGCTATTATCAGGAGACCGGCCGCGCCGGCCGCGACGGGCTGCCGGCGCAGGCCTGGATGGCCTGGGGCGCGCAGGACGTGGTGCAGCAGCGGCGCATGATCGACGAATCGGAGGCGAACGAGGAGTTCAAGCGCCTGGCTCGAAACCGCCTCGACGTGCTGGTCGGGCTGGTCGAAGCGACCACCTGCCGCCGCCAGCACCTGCTCGCCTACTTCGGCGAGCAGGCGCCGCCGTGCGGCAACTGCGACAACTGCCTGCAGCCGCCGCAGACCTGGGACGCCACCGAGGCAGCGCGCAAGGCACTGTCCTGCGTGTACCGGACCGGCCAGCGCTACGGCGCCGGTCACCTGATCGACGTGCTGCGCGGCGAGCGCACCGACAAGGTGGTCGAACGCGGCCATCAGGACATCACCACCTTCGGCATCGGCAGCGAACTGGACGAGAAACGCTGGCGCACGGTATTCCGCCAACTGGTCGCACGCGAGCTGGTGGCGGTCGACCACGAGCGCTACAACGCGCTGCGCCTGACTGACGCCGCCCGCCCGCTGCTGCGCGGCGAGGCGGAATTCCACCTGCGCCTGGAAACCGAGCGCAGCCGAAGCCGCAGCAAACGCCGCAGCGCGGCCAGCATCGACATTCCCGGCGGAATCCCCACCACCGTGTTCGACCGCCTGCGCGCCTGGCGCTTCGCCACCGCCAAGGAGCGCAACGTGCCCGCCTACGTGGTGTTCCAGGACGCCACGCTACGCGAAATCGCCATCACCCGGCCGCGCACGCTGTCCGAGCTCGCAGCCATCAGCGGCATCGGCGACCGCAAGCTGGAAGCCTACGGCAGCGCCATCCTCGAAGTCATCGCCGAAACGGCCTGAGCACCGCCCTTCGGCACACGACGGGCGCATCGCTGCCGTTCGCCGGCACGGCCTCAAAACGACTTGCTGACACCGAGCATCGCTGCCCAGTCCGCCGTGAGCTGCACCCCATTGACATACTGCCGGACGGGCAGCTGCGCGAATGCGTAGACCTGGAAATCTCGCGCGATGGCGTAGCTCAGGCCGGGACTGAGGAACAGCTTGCGCGAGCCGCTGTCCTCGGGCTCCGCGTCGACGCCACGGTCACGGCTGCGCAACTGGAAGTTCGCCTGCACGAAGGCCGCCCACTGCGGCGCCAGCTGTGTCTGCCAGCCGACATCGACGCTGTACTGGTTTCCGGGCCGGAAACCGTCGCTCTGACCGATGGCCACCTGTGCCATCGCCTGTGCGAACAGCGCCGAATCGCCGTCGTCGAGCGGCAGCCTATACCAGGCGCCGACGATGGCGTCGGTCGTGCCGGTACCGGGCTGCAGGCTGCGTTCGGCACGCTGTCCGTCGGCGTTGCCCACCTTGTGGCTGCCGGTGGGCAGCTTGACGCCGAAGTTCACGCCGGCGCTCGGCGACAGGCCGTCGCCCATGAACTGGTAGCGCCCGACCACGCGCATGTCGCCGATGCGGCTGAAATTCCACGCGTCGGTCTCGTGCGAGACGCTGCCATCGTGTTCGTGATGATTGTGGATGTGCGAATGACTGCGGCTCGTCACCGGCAGCGTGACGGACACGCCCCAGCGCGGATCGATCGCATAGTCCAGCGTGCCCAGCCAGTTGCGGTTGATCGTGCGCAGTTCGTCGTGGTGGCGCGCGACGTCGCCGACGGAGGCATCGTGCGAGCCGCGGCGCAACTGGTCCTGGTCGATGAACTGGTACTGCAGGTCCAGCCGCAGCCCCGGCTCGGTCCATACCCCCTGCGCATGCCAGTTGGTGTTGATCGAGCAGAACGCCTGGCCGCACGAAGCAACCGCCATTGGTGAAACCGCGGCTGCAGCGAACACAAGCAGGAGCGGGCGGAGCGCGGATCTGGAACATGCATTCATCGTGAATTCCTGGCTATTCGTCGGCCGGGCAATATAGCAAGCCCACCCGCAGCCGATGATGCGACGCGATGTCGCACCGCCGGGCGGACCGAGCCCCGCCGCTGCGCGTCAGTCCGCCGTCCGGCCGCCGTGCCCGATACGCCACGCGGCGCAGTTCCTCGGCACGCGCGCGGCGTCCGACCGCCGGGGAATGCTCAGAAGCGCATGATCACCGACTTCAGTTCGGTGTAGTCGCTGATGAACGCACTGCCGAACTCGCGCCCGATGCCCGAGCCCTTGCTGCCGCCGAAGGGCACCGACGGGTCGAGGAAGGTGTGCATGTTGACCCACACCGTGCCCGCCTGGATGCGCGGGATCAGCCGGAACACGCGCGACAGGTCGTTCGACCAGACGCTTGCGGACAGGCCGTAGGGCGAGTCGTTGATCCAGCCCAGCAGCTCGTCCTCGTCGTCGAACGGCAGGAAGCTGATGACCGGACCGAAGGTTTCTTCGCGCATCAGCACGTCGTCCGCGCTGCCGGCCCGCACCAGCGTCGGCTCGACGAAGTAGCCGGCGCGGTCGAGCCGCCGCCCGCCATGGCAGACCTGGCCCTGCCTGCGCGCCTCGTCCAGGTAGCCCAGCACCTTGTCCAACTGCGGCTTGTTGGCGAGCGGACCGAACTGCACCGCTTCGTCCAGCGGCGAGCCGATGTTCAACTGCGCCAGGCCGCCGCTCATCTTGTCCAGCACCTCGTCGATGCGCGAGCGATGCACGAACACCCGCTCCGGCGCCGCGCACACCTGGCCCTGATGCACGAAGCCGGTCTGCAGCAGCCCGGCCACCGCGCCGTACACGTTCACGTCGGGCAGCAGCACCGCGGCGTTCTTGCCGCCGAGTTCCAGCGTGCAGCGGGTCAGGTTGGCCGCCATCGCGCCCTGCCCCACCTTGACGCCTGTCGCCGCCGAGCCGGTGAACGACACCTTGGCGATGCCGCGGTGTTCGATCAGCGCCTGGCCGGCATCGCCGTAGCCATTGAGGATGTTGACCACGCCCGGCGGAATGCCGGCTTCGACCGCCAGTTCGGCCAGCCGCAGCAGGGTCAGCGGCGTGAACTCGCTCGGCTTGACGACCACCGTGCAGCCGGTCGTCAGCGCCGCGGCAATCTTCCACACGCCGATCATCATCGAGAAGTTCCACGGCACGATCGCGCCGATCACGCCTATCGGTTCGCGCCGGGTGAAGGCGGTGTATTGCTCGCCCTGCATCGACGGCATCGACGGCGTGATCGTCTCGCCGGTGATCTTGGTCGCCCAGCCGGCGAAGTAGCGCAGGAAGATCGCACTCTGGCCGACGTCGATCATGCGCGACAGGTGGATCGACTTGCCGGTGCACAGCGTTTCCAGTTGCGCCAGCTCCTCGGCGTTGGCCTCCACCAGGTCGGCCAGCCGGTTCAGCAGCACGCCGCGCTGGTAGGGCAGGGTTCGCGCCCAGGCTCCGTGAAACGCGGCCTGGGCGGAGGCGACGGCGGCGTCGATGTCGGCGCTGCCGGCCGAGGACACGCTGGCGATGGTCCGCTCGGTGGCGGGGTCCACCACGTCGATGGTGCGCGTACCGCTGCCGGAACGGGCCGCGCCGTCGATGAATTGACCGTGCTGCTTGTGCAGGAATGCCTGGACCGCAGACAGGATGGCGATGTCAGCCATGAGAACTCCTCGGGATGGGTGAAATGTGGGATGGGCGGGCGGCAGGCGATCGGGCCGGTGCCGACCGGGACGAGGCCTCAGGCCACGTCGTAGGACCGGCGGTTGTTCAACGTGTGCAGGCCGAAACCGGCGCGCTCCTTGAAGTCGTCGATCACCTGCTGCAATTCGGCCAGCGGCACGTGGTCGTGGATGTTGGCCGCACCGGGCGGGCAGCGGCGCTTGACGATCTCCAGCACCTCGTCCGGCCCGTTCTGGCGGCTGGAGCGCACCACCGCGTTGGCACGCTCCAGCCGGTCGGCCTCGTAGGCTTTCAGCCCCGCTTCGGGCGCGCCCTCGGTGGCCAGCGCATAGGCCAGCGCCCGCCCGTCGATGATGGCCTGCACCGCGCCGTTGGAACTGACCGGAATCAGCGGGTGCGCGGCGTCGCCCAGCAGCGTGACCCGGCCGAAGGTCCAGCGGTCCAGCGGATCGCGGTCGTACAGCGGGAACTCGAGGATGCGCTCGCTGGCGCGCATCATCTTCGGCACGTCGATCCAGTCGAAGGTCCAGTCCTTGTACAGCGGCAGCAGCCGCTGCTGCTCCGAAACCCGGTCCCAGTCCTCGGTGGGCGCCTTGTTCTGGTCCATCGTCAGCGCCGCGATCCAGTTGACCAGGCTCTTGCCCTCGCCGGCGTCCTGCAGCCGCTTCGAGATCGGGTAGGCGACGATCTTCAGCGACTTGTCGCCGATGATGACCATGGTCTTGCCGTCGAGGTACTGGTCGGTCTCGACGGCGCAGCGGTACAGCACCATCCCCGAATAGATCGGCGCCCCTTCGTCGGGATACAGGCGGCGGCGGGTCGCCGAATGCAGGCCGTCGGCGCCGACCAGCACATCGCCTTCGTCGACCAGCCGCTCGCCGGTGCGGCGCTCGAACTCCACCCGCACGCGCCCGCCGGCCTGCTCGCTGAAGCCGACCAGCCGGGCGTCGCTGATCACCTTGTCCGCGCCGGCGCGGACGCGGAAGGTGTCGAGCAGCAGCATCTGCATGTCGCCGCGCAGCACCGACCATTGCGGCCAGCGGTAGCCGGCGTGCAGCCCGCAGGGCTGGCTGATCACCAGGCGGCCCTCGCCGTTGTAATAGTTCATCGCCGTGGTGCGGATCGCGAACTTGTCGATCTCCTGTTCCAGGCCCAGTTCGATGAACTCGCGCGCCGCATGCGGCAGGATGTTCAGGCCCACGCCCAGCGGCTTGATGTCGGGCACCGACTCGTAGACCACGCAGTCGATGCCGGCCCGTTGCAGGCTCAATGCGGCGGTCAGCCCGCCGATGCCTGCGCCCGCGATGATCACTTTCATTGCTGTGCTCCTCTGTCTCCGTTTCTCGGATCGAAATATGTGGTTGTGCGGCACTCGGCCGGTCTCAGGCCGGGGCCGGAAGCGCTTCGGCCAGCGCGGCGGCCAGACTGGCATCGGCCGCACGTATCCGGGATTCGAGCGCGTCCGTTTCCGGCAGGATGGCGTCGAAGTAGAAGCGTGCCGTCGCCAGACGCGCGGCGGCCCCAGCCGCAGCGTCGGCCCCGGTTCCATCGTCGCCCCCGCCCTGCGCTGCCGCGATCGCCAGCCGGTAGCTGCTCCACGCCCCCGCCAGCAGTCCGGCCCACTGCAGGTACCAGGCCGCGCACAGGTCCAGCCGGACCGCTTCGGCCTGCATCAGCTCGGTCGATATCGCCTCGAAGCGGGCGAGCGCCGCCGCCAGCGCGGTGCGCAACGACGCCAGCGTGGCGCCGGCAACCGGCGGCGCGAGCGTCTCGCGCATGCGCGCCAGCCACACCGCATGGCCACGGCCGCCGGCCTTGATCAGCTTGCGCCGCAGCAGGTCCTGCGCCTGGATGCCGTTGGTGCCCTCGTAGATGGCCATCACCCGGCTGTCGCGCACGTACTGCTCCATGCCGCCGTCGGCGACGTAGCCGTAGCCGCCCATCACCTGCACGCCGAGGTTGGCCACCTGGAACGCGCTGTCCGACATCCACGCCTTGCAGATCGGCAGCATGAATTCGACGTAGTCCGACGCCGCCGCGCGTTCCGCCGCGGACGGCGCGTGCCGCGCCAGGTCGAGCGTGCTGGCCACGTCCAGCACCAGCGCCCGCATCGCGCCGGTCATCGCCTGCATGTGCACCAGCATGCGGCGCACGTCGCCGTGCTGCACGATGGGCAGTGCGCGATTGCCGCCCTGGCGGCGTTCGTGCGCATAGCGCAACGCACGCTGGGTGGCCGCGCTGGCGATGCCCACGCTCTGCACCGCCACCTCCAGGCGCATCAGGTTCATCATCGTGAACATGCAGGCGAGCCCACGGCCTTCGGCGCCGATGCGCTGGCCGCGGGCCTCGTCGAATGCCACCGCGCAGGTGGGCGAAGCCTTCAGGCCCATCTTCTTCTCCAGCCCCAGCACCGCCACGCCGTTGGCCGGCGATGCGGCGTCCGCCGCAGGCCCCCGCTTGGGCACCATGAACAGCGTGAGTCCGGCGCCGGACGGCGATGCCGCCGCCGCGCCGGGCGCCGCCGCGGCCTGGGCCAGCACGAAATGGTAGATCTGGCCGGTGTAGTCCTGGTCGGCGCAGGTGATGAAGATCTTCGATCCGGTGAGGCGGTAGCCGCCGCCGTCCCCATCGGGCACCGCGCGGGTGCGGATCGCCGCCACGTCGGAGCCGGCCTGCGGCTCGGTGATGACGATGGTGGCGCCGGCTTCGCCGCTCAGCAGTTCGCGCGCGATGCGCCCGGCCTCCTCCGCCTCGCCGTGCTCCAGGATCAGGTGGGCGCCGGCACGCACCATGCAGCCCATCATGCCGAACGCGACGCAGGCGCCGTTGACCATCTCGGAAAAGGCGACCGCCAGGGTCGTCGGCAGCGCCTGCCCGCCCACCTCCGCGGGCAGGTCCATGCCCGCCCAGCCGCCGGCGACGAAGGCGGCATAGGCTGCGCGGAAGGCGGCCGGCACCCGCACCTTGCCCTCCTCCAGCACGCAGCCCTGTTCGTCGCCAAGGTGGTTGATCGGCGACAGCACACCGGCGCAGAAGCGGGCGCCCTCCTCCAGGATCGCACCGGCGAGGGTCGCGTCGAGGTGGGCGAAAGCCGGCAGGGCGAGCACCCTGCGCCACTGCGCGGATGCGTCGAGCACGAAGCTCAGTTCGTCCACCGGCGGATCGTAGTTCTCGGCCATGGGTGATCTCTTCTCGTTGGTGATGTCGGCCGCGGATCAGCGCGCGCCCGCCGCCTGCACGATGCCGCTGTGCTGGTCGCGGAGCGTCTTGCGGCTGACCTTGCCGGTATTGCCCCTGGGCAGCTCGTCGACCACCTGGTAGCGGCGCGGGCGCTGGAAGCCGGGCAAGCCGGAAGCGCACACATAGGCGTCCAGTTCCTCGACGCTGACCGGCCGGTCCACCACGACGAAGGCGGCGATCAACTGCCCCCAATCCGGGCTCGGCAGGCCGACCACGACGCATTCGCGCACCGCGGGGTGGCGGCAGATCACCTCTTCCACCGCGGTGGGCAGCACGTTGATCCCGCCGGTGACGATCATGTCGTCGGTACGTCCGCGCAGATAGACGTAGCCGTCGGCGTCCATCGTCCCGACGTCGCCCGAGCGCCACCAGCCGTGGTCGAACTTCTGCCGCGTGAGCGCCGGCTGCTGCCAGATCTCGCTCGCCACCGAGGGGCCGCGCAGGATCAGCTCGCCCTCCTCGTTCGGGCCGAGCACCTCGTCGATACCGCCGCCCTGGCGCACGATGCGCAGCTCGACGCCGCGCGCCGGCCTGCCGATGCTGTCCAGCCGCGCCGCGTCGCCGTAATCCTCCGGCAGCATCACGGTGCACCCGGCCCAGGTGCCGGTTTCGGTGGCGCCGTAGGAGTTCATCACCTGGGCGCAGATCCGTTCGCGGATCGCGCGGAAGGTATCGAGGTCCATCGCCTCGCCGGCAAAGCCGACCCGCAGCAGCGAACGCAGATCGTAGGCGTCCGGCGCCGATCGCAGCACCATGCGCCACATCGTCGGCACCAGGATGCACGAGGCGACGCGCTCGGCCTGCACCCAGCGCAGGTACTGCGCCGGGTCCCATTCGGTCATCAACACCAGGGTGGCGCCGGCCATCAGGTAGGGTAGCGTGCAGTTGTACCAGCCGATGAAGCCGGTGCTGAACACGTTGATGCCGCAGCGGCCCGGCTCGGCCAGCAGGTAGTGCGCACCGTTGTCAGCCGAGGCAAGCAGGGTGCGGTGGGTATGGACGACGCCCTTGGGGATGCTGGTGGTGCCGGACGACATCACGATCGCGGCGGTGTCGGTTTCGGTCGCGGTCGCGGTCGCGGTGGCGGTGGCGGCAGCCGGGACAGCAGGGGGCGCATCGCCCGCGAGCGCCGCCAGGTCGCGCGGAATCAGCCGTTGCAGTCCGGCGCCGCCGGCTGCGGCATCCGCCGGTGTCGCCGGCGTGAGCGCGCCGATGGATACGGCCAGCGACGGCACCGCGGCCAGCACCGCTTCGGCCTGGGAGCGCAGCCCGAGGTCGTAGACGATCGCGCGCGGCACCAGCCGGCCGGCGATCTCCGCCAGCGTGCGCACCGATTCGCGGATGTGCAGCGAGCTCGGCACCGCGCCCGCCTGCATGCAGCCCAGCACCGCGACGGTGTGCGTGATCGAGGTCGGCATCAGCAGCACCACACGGTCGCCCGGGCCGATGCCCGCTTCATGCAGCAGGCGCGCGAAGCGGTACACCTGCTCGATCAGCTCGCGGTAGCTGCAGCGCCCGCCAGCGTCGATCAGCGCGGTGCGCCCGGCATGTACGTGCGCAATCTGCGCCAGCCGGCCGTGGATGGTGTCGTGAGCGGTGCGGCTCATCATGCTTGTTCCGTTCATGTGCGCGCCGCCGCCAGCGCGCTGGCCTCAGCGCCGATCAGGGTCGCGGTGCGCTCCGGCGCCAGCATCGGGATCATGTGCCCGAGGTCGGGCAGCGGCAGGTCGCGGCCGGCGGCGAAGACGCCCGCCAGCCCCGGCCAGGTCGGCGAATAGGCGAAGTCGCGGTAGTGCTCGGGGGCAGTCGGTTCCTTGGCCCGCACTACCGTGACCGGCACCCGGATGGCGCCCACCGCGGCGTAGATGTCGACATTGCTCGCGCCGGTCTCGTAGACGCCGGCCTCGAACGACGGCGCACAGCACAGTTCGAGACCGCCGCCTTCCACCCCGGCCTTCAGGCCGTAGGCGCAGTAGTCGCGCAGCGTGGCGGCGTCGAACTGGGAGTACGGCGGCCTGGCGCGAAGCACCTCGACCATTTCGTCGGCCGAGGCGAAGTCGCTGCGGCGCCGCGCAACCGGGTGGCGCTGCCCGGGTGGGGGCGCCATCGGGTTCCAGCCACGGGCGTAGGCTTCCGGCGCGAAGATCACCGGGTCGATCAGGATCAGCCGCGCGCACAGCGACGGCTCTGCCGCCACCGCCACGGTGGCCACGTGGCCGCCCGCCGAATGGCCCACCCACAGCGCGTCGCGCACGCCGAGCTGGCGGCCGGCCGATGCCAGGTCGGCGCCGAGCTCGCGCCAGTGGGTCAAGGCGCGCGACCCGCTGCGGCCGTGGCCGCGCAGCTCGATCGCCAGCACATGCACGCCAGGCAGCAGCCGCACGATGCGATCCCAGCAGCGCGCGTGAAAGCCAGTGGCGTGCACCAGCACGATGCTCGGGCCGTGGCCGCGGCGCTCTGCGCGCCACTCGAACGCCGCCAGCGGCAGCCCGGCGACATCGACCATGCGCAACTGCGGCTGCTCCATTCCGGGCGCGCCGCGCGCCGGCTTGCCGCCGGCGCCCGCATCATGCGCTGCGACCGGTTCAGGGTTTCGATCCATGTTTCCGACCTATCCGGCAATGTTCGTATCGGTGTCCGGGATTGCTTGCACTGTGCGACCGCACTGCGTCACTTCAGCAATGCCCACTCGCCGTTCCTGACCGTGATCAGCACCCGGCCGCGTTCGTCGAAGCCGCTGTGATCGGCCGGCGTCATGTTGTACACCCCCTGCGAAGCCGGCAGCTCCCGGGTCTGCTCCAGCGCGTCGCGCAGCGCGGAGCGGAACTCCACCGTGCCCGGCTGCCCCTTTTCCAGTGCTTTCGGAATCGCCCGTTCGAGCAGCAGGCCGGCATCGAACACATTGCCGCCGAAGGTCGCCGGGGCTGCGCCGTGGAGCTTGCGGTAGGCGGCGATGTAGTCCTTGGCGACCTTCTTCGACGGATGGCTGTCCGGCACGTCGTCGACCACCAGCATCAGGCTCGCCGCCATGATCGTGCCCTCGACCTTGCTGCCGCCCAGCTTCAGGAACTCGTTGAGGGCGGCGCCGTGGGTCTGGTAGAAGACGCCGGCATAGCCGCGGTCCTTCAGCGTGATCTGCGGCAGCGCGGCCAGCGTGCCCGGCGCGGCGACCAGGATCGCATCCGGCCGGGCGGCCATCAGCTTGATCGCCTGGCCCGCGACCGACGAGTCCTGGCGCTGGAACTTCTCGGCGGCGACGATGCGGATGCCCCGGGCTTCGGCGCCGGCGCGGAACACCCGCTCCCAGTTCTCGCCGAACGGGTCGGCGGTGCCGATGAAGCCCACGGTCTTGATGCCGGTGGCGGCCATGTGCTCGATCAGCGCGCCGGCGATCAGGTCGTCGTTCTGGGTGGTCTTGAACACCCACTTCTTCTTGTCGTCCATCGGCAGCACCACTGCGGCGGAGCCGGTCGGCGCCAGCAGCGGCACCTTGGCTTCGGCGATGAACGGAATGATCCCCAGCGTGTTGGGGCCGCCGGTGGCGCCGATGATCGCGTCCACCTTGTGCTCCACGATCAGCTTCTTGGCCGCCACCACCGACGCCGTCGGATCGCTGCCGTCGTCGAGCAGGGCGTACTTGATGTCCTGGCCGGCAACCCTAGCCGGAAGCAGCGGCACCGTGTTCTTCTGCGGGATGCCGACGATGGCGATCGGCCCGGTGGACGAGCTGATCACACCGACATTGATCTCGGCGCTGGCGCCGCCCGCAAACAGCACGCCCATAAGCAGGCAGGACGAGCGAACGAGGTTCTTCATCTGAGTGTCTCCGTGGTGATGGGAAGCAGCCATCGGGTCTGCCGCGGTGGCTTCTGCTTGACCGCCATTTAAGCAGTCCGGCAGGCCCCTGCCTTGTCCCTGGCTGCACCACGCTTGGACCTGACCGCCACACCGATGGAAGGCGATGCGCCCGTCCGTCAGGGCATCGCCGCCATCCGCGCGCGCCGGCTTGCACCGGCACGGTTCATCGTGCCGGCTTGCGGGCGCGGCGGGCGCGGCGCGTCATTGAAGGGCGCGTGCGGCAGGCGGGGCCGCCGGCACCGCCGCGCCGCCGCCGTTGCGGTATTCGCTGGGCGACATGCCGTACTGGCGCCGGAACGCTCGCGAAAAATGCGCCGAGTCGACGAAACCCCATCTGAAGGCCACGTCGGTGATCGTGCTGCCGCCGATGCCCGGCGCCCGCAGGTCCGTCGCGCTGCGCTCCAGGCGCTTGCGCATGATATAGCGGAACACGCTGTCGCCATCGGCACTGAAGATCCGGTAGAGCTGGCGCTCGGAGATGCTCAACTGCCTCGCGAGCGATTCGGGCGACAGATGGGGATCGCCCAGCGAGCGCTCGATCAGCCGGTTCGCGAGCAGGCGCATCGGCACCGCGCTGCCGGCAGCGGACCGCTCGGCCAGCGCCGGCTCCAGCAGGTGGATCAAGGCCAGTTCCAGCGCGCCGCCGTCCCCATCGTCGGCCCACTGCAGGGCATCACCGGTGCCCAACTGCTGCACCAGGCTGCGCAGCAGCCGCCCGCTGAGGCAGTGCTGCGACACCATCGACAGCCGGCCCAGCCGGCCCGGCAAGGCGCGATCGATCGCGTCGCGCGACAGGTGCACCGAGATCTGGCCGATCAACCCGTTCGGCCGCATCCGGAAGTTCCGCGCCGAATCGAGCAGCGCGACATCGCCTGGCTGCAGGCGAAAGCCGCCGCCGGGACGATCCAGATCGTCTACGTCCATCACCCCGCTCTGCTGCAGGACCAGAAAGCAGAACGCCGCATCGGTACTGACCGAGCGCGTATGGCAGATGCTTTGGGCATTGGTGCGGATGTGCGCGAGGTTCAGCCCGCCAAGCGCGGTCTTGGCGATCTGCCCGACGAAGGCCGGCAGCTCGCGCGCGGGCGCAGTGGCGAAACGGCCGCAGATGCTGTGCACCGCCGCATTCCAGCGGTCCAGGCTCTCGTGGATCATGTTGGCACCCTACAGTGGCGAAATACGGGCTGCATTATCGCGTCCCGCGGCGACCCCGCCCGGCCACCCACACGGCCCGATCTGCGTGCCGGCATCCGCAATGGGCACAGGTGGGATCACGTCGAAGGACGTCATCTTGTAACTTATATCACATGATAAATCAAATAAAATTTCGGTATCCACTCATGTGCCGTCTTTGCGTCTGACAAGCATTCAGCGTGTGCTGCGCGATGCTCCGTGCAGCCGATGATGCGACGCGATGTCGCACCGCCGGGCGGACCGAGCCCCGCCGCTGCACGTCAGTCCGCCGTCCGGCCGCCGCGCTCGGCGCGCCACGCGGCAAAGGTCCACGACACGCTCGCGGTGTCCGACACGGCGAAGAACAGCGCCAGCGGCGCGGGGACGATCCCGTGGTACCACAGCGCGGCCATGATGAAAGGCACCAGCGGGCGATCGAGCATGGAAGCGAAGACGAAGCCGCGTGCATCGAGCCGCCCGCTTACCACGTAGAGCATGCCCAGGCCACCCAGCAGCAGGCCCACCAAGCGAAAATAGTTCGCGGCCTGCTCGCTCAGCGCCGGCAGGTGCAGCAGTGCGGCTACCTCTTGGGGCGCGAGCAGCACGAATGGCGCTTCCGCCAGCATGATCCAGCCGAACACTTCGACCGTTCGCGCCGAACGGGATTGGCCCGCGGCGGTGCGCAGGCGCTGCAACAGTTCTTGCGTCATGGTTGCCACCCCCTCGGGCCTGCGATCGCTGTCGCGCGGGCGGACTTCGCGCGATGGGCCGTTCACGATTCATCATGGTGCCGACGCGCCCCATCCGCCACCGCGTTCTTGCCGACCCTGAAACAGGACGGGAGCCTCAGGGGCTCCCGTCCTGTTTCACATCATGCGCAGCAGAGGAATCAACGCTTGAAACGTTCCTCGGCGATGGCGTCGGCCACCTCGCCGGTGGGGCGTTCTTCCTTGCGCGAGCGCTCGAAGACTTCCAACAGGTTGTCGTAGATGCCCTCGATGTGGCGCAGCAGCACGCCGCGATCGAAGCCGGTGCGCTCGTGGTACACGTCGATGATGCCGCCGGCGTTGATGACGTAGTCGGGCGCGTACAGGATGCCGCGGCGGAACAGCTCGGTGCCGTGGCGCGCCTCGGCGAGCTGGTTGTTGGCGGCGCCGGCGACGATCTTCGCCTTCAACTGCGGAATGGTCGCATCGTTGAGGATGGCGCCGAGCGCGCAAGGGGCGAAGAGGTCGACATCCAGGCCGAAGATGTCTTCCGGCGCAACGACGGTGGCCCCCAGGTCACGCGCGGCCGCGGTCAGCGATTCGCGGTGGATGTCGGTCACCCACAGCTCGGCGCCGGCTTCCTTCAACTGGCGGGCGAGGTCGAAGCCGACGTTGCCCACGCCCTGCACCGCGACGCGCAGGCCTTGCAGCGAATCGCGGCCGAGGCGCTCCTTCACTGCCGCCTTGATGCCGACGAACACGCCGTAGGCGGTGGCCGGCGACGGGTCGCCGCTGCGCACGCCGTCATCGGTGGGCTTGTCGACGATGCCGGCGACGTGGCGGGTGAATTGCGCCATGTACTTCATGTCGGCGACGCTGGTACCCGAGTCCTCGGCCGCGATGTAGCGGCCGTTCAACTGCTCCAGCGCACGGGCGAAAGCGGCCAGCAGCTCCGGCGTCTTCTGCGTGCGGGGATTGCCGATGATCACCGACTTGCCGCCGCCCAGCTTCAGGTTGGCCATCGCCGACTTGTAGGTCATGCCGCGCGACAGTCGCAGCACATCGCGGATCGCCTCGTCCTCGGTGGCATAGGGCCACATGCGGCAGCCGCCGAGCGCGGGGCCGAGGTTGGAATTGTGGACGGCGATGATCGCCTTCAGCCCGCTCGCGTCGTCGCTGACGAAAACGACCTGCTCGTGATCGGCGAAATCGATCTGGGAAAAAACGGCCATGGGTGTCTCCTTCCTTATGGTGAAGTGTGCCGGCCTGCGCGCCGCAAGGCGGTTGGCCACGAGGCTGCGTGGCCGGCGGGTGGTTGATTC
>JAFEFM010000511.1 GCA_018240585.1 Pseudomonadota bacterium
CGCAGCGCGGATCTCGCCGCGGCCACGGCGACGCGCACCGAACTGACACCGTTGGCCAACAAGCTGCTGAGCCCGGAGGTGGTGCGGCCGACGACAGTTGTCACGGGTGCGCCCGTGCGGCCGACCACGGTTGTCGCGGGTGCGACCGTCAGGCCACGCGCGGGGGCACCCACGGCACCGGCAGCAGGCACGGATGCGCGAGCGAAGCCCGCCGCCCGGACGACCGGGGCGGCTGCATCCGGCGGGGCTGGCGCGGCGGCGAAGGGCAGTGGCGGCGGTGAGGGCGGTGCGGGCGAGGCGGTGGCGCGTCGTCGCAAGGCTCCGGCCGAAACCGGTCCTGGCGAACCCGCGTCGACGTCCCCTTCGGGCAGGCGTCGCAAGCCGGCTGGTGGCACGGGTGAGAAGTGAAGGCCGGCGGGCGGCGCTGCGCCGCTGGCGGCTTGATGATTGACGGAGGTGTCGCGTGAGCATCACACCGATCAAGGGTTCCCTGCGGGGCGAACAGGTGGTGCACCTCGCTCCGGAAAATGCGGCGGACGTATCGCGCTGGTGGCTGCGACGCCCAAACCTGTTTGCCGGTCGCACGTTGACGGGGCCGACGCTGCAGGGCCGCCAGGCCTGGGCCGCCGCGCATGTGGCGCTGCGCGGGCGATCCTTCACCGCTGGCGTCGTGCGGGGGTTGGAGGCCGTGCTGCTGGGCGGCAGCAGCGGGCTCGCCGATGCCCGCATCGCCCTCATGCAGGGCAGCGGACTCGCCTTCGGCGGCGACGACGTGCGGGTGCCGCAGGCTGTCGAATTCGCGCTCGCCGGTCTTTCCGTCGTCGGTGATCCGTCGGCGTTCGCCCCCGCCGAGGGCGGCAGCGGTGGAGGTGGGGGCGAAGGCAGCAGCGGCGGTGGTTCGGTCCTGCGGACGAAGGTCATCGGGCCCCGCCTTGGCGACCTCGTCGCGCAGCGCCCCGATGCCATCCCACGCGTCGGCGTGCTGGTGCTGCAAGCGGTGTCGGCGGATCGCATCGGCGAGTTCGACCCGACGGACCCGTGCGGCCTGGACGGATGCGGCTCCGGCAACGTCACCTCCTTCGAGGACTGGCGCATCGGCGACGCGGCGCGCCTGCTCTGGTACGCCTGGCCTGCCGAGCTCGACGCTTTTGCGCTCGATGTGGTGCTGGCCGCGGCGCCGGCGCGCTGGCGCAACCTGCTCGCCTGGCAGGTGTTCGATGCCGAACGCAGGCTCGGGCCCGACGACGCGTTGCCGTGGGACGAGTACGGCGTTGCGGTCGGGCTCGTGTGCTGCGACGCGACGTGGAATCCGCTTTTCCTCGACCGTGCCAGCGTGGTGCGGGCGGGCGGCCGCGGGCGCTACGACCGCATGGGTGGCGGGGCCGAAGGTCTCGCGGCGCACTGGCGCCTGCCCGGGCTGTGGCAGGCCCAGCTCGAACAACTGGCCGAGCAGGTGGCCGCGGCGGGTGAACCCGCGCCGCCCCCGGCGACGCTGGCGGCAGGGTTCAGCCGCCTGCCGCCGTTCGGGCTGCTGCCCGCCAATGTGGTGGACCTGACCACCCTGCGCAGCGGCTTTTTTGCCGGGAGCTTCGAGCTGGACGCTGCACCGGTTCCGGTGGAGCAACTCGACGCCGCGCTTGCGGAGGCCGCTGCGCTGGCACCGCTGGACACCGCGCTCGGTGGCCGGGTCCGGGTGCTGGTGCCGGTGCCGCAGGCTGTGTTCGAGCCCCGGTTGTTGCTGCGCGAGGTGATCGATCCCGAGTTCGCGACGACGCTGGCCGGGTTTCTGTCGGTGCGCGCGCGCTGGTTGGGCGACCGCCAGGGCCTGCGCACCCGCGCATCGCTGCTTGCACGTGCCATTTCCGGCAAGACGCTGGAAGTTCCGGCAATCGCCGACGATCCCGACGCGCTGGAGCCGGAATCGCTTGCGCCATGGGGGCCACCGCCAGCAGGCGGTGGTCATCGGTCCACCCTCAAGGCGGGCATACACCAGCATTTCTTCGAGGCCGCGACCGAGACCCTCAGCGTGGCAGCCGGGGAGACCTTGTTCGCCTGGGTCTGTCTTGACCCGGACAACCCGCCGCGCAGCCTGATGCTGCAATGGCACGCCGGCACCTGGGAACATCGCGCCTACTGGGGCGAGAACCTCATCCCCTGGGGCGCCGATGCGACGCCCGCCCGCGCGCGCGCGGGCGACCTCCCCGCGGCCGGGCAGTGGGTGAGGCTGACCCTTCCGGCAGCGCTCGCCGGCCTGGCCGGTGCGACGATCGACGGCATGGCCTTCACCCTTTACGATGGCCGGGCCGCGTTCGGCATGACCGGCGTCGCCGCACCGGACGGTGGCCAGCGCAAGTGGTTCTGCGGCGTGTTGCCGACCGGCGCGCAGCAGAACGGCGATGAACGTTGGGAAATGTTGACGCAAAACGACCTGTGGTCGCCGTTCGAAGCAATCTCCGAGGTTTTGCCGGCCGACGGTTCGAACGCGCCGGGCAGCGGCGGGCACACCGAACCGGCCGCGAGCGGCGTGCACCAGCACTTCTTCGAGAATGCCGGGCAGACCCTGACGGTGGCGGCCAGCGAGCGGCTTTACTGCTGGGTGTTCGTCGATCCGAACAACCCGCCGGCGCAACTGATGCTGCAGTGGCGCGCGGGGGGCACTTGGGAGCACCGCGCCTACTGGGGCCTGTCGCGCATCGACTGGGGGCAGGACGGGACGGTGTCGCGTCGCCGGCTCGGTGCCTTGCCACGGCCCGGGCGCTGGCTGCGGCTGGAGATCGCGCCCGATGCGGTCGGCCTGGGCGGGCTCGCCATCGATGGCATGGCGTTCACGCTGTTCGACGGCGCCGTGGCCTTCGGGCCATGCGGCGCGCTGACGCCAGCGAGCGCGAACGCGGCGGAAACCGCGCGCGAGTGGTTTGCCGGCAGCCTGCCGCGGGGCGCGACGCCGCGCGGCCTGTGGCAGTTCCTGTCCGCACGCGACCTGCGCGCGCCCACTTCGGCCGGCAACAACGGCCAGGTGGATGCGTTCACCCGTCTGCATGACGATGCAGCGCTGGCGCCGCTCTCCGCGCAGGAGCGCTACCAGCTCTTCCAGCTTGGGCTCGAAGGCTTCATCGCCTACCTGAAGGCGCGCGCAGATCGCGCCGACGACCTGGTCGATTTCAACTTCGTGAAGGTGCAGACCGACATCTACCGGGTACGCCAGCTCATCCTCGGCACCACGGCGGCCACCCGGCTCGCGGTGTCGCCGGCGCTGGCCAACATTGCGCAGGCCGAGACGGCCGTGGCGTCGACCGAGCGGATTGCGGGCTTCTTCGACGAACTGAAGAAGGAGTCCGTTGCCACCACGCAGGCCCGTAGCCTCGCCGCAGGTGCGAGCGAGCCGGTTGCCCGCGGCTTCAGCTTCAATGCCGCCCTCGACAAGTCCGTGGAGTTGCGCTCGACGACGATCGTCGAGCCGCTGCTGATTCAGCCCCGGCAGGACGCCGTCGACCTGAAGTTGGCGAGTGGCAGCACGAAGGATTTCTTCGCCGAGGCCACCGGGTTTGCGCCGCCCGTCAAGGTGGGCGGCTTCGTGCCGTCAGACATCACCGATGCGGCGCCGCTGGTGGGCAAGGCCGACGTGCGCACGACAAGCATCGCCGAACGACTTGCGGCGCCCAAGGCAACCGAAGCGAAAGACTACACGACCTCCACCCGCTATGACGCGGTGCGCAGCCTGCTGGCCTTTGCCGACGAATTGCAGGCGGCTGACGGCGGCGAGCCGGCGGGGCTGTTCGACGGCGTGCATTTCTTTGGGGTGCGCGGCGATCCCTCCCTGTTCTATGACAGCGAGGCGGAGATCAACAACCCTGATCGGCCCTTGCCCAACGCTGACACGGACGATCCAGCGCAGCAGGCGGTGCTCAACGGCATGCGGCGCAGCCTGCCGCTGAGCGAGTTGATGACCCAGCGCTGGCGCCTGCCGCTGATGCTGCGCTCGCCGTCGCGGACCAAGATCGACGAGTCGGCGCACTTCTCCGACGGCGCGGACCTGGCCGACAACACGGTGGCGCTGATGCGCCAGCTCGAGGGGCGCATCAAGCTCTATCGCAACGCCATTGCTGCCAGCCAGAAGGTGCTGGACAGCCTGCGCGCCAGCGCAACGGCGCTGGAATCCCGCCTCAAAGCGGTTGGCGAGGAACTGGCCGAGGCGCGCCACGACGTGTCGGTGACACGCGCGCTGATCGCCGAGGAGGAAGCCCGGCTGGCTGCCATCAACGCCCGCCGCGCGCAGGTGCTGCAGCAGCATGTGCATTTCCTGGCTTACCAGCGGCCGCGCGAGGCGGACCTGATCGCGAGCGCGCCGATGCGCACGCTCGACCCTGGCCTGCTCGCGCCGCCACTGCCGGCATGCTTCATGGAGCACCAGGGCGCGCCCGACGAGCTGCGCGATCTGCTGGCGGTGGTGCGCGAGGCGCCGGCGCGCTGGTTTGCCGGCGTGCCCTTGCTGCTCGACCGCCTCGACCGTGTCGACCTGCTGGTGAAGACGGTGCAGTCCGCGCAGTTGCGCAGCCAGATCATGACGCTGAAGGCGGCGGCCGCACCCGCTGCCGTTGCCGCGACGAGCGGCGTCGCCGCCAGCATTGCGCGCCTGCAGACGAAGCAGTTGCAGGCGGTGCAGAACCTGCGCGTGGCGGCGACTCGGATCGACCCGTCGCTGATCGCCAGCCTCGGCTGGCAGGGCGCACGCGCGCAGGTCGAACAGGTGGTGTCGCTGGGCGACCTGATCGACGGCGAGCATGGCCGCGGTGACGTGGCGCAGAAGGCCGCGGCACTGTTCGACGACGTCTCGCGCATCGCCGCCTGCCTGCACGAAGGTTTCTCGTCGGTGCTACCGACGATCCGGCTGGACTGGGCCGAGCGCATGTCGCAGTTCGACGTGGCGCCGCGTCTGCGCAACCTCGCCAGCCTGCCGCGCTGGGGCGAGATCGCGTATGCCGAGCGCCGCCAGATGCAGGCGGCTGTCGACTGGCTGTTCGGCCAACTGCGGCTAGGGGTCGCCGAGGCGGAGAGCCTGACGAACGACGAGGTGCGCCT
>JAFEFM010000512.1 GCA_018240585.1 Pseudomonadota bacterium
GTATTCAAGGTGCTGCACGCCCCGCTGGCGGGCGATGCGGTCGGCTTCGGCCTCGAGCGCGGCGACGGCATCGGCCTCGCATTCGGCATCGGCGGCGATGCCGCCATAGACGCAGAATGGCAGCGAGGTGAGCGCGTGGCCGAACAGCCGGCTCTTCACCTCGGCCAGCGGCAACACGGCGACGATTTCGCCGGCGCGCTCCGCATACAGGAAATGCGTACGGTGGCGGAAGACGCCTTCGATGATGTCCTGCCAGGGCGACAGGTGGAAGAAGGTGCCCTGCGGGCAGGCGCGCACGAAGGCGTCCCAGCGCGCGGCGGTTTCCGGCGCGCCGGGCGTCAGCGTCTTGACGATCACGGGCAGTCTGTCCATGGGCGGGTGTGGCAGCGTGGGTTCAGGCGGCATCGCGGAAGACTTCGTCCGCGCGCCCCCAGGAGAAATCGGCGAGCAGGCGCTCGAGCCGCGATTCGGTACGCTCGAGATTGACGTAGTGGCGGAAGCGGGTGCGGGCGGTGGCCTCGCGCACGCGCGGTTGCTCCGGGTCGATCTCCCACGGATGGAAGTAGAAGATCGCCGGCTGGCGGTCCTGCGCATTGACTCGGGCGATCTGCCAGCGCGACACGCCATACGGCAGCAGGCGGAAGAAGCCGCCGCCACCGGCCGGCCAGTTGCGGCCGAAGGCGCGCAGCGTGGTGACCGGGACTTCCACCAGGCCGTTCTCCAGCCGCCACGGGAAGCGCGGCGCGTCGGGAATGCCGTAGTGGTCGTGCTTGACCGGATACACGCTCGAACTGTAGCGGTAGCCGGCCTCGGCGATGCAGTCGTGCGCCCACAGGTTGGCCTTGCCGATGGAGAAGCTCGGCGCGCGGTAGCCGGTGACGACACGCCCGGTGATGTCCTCGAGCACGGCCTTGGCAAGGGCGATGTCGGCCTTGAAGGCCTCGGGCGTCAGCGCGCTCGCGCGCTCGTGGGCGTAGCCGTGGCTGGCCACCTCGTGGCCGGCATCGGCAAGACGGCGGACCAGTGCCGGAAAGCGCTCGGCGATCCAGCCCAGGGTGAAGAAGGTGCCGCGCGCGCCGTGGTCGTCCAGCATCTGCAGGATGCGCTCGACGTTGCGCTCCACCCGGCAGGGCACGTCCTCCCAGGTGTGGCGCGGGAAATGCGGCGCCAGCGCCGAGACCTGGAAATAGTCCTCGACGTCACAGGTGAAGGCGTTGGTGATGCGCTCGGCCATGTCAGACACCTGCAGCGCGTTCGTGCGTTTCCAGCCAGCCGTAAAGGTGCGCGGCAATGCGCTGGGCAGTGCGGCCGTCCCACAGCTCGGGCACGCGCCCGCGCTTGCCGCCGCCGGCGAGGATGGCGTCGGCCGCGTCGATGATGACCTGCGGCGAGATGCCGACCAGGGTGTTGGTGCCCTGCTCCACCGTGATCGGCCGCTCGGTGTTCTCGCGGATGGTCACGCAGGGAACGCCGAGCGCGGTGGTTTCCTCCTGGATGCCGCCGGAGTCGGTCAGCACCATGCTGGCGCCCGACATCAGGCCGAGCATTTCGAGGTAACCCTGCGGTGGCAGCACGAGGAAGCCGGACGAATCCAGCTTGGCGAGCAGGCCGAAGCGCTCCAGGTTGTTGCGGGTGCGCGGATGCAGCGCGAACACCAGCGGCAGGCGCGCACTGATGTGGCGCAGCGCGTCGATGATCGGCCCCAGCGTGTCGGGGTGATCGACGTTGGACGGCCGGTGCAGCGTCACCACGCCGTAGCCACCGCGGATGCGGCCCGCGTCCAGGCCGGCAGCGGCTAGCAGCTCGGCCGGCGGCACCGCCTTGGGCAGGCTGGCGCGCAGGCTGTCGATCATGACATTGCCGACGAAGACCGCACGTTCGGCAGGAATGCCCTCGCGCGCGAGGTTGTCGTGGGCACTGCGCTCGGTGGTGTACAGCAGGTCGGAGATCTGGTCGGTGAGCACGCGATTGATCTCTTCGGGCATGCGGCGGTCTTCGCTGCGCAGGCCGGATTCGACATGGATCACGGGCACGTGGCGCTTGGCCGCGACCAGCGCACAGGCAAGCGTGGAGTTCACATCGCCGACGACGAGCACCGCACGCGCGCCGTGCTCGTCGATGACCGGCTCGAAGCGCTTCATCACTTCCGCCGTCTGCACCGCATGCGAACCGGAGCCGACGGCAAGATTGACGTCGGGCTCGGGCAGGCCGAGGTCGGCGAACAGCCGGTCCTTCATCGCCGGGTCGTAGTGCTGGCCGGTGTGCACCAGCAGCGTGCGCAGCGGCGGCTGGTGCTCGGCGAGCGCGCGGATGATGGGTGCCACCTTCATGTAGTTGGGGCGCGCGCCGACCACGCACAGGATGGGCGCCGCGGCGCCGGCGGGCACGCTCATTGCGACGCCTCCTCGACCGGTCCGTCGCGGCGCACGGCCTGCAGCAACTGGTTGAGCACGCCCAGCGTGGCGGACATGGAGTGTTCCAGCCCGGCCAGGCGCGCCTCGATGCGCTGCACGTCGAAATTTGCCGCCATGCCGGCGACCTGCTCGGCCACCTCAGGCGCGACCTTCAGGCGATCGAGCGCAAGCTGGTCGAAGCGGATCTCGCCGACATTGAGCCCGGCGCCCGCGCCACCGACCGCGTCGCGCAGCAGAGGCCGCGCATCCACCTTGCCGTCGCGCGCGGCAAACTCTTCGTTGAGCTCGTCGATCACCGCGCGCACATCGGCTTCGTCGATGGAATGGCGCTCGGCGAGAAAAGCCGCCAGCATCAACCGGTCGCACAAGGTGTTGATGCGCCGGGGGATGCCGCCCGAATGGCCGTATACCGTGGTGAAGGCAGCGGGCGAGAAGATCGGATCGCCGTCCCAGCCGACGTGGCTCAGGCGGTGCTCGATGTAGGCGCGCGTTTCTTCCGCATCGAGCGGGCCCAGGTGGTAGGACGCGATGACGCGCTGGCGCAGTTGCTGCATCTCCGCGCCCTGCATCATGTCGCGGAACTCGGGCTGGCCGACGAGGAAGCTCTGCAGCAGCGCATGGTCCTCGAGTTGGAAGTTCGACAGCATGCGCAGTTCCTCGACCGCGTCGGCGCCGAGGTTCTGCGCCTCGTCGACGATCAGCAGCGCCCGCTTGCCGGCCGCGGTGAGTGAAACGAGGAAGGTTTCCAGAGCGAGCAGCAGGCCCGCCTTGTCCAGCGAGCGGTTGGGCAGGCCGAAGGCGGCCGCGACCATGCGCAGGATGTCCTTGGAATCGACCTGGGTGCTGACGAGATTGGCCGCGACGACCTTGTCGGGGTCGAGGTGTTCGAGCAGGCTGCGGACGATGGTCGTCTTGCCGGCACCGATTTCGCCGGTGATGACGATGAAGCCCTCGCTCTGGTGCAGGCCGTATTCGAGATAGGCCATCGCCCGCCGGTGTCCGCGACTGCCGTAGAAGAAGGCGGGGTCGGGGTTGAGCTGGAAGGGCTTGCCGCGAAGCTTGAAGAAGGATTCGTACATCTGCTGCCTGTATTAGAAACGCATGGCGACCGATGCGGTGACTGCGTTCTCGGTGAAATCGTTGTTGTTGCTGCCGCCGAAGCTGTCACCGCTGGAGCGCTGGTGGCGATACTGCAGCAGGCCCGTGGTATTCGGGCCAAGGCTGGAGCTGAGGCCGACCGCCAGCATGGTGCGCCGCGTATCGGCGGTGTTGAGCCCGGTGCCGCTGGAGTTGGTCCGGGTCAGCGAGGTGTTCAGTGAGGTCACTGGCGTGAGGCTGTGGCTGTAGGACAAGGTCGCCGACTTGGACTTCACGGCGTTGAAGTTGCGGAAGTCGTCGATCGTGCTGAGTTGATCGGCGGCCCCAAGTCGCGAGTTGTCCGTACGGCTGAGCGTCAACGACAGCAGACCGCGCGGCAGGCTGTATGTAAAGCCGCCCGACGCGCTGCGTGAGACAAAGTAGGCATTGGTCAGCACATTGGCGCTGCCCAGCCCCAGTTGCCCCAGCAGCCAGTCCCGGCGCGCGATGGGATCGGGGATGAGCTGGACGAAGAACGGATTGTTGTAGAGCGTCAGGAAGGTCGGATCGAGCAGACCACCGCCGGCGACCAGATCCAGCGACGACCGGATGTCGCGCGAGAAGGTCGCGAACACCGACGTGCGCGCAAACCGGTGCTGGACGCTGAAGTCGTAGCCGCGACCGAAGATGCGCCGCTCGGCGGTGCCCGAGATCGTGGTGCGTTCGGTCGGATTCCAATCGAAACCGCCGCCGGTGACCGTCGTGCTCTGCTTGCCGCGGCTGCCGTAGTCGTTCGATTCGCGCCCGACGATGCCACGCAGGCGGAACTCTGGCGTGACCTTCGCATATAGCGTGGCACGCGCGATTTGCTGGGACTTGCCACCGCTCAGCCCGGAGCCCGAGCCCGATCCAATCCCGCCGCCGAAGCCGGACGCGTTGCCGTAGTTGCCCTCGGTGCGCTGGTAGTCGAGCCCGAGGCCGAAGATGCCGGTGATCTGCGTGTTGGAGATCTGCGCCGACCACTGCCCCGCATTCTGGTTGGCGAGCCCGGTGTTGCCGGAGTCGGTCCAGCGGTAGCGATACAGCAACTGGCCCTGGGTGTTGTCACCGATGCGGAACTTGAAGCGCGGCGACAGCGAAAAGACGCGACGCTCGTTGTTCGAATTGACATCGAGGCTATCGCTCGGCCCGCGCGGGGAGAAGACCGACAGGTTGCTGCGGCTGATCGACGCGTCGGCGTCGATGAAGAACATGTCCTTGACGGCCTCGAACTGCCCTGCGCCGTTGAGCGCGAGATAGGACGTGTTGAGGTCGCTGTTGCTTGCGTACATGAGGTTGCGGAAGCTCGCACTCAGCGTGCCGCTGAGCCGCCCGCTGTCGCGAAACATCGACACGCCGGGCGAAAGCTCGAGGATCCAGTCGTCGCCGCCACGACGGCCACCTCCGAAGCCCCCGCCGCCGAAGCCCCCGCCACCGAAGCCGCCGACGCCGGAACTGGCGGCGTTGTCCGTCCAGGTGAGGCTGGCGTTGAGCGTCGGGGTGACGACCGTCGTCTGCGCCGCGGCGCTGCCGGCGCCCAGCATCACCGCCAGTGCGAGCAGCGACGGCGCGGGCAGCCGGCCCCCTTCAGGCCGCTTGCGGCGGACTCGCTTCAGCGCCATATCCGTAACCATATCCATAACCGTAGTAGGAGCCGGGAGCCGAACGGCGCGACTTGTTCAGCACCATCAGCTTGATCGGGCAGGCGTCGATCGTCGCCAGCGCCTGCCTGACCGACCCCTGCGTGGTGCGCTCGGCCTCCACCACGACGATGATCTGGCCCATGTGGGTGGCGAGCACGCGCGCCTCGGTCGTCACCAGCAGCGGCGGCGAGTCGAAGACGACGATACGGTCGGGGTAGCGGTTGGCGATCTGCTCCAGCAACTGGTTCATGCTGTCCGACGCGAGCAGTTCGGTCGCGCGCGGATGCGGCATCCCGGCGGGCAGGATGGACAGCTTCTCGATGTTGGTGCGCAGCAGCACGTCGCCGAGGTCATCGACGTCGCCGGTCAGCACGTCCATCAGCCCGCGCTCGGGTGCCAGACCAAGATGGCGCAGGACCGACGGGCGCGACACGTCGGCATCGACGAGCAGCACGGTGTGATCGAGCTCCATCGCGATGCTGACCGCAAGATTGATCGCGGTGAAGGATTTGCCTTCCCCCGGCAGCGCGCTGGTCACCATGATCAGGTTGCCATTGACCACCGCGGCCGGACCGCTTGCCGTCGCGTTGTGCAGCAGCGGACGCTTGATGACGCGGAACTCCTCGGCAAGCGGGCTGCGCGAATGGTCGGGCGTGACCATGCCGATGTGATGCAGGCGCTCGAGGTCGATCGCCACGCTGCGCGAGACGATGGGATTGGCGTGCATCGGTGCCGAACGCGGCACGGCGGACGACTGCATGGCGGGCGCCGTCTCCGGCTCGGCCGCACGCGGCGCGACGGGCGCCACAGGCTCCAGGGTGTCGAGGTCTTCACCCGCCGCCTGCTTGAGCTTTTCCAGGCGCTGTGCTGCTTTTTCGATCAGGCTCATTGCAATATTCCGTTCAACGCTGGATCACCATGAGCGCGACCGTCGCCAGCACGATCGCACCCACGAAGGACGCAAGACCACCCGAGAAGGCCAGCAGACCGCGACGGCGCGCACGGATGCGCTCCGGCGTGGGCAGCATCGAGATCGTGCCCAGGACAGGGATGCCCGTCGCCTCGCGCAGCGAACGACCGTCGCTGAAGGCGGGGCGCAACTGGCTGATGAGGAAGGTCAGCGCCGCACCGGCCGCGAGGGCCGCCAGACCGACGAGCGGCAGCAGCAGCAGGCGATTGGGCGCCGACGGCTTGTTCGGCAGCGTCGGCGGATCGATCAGGCGGAACTCGGCGATGCCGGATTGCGCGCTCATCTCGACACCGATGTTGGCCGATTCGCGCCGAGACACGAGCTGGTCGTAATTGCTCTTGTTCACCGCATAGTCGCGGTTGAGCTGCGCCATTTCCGCTTCGAGCTCCGGCACCATCTTCGCCGAGCCGCTCAGTTGCTGGATGCGGCTCTCGTATTCGCTGACGCGCGCGCGCATCGAGGCGACGCGCGCATCGGCTTCGGCCAGCGCCAGCTTGAGCTGCTGGAAGCCGGGGTTCGCCCCCATCACGCTCATCGGGGCGCCGACGGCCGCCTGCTGCATCTGCGCGATCTGCTCGCGCTTCTGCTGCTCGAGCTGGGTAATCACGCGCCGCGCGCCGATCACGTCGGGATGCTGCTCCGTGTAGCGCTGCATCATCTCGTCGAGGTTGCGCTTGAGGGCGTCGATGCGGGCGTCGATCTCGGGCGTGGCCATTGCAGCCGCAGGCGGCGCCATCTCCTGCGAGGAAGGCTCACCGAGAAGCTGCTGCTTCATCGCGTCGCGCGAATTCTCGGCCTCGCGAAGTTCGAGCCTGGCCTGCTCGAGCTGCTCCTGCAGCTTGCCGATCTGGCCGAGGAAATCCCCGGTGCTGCTGCCGAGCAGCGCCATGTTCTTGAGGCGGAATTCCTTCAGGCGGTTCTCGGCCTCCGTCAGCTTCTGCTCGTAGCTCTTGATCTGCTCCTCGATGAAGCGCCGTGCGGCGTCGCTGTCCTGCCGCTTGCTGCCCAGGCCAGATTCGACGAAGAGCGACACTAGGGACTGCACCACCCGCTGCGCGCGCACCGGTTGCGTGTCGGCGTAAGCCAGCAGGAAGAGGTTGTTGCTGCCGCGGTCGGCCGGTCGGATCTGCAGGCCGTTGCTCAGCGAATCGATGAGCGCTTCGCGCTCCTTCTGGGAGCGCACGCCGAGGTCGAGGTCGGCCATGGTGATCAGCTTTTCCACATTGGGCCGGCTGATCAGCGTGCGGCTCAGGATCGCCACCTGCTGGTCGATGTTGGGCTGCACCGCGAGGCCCGACATCAGCGGCCGCAGCACCGACTGGGTGTCCACGAAGATGCGGGCACTGGATTCGTACTTGTCGGGCATCAGGTACACGACGACGCTTCCGGCGATGCCGACCAACCACGACAACGCGAGCCCCCACCAGCGAAAGCGCCACATGCCACGCAAGTAGCCGACCAACTGTGTTACGAGTTCTTCCATGAATCAGTACCGCTCAGGGTCGTGCGCGCCGGACTGCCGTCCAGCGCCGCGAAGGTGAAGAAACGAGGGGGAAATCAGAACCAGCTCTGCGGGATGATCAGCACGTCGCCCGGGCGCATCTCGACGTTGGCCGACACATCGCCACGCTTGATCAGGTCGCGGATGCGCACGCTGTACTGCTTGTTGCCTTCGGCGGTACGCAGGATGGACGCGCCGTTGCCGTCGGCGAACTGGGTGATGCCGCCCACCGCGATCATCACGTCCAGCAGCGTCATCTTCTGCTTGTAGGCGAGCACCTGCGGATTGGCGGCTTCGCCCACCACGCGGATCTGCTCGCTGTAGGGGCCGACGCCGTTGGCCATCACCGTGACGATGGGATCGCGCACGTACTTGCCCAGCACCTTCTCCATGTCGCGTGCCAGCGTCGTGCCGTCCTTGCCCATGGCCGGGAGATCCTCGACCAGCGGCACGGTGATCTTGCCGTCCGGCCGCACCGTTGCCGTCGAGGACAGCTCCGGGTTGCGCCAGACCTGGATATTGACCGTGTCACCCGGCCCGATCACCCAGTTCCAGTCCGGATCCGCTGCAAGCGCAGGCGCGGGCGGATAAGGCGTCGCACAAGCGGACAACATGCCGGCCGCCACCACGATGGCAAACAGGCCTCGAAACTTCTGCCACCAATTCAACCAGGCTTTGTTCATGCTCAAACCCCCAGATTGCAAACGGGCGCTATGATACGCCCAGATAATTGATCACATGCTACGGACAGGGTGATCCCTGGTTACAGGAACAAATACACAAACGCTTACACTGCGCGCCTGCGCGGCCGCAGAGTGGGCGTTTAGAGTCGCCCTGACCTTTTACGATTGATTCGACTTAACCTCACCCCAAAGGGAAGGGTAGATCTCGAATGTATGCATCCATGTCCCCACGCCGCACCTCGCCCCCGTCTTTTCCGGCTCATTTTTCCTTCGGGGGCAATCAGCCGCAGTTACAGCGAAAATTCGACGATCCGAAGGATAAAGGCGGCCTGTTTCGTTTCAACCCGGATTTCGTCCTCTTTCGGCACGGCTTCGAGATCCGCATCGTCGACGGCGAGCATGCACTGAAGACGCAGACGGCGTGGCTCATCGAACGCATGTATGTCTCGCGCGGCCTGCAGGCATATTCCCCCGCGCCCGACATCGATGAGCGGCTGACGACCATCGTGGCTTCCCGCGGTGAACATCTTGTCGGGACGATGACCCTGGGTATCGATACCGGGAGCGGCCTGCTGGCCGACACGCTTTACAAGAACGAGATCGATGCCGTTCGCCGGCGCGGCGGCAAGGTTTGCGAAATCACCCGCCTTGCGATGGATCCGGAAAAGGGTTCGCAGGAGGCACTCGCCGGGATGGTCCAGATCCTCTACATCCTGGTCAGCATGGTGCACAAGACGACCGACATCTTCATCGAGGTCCACCCGCGGCACGCCGGTTACTACCAGCGCCTGCTCGGGTACGAACTCGTTGGTGAGGAGCGCACCTGCCCGAGGGTGGGCGCACCCGCCGTGCTACTGCACCTTTGTGCCAAGAAACTCGACGAGCTGGTGCACCGCTTCGCCGGGGACGCCGACAGCACCACGCGGAGCTTCTACAGGTTGTTTCCCACCCCTTCCGTCCTGACCGAACTTCATCGCGCCCTGCTCAGTTCCTGATTTCCTCGGCATGGCGCCAGAAGGCGCGTAGCCGATCAGAACCAGCGTCTGAGCTCCACATAGACCCGGTCGCGATTGTCGAAGCGACCAAACATGCCGTTCGGTCGCCCCTCGAAGATGTCCGCCCCCAGCACGCCGCGCCACGCCGGCGCAAATTTCCAGGTGAGCTTGGGCCTCAGCATCAGGTCGTGGCGATTGAGGCTCGAAGCGGCGAGGAATTCGCCTTCGAGCTGATTCCCCAGGTCATGCACGACCTGGAAGGTTGCACCGCGCTCTTCCTTGTCCGTCTGCATGTCGACGCGATGCTCGTCGAGCACGCGCGCGAAGTACTGGACGTTGAAGCGCCACGCATCTCCGGCCGGAATGTCGACGCCGACTGCGTAGTCGATCATGTCGGTCCTCACGACGCCCAGACGCCCTGCGCCATCGAGCGTGTTGACGCTGCGGCCGCGCGTATGAACCGCCTCGCCCTTCAGCACGAAACTGCCCATGTCCTTGCTGAAGGTGCCGCCCACCTGGCGGATGCGATCATGACGCAGTTCGAAGCCGCGGGTGTCGGGGTTGAAGCTCAGCGTCGGCGACACGTCGAGGCTGTCGTAATAGAAGGCCGATAGGTCCCAGCCGCCGATCAGGCGCGAAGCGCGCAGGCCCCAGTTGCCGTTTTCGCCGTTGCGCTCCGCGGTGCGCTCGCGCACCGGCGTCCCCGGTGGCAATGGATAGGGGTAGAAGTCGCTCCCGGGCTTGCCGATGCGGTCGTAGCTCGCCACCGGAACCCACAGCGCCTCGAGGTGGGTTTCGCCGGCGTAGTATTCGGCGCGCGCCGCCCACTGCGCGATACGCATGCTCTCGAGCTCGGGCAGCAGGAATTCGCGCAAGTCGCGGGCCGAAACGACATCCGCGAAGAAGAAGCCGACCATCTCGCCCCAGACGATCTGCTGTCGCCCCAGCCGGAACTCGAGATCGCCCGCGCCGACATCCACATAGGCCTCGCGGATGGAAGCATCGCTGCGCTGGTTGCGACGCACGTCATCGGGGTAATGATCGCGCTCGAGATCGTAGGCGCCGTCGGCATCGGCGCGGGCGGAGAACTTCCATTTCACCGCCTCGCTCAGGCGTCCGCTCGCGCCGACTTCGGCCCGCGCACGCAGTTTGGACCAGTGATCGGGCTCCGGCCAGGTGTAGGCGCCAGCGAATTCGGCATAGCCCGACAGCTTCACCGGCGAGGCCCCGCCCTTCTCGACCGCCGCGGCCGCAGCAGGCCTGAGCAGGGCGTCGATATCCGCATCGTCCATGTCGCCATCGGCAGCGCTGGCCATGCCTGCACAGCCGCACAAGGCGGCCATCAAGGTCGTCTTGAAAAACCCCATTGAAACGGACTCCCTAGATTTCCGGATCGTCCTCGCCCGCGGGGCGGCGATCCTGGACGAACACCCAGCGGTTTTCCGAGCGCATGCCGAGCGCGGTGATCTGGCCATCGGCGATGCGCACCAGACGGTCCGCCATGTTCATGACCTTGCGGTCGTGCGTGGAAAAAACGAAGGTGGTGCCCGACTTGCGGTTGATTTGCCGCATCAGCTTCAGGATGCTGGTGCCGGTCTTGCTGTCGAGGTTCGCGGTGGGCTCGTCGGCGAGCACGATCTTGGAGTGGGTGGCTAGCGCACGGGCGATCGCGACGCGCTGCCGCTGCCCGCCGGAGAGCTGGTTCGGCCGGTGGCCTGCGTATTTGGTCAGACCCACCATGTCGAGGTAGTGGCGGACGCGCTCGCGGCGCTCGGCTTTCGACAGTTCGCGCAACTGCAGCAGCGGGTATTCGACGTTTTCTTCCGCGGACAGCACCGGCAACAGATTGAAGGTCTGGAAAATGAAGCCGATAGTACGGGCACGAAGATCGGCCAGTTGGTCGGGCGTGCGGCCGGAGACGTCATGGCCGTCGATGATCACCCTGCCTTCGCTGGGCGTGTCGATGCAGCCGATGATGTTCAGCAATGTCGATTTGCCGCTGCCGGACGGCCCGGCAATGGCCAGAAACACGCCAGGCTCGATCGACAGCGTGATGTCGGTCAGCGCCTGTACGTCCTGATCGCCGAGGCGATAATGCTTGCTGACATGTTCGACCTGGACTATCGGCATCGAGATAGCAAATACGTAATGAAAAACGCAACAAGGATAACATCCATGAGCCTGAGCACACGATCCCGCCGCACCTTCCTCGCCGGTCTGGCCGGCAGCCTGCTGTTCCCGGCCTGGGCCGCCGG
>JAFEFM010000513.1 GCA_018240585.1 Pseudomonadota bacterium
CCAAGCTCGCGGCCCGGCACCGGCAGGTCGCGCGGCACTTCCGAGCCGCCGGCGAGCACCACGGCATCGAACTCCCGCTGCAACTGCTCGGCGCTGATCACTTGCTTCGCGTCATTGACGATGCCAGCCGGCACTTCCTTGGCGCCCACCAGCACGCCGGTGCGGAAGACGACGCCTTCGGCCTGCAGTTGCTCGACGCGGCGATCGATCAGCGACTTTTCCATCTTGAAGTCGGGAATGCCGTAGCGCAGCAGGCCGCCGATGCGGTCGTTCTTCTCGAACACGGTCACGTCATGGCCGGCGCGCGCCAGCTGCTGCGCAGCGGCCAGGCCCGCCGGGCCGGAACCGACGACGGCGACCTTCTTGCCGGTCCTGACATCGGCCGGCTGCGGCACCACCCAGCCTTCTTCCCAGGCCTTGTCGATGATCGCGTGCTCGATGGACTTGATGCCCACCGCCTCGGCGTTGATGTTCAGCGTGCACGCCGCCTCGCAGGGCGCGGGGCAGATGCGGCCGGTGAACTCGGGGAAGTTGTTGGTGGAATGCAGCACCTCGATCGCTTCGCGCCAGTGGCCGCGATACACGAGGTCGTTCCAGTCCGGGATGATGTTGTTGACCGGGCAGCCGTTGTTGCAGAACGGGATGCCGCAGTCCATGCAGCGCGCGCCCTGCACGGACGCCTGCTCGTCGGTGAGGCGGACGACGAATTCCTTGTAGGTCTTCAGGCGCTTGTCAACCGGCTCGTAGGCCTCCGACAGGCGCTGATATTCCAGAAATCCAGTGGGCTTGCCCATTTATGCGGCCTCCTTCTCTGCATCGCGCTGCTGCGCCATCTCGGCCAGCGCGCGGCGGTACTCGTGCGGGAACACCTTGACGAATTTCTTCCGCCAGACGCTCCAGTTGTTCAGGATCTCGCGGGCGCGCACGCTGCCGGCGAAGCGGACGTGGCGCTCGATGAGGCCCTTGAGGATGAGCTCGTCGCCCATCGTCAGGTGGTCGATGTCGACGCGGCCGTGGGACTCGAGCTCGTCGCCCGATTCCGAGCCCTTGCGTGCGGCGATCTCGTCGGGCAGCGGCTCGAGCGCGACCTGCGCCATGTTGCAGCGCTGCTCGAAGCTGCCGTCCTCGTCCAGCACGTAGGCCACCCCGCCCGACATGCCGGCGGCGAAGTTGCGGCCGGTCTGGCCGAGCACGACGACGGTGCCGCCGGTCATGTACTCGCAGCCGTGGTCGCCCACGCCTTCCACCACCGCGGTGGCGCCGGAGTTGCGCACCGCGAAGCGCTCGCCGGCGACACCGGCGAAGTAGACCTCGCCTTCGGTGGCGCCATAGAGCACGGTGTTGCCGACGATGATGTTCTCCGGCGTGGCACCGCGGAACTCGGCTTTCGGATGCACGATGATGCGACCGCCCGACAGGCCCTTGCCGACGTAGTCGTTACCCTCGCCCACCAGCTCCAGCGTGATGCCGCGCGCCAGGAAGGCGCCGAAGCTCTGCCCCGCAGTGCCGTTGAGGCGGATGTGGATGGTGTCGTTGGGCAGCCCGGCATGGCCGTAGCGTGCCGCGACCTGGCCCGACAGCATCGCGCCGACGGTGCGGTTGATGTTGCGTACCGGCAGGTCGATGTTGACCTTCTCGCCCTTTTCGAGGGCCGGCTTCGCCAGTGCAATCAACTGGTTGTCGAGCGCCTTGTCGAGGCCGTGGTCCTGCGACTCGGCGTGCAGGCGCGGCACATCGGCGGGCACGCGCGGCTGGTAGAAGATGCGCGAGTAGTCGAGGCCCTGCGCCTTCCAGTGCGAGATGCCCTTCTTCATGTCGAGCAGGTCGGCGCGGCCGATCAGATCCTGGAACTTGCGGATGCCCAGTTGGGCCATCAGCTCGCGCACTTCCTCGGCGACGAAGAAGAAGTAGTTAACCACGTGCTCGGGCTGGCCGGAGAAGCGCGCGCGCAGCACCGGGTCCTGGGTGGCGACGCCCACCGGGCAGGTGTTGAGATGGCACTTGCGCATCATGATGCAGCCTTCGACGACCAGCGGCGCGGTGGCGAAGCCGAACTCGTCGGCGCCGAGCAGCGCGCCGATGAGGACGTCGCGACCGGTCTTGATCTGGCCGTCGACCTGCAGCCGCACGCGACCGCGCAGGCGGTTCAGCACCAGGGTTTGCTGCGTTTCGGCGAGGCCGAGCTCCCACGGCGAACCGGCGTGCTTGATCGAGCTCCACGGCGAGGCACCGGTGCCGCCGTCATGGCCGGCGACGACGATGTGGTCGGCCTTGGCCTTCGCCACGCCAGCCGCCACCGTGCCAATGCCGATCTCCGACACCAGCTTGACCGAGATGCTGGCCACCGGATTGGCGTTCTTGAGGTCGTGGATGAGCTGCGCCAGGTCCTCGATCGAGTAGATGTCGTGGTGCGGCGGCGGCGAGATCAGCGTGACACCCGGCACCGAGTGGCGCAGCTTGCCGATGTACTCGGATACCTTGGTACCCGGCAACTGACCGCCCTCGCCCGGCTTGGCACCCTGGGCCATCTTGATCTGGATCTGGTCGGCATTGACCAGGTACTCGGTGGTGACGCCGAAGCGGCCCGAGGCCACCTGCTTGATCGCCGAGCGCAGCGAATCGCCGGCGTTCAGCTCGAGGTCGCGCGCGACGCGATGCTCGCCGATCACCTGCGACAGCTTGATCGCCTGGGTCAGCGGCTTGAAGCGCATCGGATCCTCGCCGCCCTCGCCGGTGTTCGACTTGCCGCCGATGCGGTTCATCGCCACCGCCAGCGTGGTGTGCGCCTCGGTCGAGATCGAGCCGAGCGACATCGCACCGGTGGCGAAGCGCTTGACGATTTCCTTCGCGGGCTCGACCTCGTCGAGCGGCACCGGCGCACCGGCAGGCTTGAGCTCGAACAGGCCGCGCAGGGTCATGTGACGCCTGCTCTGGTCGTTGATGATCTTTGCGTATTCTTTGTACGTGTCGGACTTGCCCGAGCGCGTGGCGTGCTGCAGCTTCGCGATGGAATCCGGCGTCCACATGTGCTCTTCGCCGCGGATGCGGAAGGCGTACTCGCCGCCGGAGTCGAGCATGTCGTGCAGCACCGGGTCGGCGCTGAACGCGGCCTTGTGCAGGCGGATGGACTCCTCCATCACCTCGAACACGCCGATGCCCTCCACCTGGCTGGTGGTGCCGGTGAAGTACTTGTCGAGCAGCGCCTGCTTGAGGCCGACCGCCTCGAAGATCTGCGCGCCGGTATAGGACATGTAGGTCGAGATGCCCATCTTGGACATGACCTTCATGAGCCCCTTGCCGATCGCCTTGACGAAGTGCTTCACGTACTTGGCCGCAGTCTCGGCGTCGTCGGCCAGGTGCGCCAGGGTCTCGAGCGCGAGGTAGGGGTGCACGGCTTCCGCGCCATAACCGGCGAGCACGGCGAAGTGGTGCACTTCCCGCACCGAACCGGTCTCGACCACCAGACCGGTTCGGGTGCGCAGGCCCTTCTCCACCAGGCGCTGGTGGATCGCCGACAGCGCAAGCAGCGCCGGAATGGCGATGCGGTCGGCAGCGAGCTTGCGGTCCGAAACGATCAGGATGTTGGTGCCGCCCAGCACCGCGTTCTCGGCGTCGGCGCACAGCGACGCCAGGCGCGCCTCGACGCCTTCCTTGCCCCATTCTGCCGGGTAGCAGATGTCCAGCTCGGCGGAGCGGAACTTGTTCTGCGTGTAGCGCGCGATGTTGCGGATCTTGGCCATGCCTTCGAAATCGAGCACCGGCTGGCTCACTTCGAGGCGGAACGGCGGGTTGATCTCGTTGATCTCGAGCAGGTTCGGGCGCGGGCCGATGAACGACACCAGCGACATCACCATCTGCTCGCGGATCGGGTCGATCGGCGGGTTGGTGACCTGCGCGAACAACTGGCGGAAGTAGTTGTACAGCGGCTTGTTCCTGGACGACAGCACCGCCAGCGGCGAGTCGTTGCCCATCGAGCCGGTGCCCTCCTCGCCCGACTTGCCCATCGGCTCGAGGATGAACTTGATGTCTTCCTGCGTGTAGCCGAAGGCCTGCTGGCGGTCGAGCAGCGGCGCAACGCGCTCGTCGGCGGCAGCGGCGTCGAGAATGGCCGGCGCCTCGAGGGTGTCGAGCTTGATGTTGATGCGGCGCAGCCAGTCGGCGTAGGGCTTGGCGTTGGCCAGCGACTCCTTGAGCTCCTGGTCGCCGATGATGCGGCCCTGCTCCATGTCGATCAGGAACATCTTGCCCGGCTGCAGGCGCCACTTCTTGACGATCTTGCTGTCGGGGATGGGCAGCACGCCGGATTCGGACGCCATCACGACGAGGTCGTCATCGGTGACGAGATAGCGCGCCGGACGCAGGCCGTTGCGGTCCAGCGTGGCGCCGATCTGGCGACCGTCGGTGAACGCCACCGCGGCGGGGCCATCCCACGGCTCCATCATCGCCGCGTGGTATTCATAGAAAGCGCGGCGCTTCTCGTCCATCAGCGTGTGCGATTCCCAGGCCTCGGGAATCATCATCATCATCGCGTGGGCGAGCGAGTAACCGCTCATCACCAGCAGTTCGAGCGCGTTGTCGAAGGAGGCCGAGTCGGACTGGCCGGGGTAGATCAGCGGCCAGATCTTCTGCAGGTCGTCGCCGAGCAGCGGCGAGTGCACGCCCTTCTCGCGCGCGCGCATCCAGTTGTAGTTGCCGCGCAGGGTGTTGATCTCGCCGTTGTGGGCGATGTAGCGGAACGGGTGCGCCAGGTCCCACTTCGGGAAGGTGTTGGTCGAGAAGCGCTGGTGCACCAGCGCGAGCGCCGAACCGGCACGCGGATCGAGCAGGTCGGGGTAATACTCGCCGACCTGGTTGGCCAGCAGCAGGCCCTTGTAGTTCACCGTGCGGGCCGACATGGAGACCATGTAGAACTCCTTGCCGTGCTTGAGCTGGAGTTCGGCAATGGCGTTCGCGGCGCGGCGGCGCACGATGTAGAGCTTGCGCTCGAGCGCTTCGGTGACCATCACGTCTGCACCGCGGCCGATGAAAATCTGGCGGATCACCGGCTCCATCGCCTTGACCGTGGGCGACATCGGCATGCCCGGGTTGACGGGCACGTCGCGCCAGCCCAGCACGACCTGGCCTTCGGCGGCGACCGCGCGCTCGATCTCTTCCTCGCAGGCGAGGCGCGAAGCGGCTTCCTTGGGCAGGAAGACCATGCCCACGCCGTATTCGCCGGACAGCGGCAGGGCCACGCCCTGCTTCGCCATTTCCTCGCGAAAGAGCTGGTCGGGAATCTGGATCAGGATGCCCGCGCCGTCGCCCTGCAGCGGGTCGGCACCGACCGCGCCCCGGTGATCGAGGTTCTTCAGGATCTCGAGGCCCTGCAGAATGATGTCATGACGTTTCTCGCCCTTGATGTGGGCGATGAAACCCACGCCACAGGCATCGTGTTCATTGGCGGGGTCGTACAGACCCTGCTTTTGGGGCAGATCCATCTCTTTCTTCCTCAAACGACACGCAAGATCACGCGCAGGGGACCCCGAAGGGCCGAAATACAAAACCGAACGCGCACAAAAAAGCCGGGCGCGCGCGCACCGGCTTTATGGCTGCACCACACTGGTGCATAACATCGGCACGAATCGCGCGCTCGAAAAGGCCACGACGCACCGGCTGTTGACAAAAAAACTATACGCCCGACCCGGACAGGGTTCAAGATTTTTTTGCATTGCGGCAATCTGCCTGTAACAAGAACCGCTCATCAATGAATTTCACCCACTGCGAAGAGCCGCCGATGCTCCTTCATCGCATAGCGGTCGGTCATGCCGGCGATGTAGTCCGCGATCGCCCGCGGCTTGTCGTCGCGCGCCTTGGCCTGGTATTGCGGCGGCAGGATGTGGGGGTCGTCCATGAAGGCTGCGAACAGGTCGCTGATGATGCGCCGTGCCTTGTTGGTCATGCGCAGCACCTGGTAGTGGCGATAGAGCTCGTCGCGCAGGAACAGCTTCAGCTCGCGCAGGCGCGGCAGCAGCGCATCCGAATAGGCGACGAGGCGCTCCGCCGCGCGCACGTCGGCGAGGCTGTGCACGCCGGCGGCGGCGATGTTCGCGCGCGTCTGGCCGATGAGGTCGATCACCATCGTGTGGATCATGCGGCGCACCGTCTCGTTGATCAGCTTGCGCCCGCCGAGCCCCGGCCACAACGCCTCCACCTCGCGCCGCTTGGCGGCGAAGATGGGCACCGCCTCGAGTTGCTCCAGCGTGATCAGGCCCGAACGCAGGCCGTCGTCCACGTCGTGGTTGTTGTAGGCGATCTCGTCGGCGAGGTTGGCAAGCTGCGCCTCGAGCGAGGGCTGCGTGCCCTCCAGGAAGCGCCGGCCCAGTTCGCCCAACTGCTCCGCATTCGCGCGCGAGCAGTGCTTGAGGATGCCCTCGCGTGTTTCGAACATCAGGTTGAGCCCGTCGAACGCGGCGTAGCGGTCCTCGAGCAGATCCACCGTGCGCAGCGACTGCAGGTTGTGCTCGAAGCCACCGTGGTCCTTCATGCACGCGTTGAGCGCCTCCTGGCCGGCGTGGCCGAAAGGCGTGTGGCCGAGGTCGTGGGCCAGCGCGATGGATTCGGCGAGGTCCTCGTTCAGGCCCAGTTCGCGCGCGATGCCGCGCGTGAGCTGGGCGACTTCGATACTGTGCGTGAGGCGGGTGCGAAACAGGTCGCCTTCGTGATTGACGAAAACCTGCGTCTTGTACTCCAGCCGGCGGAAGGCGGTGGAATGCACAATACGGTCGCGATCGCGCTGGAACTGGCCGCGCGCCACCGGCGCCGGTTCATCATGCAGGCGGCCGCGGGAATTCGCTTCGGTCACCGCGTACGGGGCAAGCTGCATCATGCGGCCATCCTCCAGAGGTGGTGCGGCAGGCGCCGCAACCCGGCGTCAGCGGCAGCGCGCCGCGATCGCCTCGGCAATGTCGTCGCGCGGTGCCTCGGCATGGATCACCGCCCGCCCGATCGACTGCAACAGCACCAGGCGCAGGCGGCCGGCCTCGACCTTCTTGTCGTGCGACATCAGGTCGAGGTAGCGGTCGACGCCCAGCACGGGACCCCACACCGGCAGGGCCGCGCGCTCGAACAGGGCGCCGATGCGCGCGACGTCCGCCTCGCCCAGCCAGCCCAGGCGGCACGACAGCTCGGCGGCCATCATCGTGCCGGCGGCCACCGCCTCGCCGTGCAACCATTCACCGTAACCCATGCCGGTCTCGATGGCATGGCCGAAAGTGTGGCCGAGGTTGAGCAAGGCACGCTCACCCTGTTCGGTCTCGTCGGCAGCCACCACGTCGGCCTTGTTGCGGCAGGAGCGTTCGATGGCGAAGGCCAGCACCTCCGGGTCGCGCGCCATCACGCGCTCGACGTTGGCCTCCAGCCAGACGAAGAACTCCGGATCGCGGATCAGGCCGTACTTGATGACTTCGGCCACGCCCGCCGCCAGCTCGCGCGCCGGCAGCGTGTCGAGCGTGGCGGTGTCGGCCAGCACCAGTTTGGGCTGGTAGAAGGCGCCGATCATGTTCTTGCCGAGCGGGTGATTGATCGCCGTCTTGCCGCCGACGGACGAATCCACCTGCGACAGCAGCGTCGTCGGCACCTGGATGAAGGGCATGCCGCGCTGATAGGTCGCCGCGGCGAAGCCGCCCATGTCGCCGACAACGCCACCACCGAGCGCGATCAGCGTGGTCGAGCGCTCGCATCGACCTTCGAGCAGGGCGTCGAAGATCAGGTTCAGCGTTTCCCAGTCCTTGTGCGCCTCGCCATCGGGCAGCTCGACCGACGACACGCTCACGCCAGCGCCTTGCAGCGCGTTGCGCAGCGCTTCCAGGTACAGCGGACCGACACGGTCGTTGGTGACGATGATGGCGCGCGGCGTCTTCAGCGCCGGCAGCAGCAGGTCGGCGCGCGTCAGCAGGCCAGGACCGATGTGGATCGGGTAGGCCCGATCACCGAGCGCTACGTTCAGGGTTCGCATGGGAATTTCTTGTCAAGCGTGAGGACGGCTTTCTCGATCTGTCGCACCATTGTGCCGGGGTTTCCGCGCCCGCCGTCGATGACGATGTCGGCGACGGCGCGATACAGCGGGTCGCGCGCACGATGCAGTTCCTCGATGCGCGCGCGCGGATCCTCGACCTGCAGCAGCGGGCGGTTGCGGTCATTGCGCGTGCGCTCCCAAAGGATCAGCGGCGGCACGTTGAGGTACACGACCACGCCGCGCTGGGCCATCAGCGCGCGGTTGGCCGGGTCGAGTACCGAGCCGCCGCCGGTGGCGATGACGATCTCCGCTTCGCGTGTCAGCTCGTCCAGCGCCTGCGACTCGCGCCGGCGGAAACCGGCCTCGCCCTCGATCTCGAAGATCGTCGGGATGCTGACCCCGGTGCGGGCGATGATCTCGTGGTCGACATCGGCGAAGCGCACCCCGCGGCGGCGCGCCAGTTCCTTGCCGACGGTGGTTTTCCCGGCTCCCATCATGCCGATCAATATCAGACAACTCACGCCAGATTCGCCGGAAGGTGATCAAAAAAGGGGCGGGCACCCGTGGGGTGCCCGCCCGGCATTGTATCAGCAGTGCGGCGCGCCGAAAGGCGCGCTGGCGCGAGGCGGCTCAGCGCAGCGTCAGCGCATCGGCGACGATGCGCGGCGTGATGAACACCAGCAGCTCCTTGCGGTTCGAGTTCTTGCGCGTGGTACGGAACAGGCCGCCCACCACCGGCAGTTCGCCCAGCACCGGCACGCGATCGATGTTGGTGGTTTCCTCTTCCTCGTAGATACCGCCGATGACGACCGTGCCGCCATTGTCGATCAGCACCTCGCTCTTGACGTTCTTCGTCTCGATCGGCGGCACGCCGAGCAACGCGTTCTCGAACAGCGGACGATCCTTGTTGACCTCGACCTTCAGCTGCAGCCGGCCATCGGGCGTGATCTGCGGCGTGACCTTGAGCGACAGCACCGCCTTCTTGAACGACACGCTGGTGGCGCCCGAGCTCGTCGCCTGCTGGTAGGGAATCTCGGTACCCTGCTCGATCGACGCCTCGACCTGGTTCGCCGTCAGCACCCGCGGACTGGACACCACGCGACCACGGCCGTCGGATTCGAGCGCCTGCAGCTCGAGGTTCAGGAAGCGGGTCAGGCCCTTGTTGAACAGGGTCAGCGCGACCGAACCGTATCCATTGGGCTGGAAGCCATCGCCGCTCGAGGCATTCTCGCCGATACGCTGGACCATGCTGTTGAGAGCCTGGTCGGTCGAGGTGCTGATCTTGCCGGTAGCCGGATCGACGGTCGCAAACTCGGATTTGCCGAAACCGAGCCGGCCGCCACCGCCGAGGTTGATCGGTGTGTTCTTGCCAAAACCCAGGCGCACCCCCAGATCACGCGCGAACGTCTTGTTCGCCTCGACGATGCGCGCCTCGATCAGCACCTGGCGCGGTGGCACGTCGATCTCGGAGATCAGCTTGCGCACCTCGCGCAGCCGGCCGCTGACGTCGCTGACGAAAACCTTGTTGGTGCGATCGTCGTGCGTGACGCTGCCACGCTTGGACAGCAGCGACTGGTCCTTGCGCTTGGTGATGAACTCCTCGATCTCCTTGGCCTTGTGGTAGTTGATCTGGAAGCTTTCGGTCTGCACCGGCTCGAGGTCGCCGATCTGCGCCTTGGCCTCGAGCTGCATCTTCTCGCGCGCGGCGAGCTCGTCGCTCGGCGCGATCCAGATCACGTTGCCGTCCTTGCGCTTGTCCAGCCCCTTGGCCTGCAGGATGATGTCCAGCGCCTGGTCCCAGGGCACGTCCTTCAGGCGCAACGTCAGGTTGCCCTGCACCGAGTCGGACGTGATGATGTTGAAGTTGGTGAAGTCGGCGATGACCTGCAGCACCGAGCGCACGTCGATGTTCTGGAAGTTGAGCGACAGCTTCTCACCCTGATACTGGCCACGGCTGCCTTGCACCAGCTTGTTGGGGTCCTCGACGATGCGCTTCACCTCGAGGACGAACTGGTTGTCGCTCTGGTAGGCGTTGTGCTCCCACATGCCGTTGGGCGTCACCACCAGGCGGGCGTTCTCGCCCTGCTGCTGCGCCACCATCGAGGTGATGGGCGTCGCGAAGTCGGTGACGTCCGAGCGGCGGCGAAGGTGCTCGGGCAGCGAGGTCTTGAGGAACTCGACCACCAGGTTGCCGCCCTGTTGGCGGATGTCGATGCCGGCGTCCGGCCGCGACAGGTCCACCACGACGCGGCCTTCGCCATTCTTGCCACGGCGGAAATTGATGTCCCGCACGTTACTGCCGCCCGCCGCCGCGCGCGCGTCGGCGAAATTGCCGTACGACTGGCCGACGGCCGTGACCGGCGCAGCACTCGCGCCGGCGGGGGCGATGGCGATGATGAGGTTGCGCCCGTCGATGCGCGTCTCGTAAGGGCTCATCTTCACCAGGTTCAGGACCAGCCGCGTACGGTCGCCGACCTGGACGATGTTGGCGCTGCGCAGGTCGCCCTGCTCGATGCTCTGCAGCGTGCGGCCAAGACCGTTGCCCGTGCCGGGAAAATCGAATGCGATGCGGGCGGGGCTGGCCACGCTGAAGCTGGCCGGCGGTGCCGCGAGCGCTTGCTTGAGTCCGAGCCTGATGTAGAGCGTGCCCCCCTGCTCCGCCACATCGAGCGATTCGATCTGGTTGGGCAGCGACTGCGTCTGCTGTTGTGCCGCCTGCTGTGCGCGAGCCGCCTGAGCCGGCGCGAATGCGACACACAGCGCCGCCACCAGCACTCCGATGCGGTTCTTCATTTCCTGCCCTCCTGGCGCTCCTGCAGCATCAGCGTACTCGTGCGCTCGACCCAGTCGCCGTTGACGTCCTCGACCAGTTCCCGCAGCGTCATCGACGTGTCGGAGATGCTCGTGACGATGCCGAAATTCTGGCCCATATAGTTCCCCACCTTGACCTGATACAGGCTCTTGTCGGCCATGATCAGCGCATTCACTGCCTTGCTCCCGCGCATGACCCCCACCATCTTCAGCGATTCCAGCGGGTAGGCCTCGAGCGGCTCCTTGCGCCGCTGCATGTCGGGCCGCGCGCCGCCGGGCGCCTTCTCCGGTTCGATGCGACTCGCACGGAACGGCTCGACCAGCGTCGAGGCGGCATACGCCACGACCGGATACGGCTTGATCTCCGGCAGCGGCTTGACGCTGCCACGCATGGTCTTGGCCTGCTCATCCATCCAGGCCCGGATATCCTGCTGCTTGTCACCCGAACACGCCCCCAGGCCAAGGCAGCATGCCAGGACGGTCACGGTGCGCCTCACTTGTTCTTCCCCTTGGCAGCCTTATCGGCCGCCCGCTTCTTGGCAAGTTCTTCTTCGTCCAGATAGCGGTAAGTGATCGCTTTCGCGTCGAGTTTGAGCCGGCCATCCTTGTCCGCCTCGAGCGCCACGTTGTTGAGCGTGACGATGCGCGGCATCTGCGCCACGTCGCTGGCGAACTCTCCGAGGTCGTGATAGGCGCCGATGACCTTGATGTCGATCGGCATTTCCGCGTAGAAATCCTTCACCACATCCGAACCCGGCTTGAACAGGTCGAACTGCAGGCCACGTCCAAGGCCCGCCTGGTTGATGTCGGACAGCAGCGAATCCATCTCGGCCCGGTTCGGCAGTTGCTTGAGCAGCGCGCCAAACTGGCGATCGATTTCGGAAAGCTGGCGGCGGTGCTCATCGAGATTAACCGCCTGCCGCTTCTTGTTCACCCATTCGTCGCGCAGGCTGACCTCCTCGGCCTGGCGCTGTTCCAGCATCAGGGCCTGGTCGCGCCAGTCGAACCACCAGAACGCGGCGAGGGTCGCCACCAGCAGCCCGACGAAGACGGCGACGCGCGGCGCGAGCGGCCACACGCCGGGATCTTTCGCATCCAGCCCGCGAAAATCCTGCGCGAGACGCTTCAGGTCGAGGTTGCGCAAACTGCCCAGCGCGGCGCTCGCGTTCATTTGGCCACTCCCTTGCCCGCCGCTGACGCCGCGGTCTTGGGCGCGGCTTCTTCCTGCTTTGGTTGCTTGATGCCGACGTTGAGGGTGAATTCGCTCACGCGCCGATTGTTTATCGTCGCCGCCTTGACTTCCACCAGCGCCGGCTGCTCGAGGAAGGCCGATCCATCTACGTTGCGCATCAGGTGCGAGACGCGCGCATTCGATTGCGCATAGCCGACGAGCGTGACACGCAGACCGTTCTGCTTGGCGGACTTCAGATACACGCCTTCCGGCATGACCTGGGCGAGCTCGTTGAACAGATGCACCGTCTGCGCGCGGGTACCCTGCAGCGATTCGATGACCTGCTTGCGTGCCAGCAGCGCATCGATCTGCTCGCGCAGCCGCCGGATCTCGGCGATCTGCTCGTCTAGCACGGCGATTTCGGCCTTGAGGAAGGCGTTGCGTTCTTCCTGCTCGCCGATGTACTGCGCGTAGATCGTATGCACCAGCAGGCCGATCAGCGCACCCAGCACCACCATCGCCGCCGACAGCGAATAGAACTGTCTGCGTCGCTGCTGGCGCTTTTCCTCGCGGTGCGGAAGGAGGTTGATCCGTATCATGCGTCGAATCTCCGCAAGGCCAGCCCGCAAGCGACCATCAGCGAGGGCGCATCCGCCAGCAGATTCTTGGGCCGCACCTTGGAAGACAAAGCCATCTTCGCGAAGGGATTCGCGATCACGGTCTCGATCTGCGTGCGCGAGCCGACCACCTGCGCCAGCCCGGGCATGACGGCGCAGCCGCCGGCGAGCACAAGATGGTCGATCTGGTTGTACTGCGTTGAAGTGAAGAAGAACTGCAGCGCGCGCGACACCTCGAGCGCGAGGCTGTCCATGAAGGGACGCATCAGGTCGCGCGCATAGGCCTCGGGCAGCGTGCCTGCGCGCTTGGCAGCCTCGGCATCGTCCACGCTCATGCCGTACTGGCGGGAAATGTCCTGAGTGAGCTGGTTACCACCGAACGCCTGCTCGCGCGAGTACACCGGGACACGGTTGCGCAGCATGGTCACGTTCATGACGGTGGCGCCGACGTCGATGAGCGCGATGACCTTGTCGCGCCCGCCACCGGGCAACTGGGCGCTGACGAGCTCGAGTGCCGACTCGATCGCCAGCGACTCCACATCGACCACCGTCGCCTTCAGCCCCGCCGCCTGCGCGATGGCCACGCGGTCCTCGACCTTGTCCTTGCGCGAAGCGGCAATTAGCACCTCGACCTCGCCTGGGCTGCCGGGCGCGGGCCCGATGACCTGGAAGTCCAGATTCACCTCATCGAGCGCGAAGGGAATGTACTGGTTGGCTTCGGACTCGACCGCCAGTTCCATTTCCTGCTCGCGCAGCCCCTCGGGCAGGATGATCTTCTTGGTGATGACCGACGACGCCGGCAGCGCCATCGCCACGTTGCGCACGCCTGGACCGAAGCGACGCAGCGCGCGCACTACCGCCTCGCTGACCGCCTCGAGGTTGGCGATGTTGCCATCGACCACCGCATCGCGCGGCAAAGTCTCGATCGCGTAGCGCTCGACTTTGTAACCGTCCTTGTCCCCCCCGGACAGCTCGACAAGCTTTACCGATGAAGATGAGATATCGAGTCCGGCCAACTGATGCGCCTTCGAACCGAATAGGGAGAACTCAATCACAAAGAAAACCCTTAAATTTCTTTATGTTACGCGCAATTTGTAATCATTTTTGTCGGATGCTAACAACAACCACCATGGGTGTAAAGCGCAACACTTCACGGCCAGAGGCATGTAACGGCCCCTCGCAAGGCTTCCTTTATACTAGCGACCCGATTTTTCTTGTGGACTACCAATGCGTTGGGTCCTGTATCCGGTCGCGGCACTGATCTCGCTCGCGATCCTTGGCATCGCGACGCTGGTCGCCATCTCGCTGTTCGCGTGGCCAAACCTGCCGTCGCTCGAAACCCTCACCGACTACCGCCCGCGCGTACCGCTGCGAGTGCTCACTTCCGACGGCTTTCTGCTCGGCGAATTCGGCGAGGAGCGCCGCAGCGTGGTGCATATCGCCGACGTTCCCCCCGTGCTGAAGCAGGCCATCCTCGCCGCCGAGGACGAACGCTTCTACGAACACCCCGGCATCGACCCGCTGGGCATCATGCGCGCTGCGATCGCCAACGTGACCTCGGGCGGCCGCGGCCAGGGCGCCTCGACGATCACCATGCAGGTGGCGCGAAACTTCTTCCTGTCGCGCGAGAAGACGTTCAACCGCAAGCTGTACGAGATCCTGCTCGCGCTGAAGATCGAGCGCAGCCTGTCCAAGGACGAGATCCTCGAGCTCTACATCAATCAGATCTACCTCGGCCAGCGCTCCTACGGCTTCGCGGTGGCAGCGAAGACCTATTTCGGCAAATCACTGGCCGAGATCACGCTGCCCGAGGCGGCGATGCTGGCCGGCCTGCCCAAGGCGCCGTCGGCCTTCAACCCGATCGTCAATCCTGCGCGCGCCACGCTGCGCCAGCGCTACGTACTGCGCCGCATGGTCGAAGCCGGCTTCATTGACGACGCCGCCTACCGCGACGCCGTGGCAAAACCGCTCGCTAGTCGCCGCGCAACCGCCAACGGCGGCGAGCCCGTGCTTCATGGCGATTATGTCGCAGAGATGGCACGCCAGATCGCCGTCGAGCAGTTCGGCGACCGCGCCTACGAGCTGGGCGTCACCATCATCACCACGATCACGCGCAAGGACCAGGAAGCGGCCTACGCGGCGCTGCGCGAGGGCGTCTCCGACTATGATCGCCGTCACGGCTACCGCGGCCCCGAAGGCTTCGTCGATGTGCCGGCGGGCAAGCTCGACGACGATCAGCTCGACGACCTGATGGGCGACGTCGCCGACTACGACGACCTGCTTGCCGCACTGGTGCTGGAGGCATCGCCGAAGCAGATCGTGCTGTATCGTCATGGCGAACGCATCACCGTCTCCGGCACCGGCCTGCGTTTCGTCGCACCGATGCTCGCCGACAAGGCGCCGCAGACACGCCGCATCCGGCGCGGCGCGATCGTGCGCATCCGCGCGATGAATGGCGGCAAGGGCTGGGAGGTCACGCAGCTCCCCGAAGCACAGGGCGCCCTGGTGTCGATCGACGCCAGCAGCGGCGCGGTGCGGGCGCTGATCGGCGGTTTCGACTACAACCGCAGCAAGTTCAACCACGTCACTCAGGCGCAGCGGCAGCCGGGCTCCAGCTTCAAGCCCTTCATCTACTCCGCGGCGTTCGAGCGCGGCTTCGCTCCGGGCAGCGTGATGAACGACGAGCCCATTTCCTTCCCCGCCGGCACCACCGGCGGCCAGGCCTGGGAGCCGAAGAACTACGACGGCAAGTACAGCGGGCCGATGACCCTGCGCAGTGCGCTGGCGCGTTCCAAGAACATGGTTTCGATCCGGCTGCTGCAGGCGATTTCTCCGGCATACGCGCAGGACTACATCACCCGCTTCGGCTTCGATGCCGCCAAACATCCGCCCTACCTGACGATGGCGCTGGGCGCGGGCTCGGTCACGCCTTGGGAAATGGCCTCGGCCTATGCGGTGTTCGCCAATGGCGGCTATCGCGTGGAGCCCTTCGTGATCAAGGAAATCCACGACGGCAACGGCCACGTGATCGCCCGCACCGACCCGCCGATCGCGGGCGAGAGCGCACCGCGCGTGATCGACGAGCGCAACGCCTGGCTGCTCGATTCGATGATGCAGGACGTCGTCCGCTCCGGCACCGCGACGCGCGCCCGCGTGCTCAACCGCAGCGATCTCGCCGGCAAGACGGGCACCACGAACGACTATCTCGACGCCTGGTTCTGCGGCTATGGCGGCAACATCGTGGCGGTGACTTGGATGGGCTACAGCCAGCCGCGCAACCTCGGTCGCGGAGAGACCGGCGGCGCAGCGGCGTTGCCGATCTGGATCGACTACATGCGCGTCGCGCTGCAGGACGTGCCGCAACACGAGCGCCCGCTGCCCGGCGGACTGCTGGCCGTCGGTTCGGGCGACGGCAGCCGGCAGGACTACATCTATGCGGAGAACAAGCCGACCGCAACCGCAGCGCCGGCCGTGCCGGACTGGCTGAAGCAGATGTTCACTGACGACACGCCGGCCACCGAAGCGCCCGAAGAGGCGATCCCACCGGCACCGGCCGCACGTGCCGCGCCACGGCACGAAGTGCCGGCAATGCAGGCGCCGGCACCGGTCGTCGACCGCGTGCCGGTGCCGGTCGGACGCTGAACCGGCGCGGGCTCAGGCGCCGCGACGTACGGTGACCGTCGTGCCGCCCTGCTCGCCGACCAGCGTCGACAGCATGGCGTAAAGCTCGGTACCGTCACGCGTATTGAGCCATTGTCCCGCCTCGGGCCGGAAATGGAAACCACCCGAGCGGGCCGCCACCCAGATCTCGCGTGCGGCCGTGTGGCGGTTGATGATCATCTTGCTGCCATTGTCGAACTCGATCTCGAGCACGCCGCCGGGCTTGGGCTCGATGTCGATATCCACGCCGCAGGCCTCGAGCGCGGTCTCGATGCGCGCGAGTTCTGCCTCGGCCAGGGCGTTGAATGCGGACTCATCCATGCGGGCTCCTTCTGTTAGCATTCCGCTTTTTACCGAAGAACGGCGATGCAAGCGAAGTCTCTGGTGATCGTGCTCGGCTGCATGCTGCTTTCCGCCTGTGGCATCAAGGGGCCGCTGTACATGCCGGCGCCCGCAGCCAAGGGGCAGCCCGAGAAGGCCGCTCCGCAGACGGGCGCTGATGATAGCAAACGCTTCGTCACGCCGGAGGACGGGCTGCCGCCCGCGCTGAGACCCCGATGACCCACCCCTACCCCACGCCCACCCTGCGCGCCGTAAACGGCGCGCTGATCCTCGAGGACGTCGCGCTGCAGGACATCGCGACCCGTTACGGTACCCCCACCTACGTTTACTCGCGCGCGGCCCTGACGGCCGCCTTCGAGGCCTATCGCCAGGCCCTGGGCGGCCGCCGCTCGCTCGTCTGCTACGCGGTGAAGGCCAATTCCAACCTCGGCGTACTGTCGGTCTTCGCGCGGCTGGGCGCCGGATTCGACATCGTGTCGGGCGGCGAGCTGGCACGCGTGATCGCCGCTGGCGGCGACGCAGGCAAGGTGGTGTTCTCCGGAGTTGGCAAGAGCCGCGCCGAAATGCGCCAGGCGCTGGCAGCGGGCATCCGCTGCTTCAACGTCGAGTCGGCAGCCGAGCTCGAGCGCCTGAACGAAGTGGCGGGTGAAGCAGGAAAGACGGCACCGATCGCGCTGCGGGTGAATCCCGATGTCGATCCGAAGACGCACCCGTACATTTCCACCGGCCTCAAGAGCAACAAGTTCGGCGTGGCCTTCGATGACGCGCTCGCGCTCTACCGCCGCGCGGCGCAGCTACCGCACCTGCGCCTCCACGGCGTCGCCTGCCACATCGGCTCGCAGCTTCTGGATTCCGCTCCCATGGTCGAGGCCGCGCAGAAGGTGCTCGCGCTGGTGGACCAGCTCGCGGCCGAAGGCATTGCGCTGGAGCACATCGACCTTGGCGGCGGGCTGGGCATCCGCTACAGCGACGAGACGCCTCCCGCAGTGGCCGAATACCTGGCGCCGTTGCTCGCCGTGTTCGCAGGCCGCAAGGAGGAGCTGTGCTTCGAGCCGGGACGCTCGCTGGTCGGCAACGCCGGCCTGCTGCTGACCCGCATCGAGTACCTGAAGCCCGGCGAGGAGAAGAACTTCGCCATCGTCGACGCGGCCATGAACGATCTTGCGCGGCCGGCGCTGTACGACGCCTACCACGAAGTCGTCGCCGTGCATGATCGCGCCCTGCCGCCGCAGCGATACGAGATCGTCGGCCCGATCTGCGAAAGCGGCGACTTCCTCGCCCACGATCGCAGCCTCGCCGTCGCCGAGGGCGACCTGCTCGCCATCCTTTCGGCCGGCGCCTACGGAATGACGATGAGCTCGAACTACAACACCCGCGGACGTGCCGCGGAGATCATGGTCGACGGCGATCGCATGCACCTCGTGCGCGAACGCGAAACGGTCGAGACGCTCTTCGCCGCCGAACGGCCGCTGGCCTGAGCGCAATCGAGTCAGACGGCGGGCCGGACTGCGCGTCCGGCCCGAGTTTCATGCCCCCGAGCCGTCCCGGGCCCGCGCCGCCTCCTCGTACAGGGCCCGCCCGAACGCCTTCCACACCGGCCCGCCGCTGGTATGCACGCCGATCAACGCACTCTGGCGCATCGTGTTGAGCATCAGCTCCGACAGCGCGAAAAGTTCGCCCTTGCCGCGCTGCGCGTAGTCGGGATGACGCAGCAACCCCAGGCGACATTCGGATGTGCACGACAGCGCTTCGCGGGCGAGCGCGCGGATCGTCGCCGCATCGCCCCAGTCGAGCCCCAGGGCAATGCCGCGCTTGACCATCTCCTGCTCCAGCTCCCGTGCCGTGCGATCGTAATGCCCGAACCCGCTCATGATCTCCACATCCTCAACGCGCCGGCAAGACGGCTACCAGCCCCGCGCGCGCCGGATACCGACGCCGTCCGCTGCGATTCACCAAGGCCTATAGTATTGCGCATCGGCAGCCGCTTGCGGCAGCGCAGCATCCCGGATCCGCTGCATCTTCCACATTTGCGGATATTCTCCCCTCCGTGCTTGAGATGATCGTCCCCACGCTCCGCGACACTGCCCGCCTGTTCCGCCATGTGACGGGCATGTTGCTGGCCTGCACCGCCCTGCTCGCCAGCGCCGAGCCGCTGCCTCCCGCCGTGAGGCTCGCACTCGAACAGGCAAGGGTGCCCATCGACGCCGTGTCGGTCTGGGTGCAGCCGGTCGATAGCGACCACCCAACGCTCGCGGTGAATGGGAACCGGCCGATGAATCCGGCCTCGGTGATGAAGCTGGTGACCGCCTTCGCGGCCTTCGAGCGCTTCGGCCCCGCGCACACCTGGACCACACGCGTCGCCAGCCGCGGCCGGGTGAGTGGCGGCACCCTAGACGGCGACCTGTACATCGTTGGCGGCGCCGACCCGGTGCTGGGCTACGACCGTCTGTGGAAGATGCTGCGCCGCGTGCGTGCGCTCGGCATTCGCGCGGTGAAGGGTGACATCGTGCTCGACGCCTCGGCGCTGTCGCTGCCGGCGCACGACCCTGCCGTCTTCGACGGCCACGGTCTGCGCCCCTACAACAGCGGACCGGATGGGCTGCTGCTGAACTGGAACACCTTGCAGCTCGCGCTGACGCCCGCGGCACGCGCCAACGAGGCGGTGAGCGCCATCGCCGAGCCGCCGCTCGCCGGGCTGGCGATCGACAACCGCCTCGTCACCACCGAGGGGCCGTGCGTCGTCTGGTATCGCGACCTCGACGCCCGCATCGAACCCGGGCCGCGCCTGGTGCTGGCGGGCAGCCTGCCTGCCAGTTGCGGACCGCACGACTGGAGCGCCGCACCGCTGCCTCCTGCCGATTTTGGCGCGGCGCTGGTCGGCGGCCTGTGGCAGGAGCTGGGCGGCACGCTGAAGGGGAAGGTGCGCGCAGGAAGCACGCCCGCGGATGCCGAACCCCGCCTGACGGAAGAATCGCCGCCGTTGGCTGAGGTCGTGCGCGACATGAACAAATGGTCGAGCAACGTCATCGCTCGGCAGTTGCTCGCCACCCTGGGCGCCGTACCCGCAGCCGACGGACAGGCGCCGAACGACATGGTGGCGCGCGGCGCACGCATCGCCGCCGACACCCTCGATGCGGCCGGCATCGACACCGGTGGCCTGGTGATCGAAAACGGCTCCGGCCTGTCACGCATCGCCCACGTCAGCGCCGCGAGTCTGGGGCAGCTCCTGCACACGGCGTGGCGACGACCGTGGATGCCCGAGTACATCGCCGCGCTGCCGGTTGCCGGCGTCGACGGCACGGCGCGCAAACGCCTCGCCGGCAGCCCGGCCAGCGGCCAGGCGCACATCAAGACCGGCACGCTGAACGGCGTGCGCGCCATCGCCGGCTACGTGCTGGACGCCAGCGGCCGGCGCCATGCGCTGGTGATGATGGTCAACCACCCGGAAGCGGCGAACACCGCCGCGGCACAGGACGCGTTGCTGGAATGGGTATGGGCCGGCGGCCTGCGCCCCGTGCCCTGACCGACGTTCAATCCATCGGCATCGTGCGCCGGTTGATCAGCGCCAGCCAGCCGCGCACCACGCGGTAGAGCACCCACAGGCCGGCGAGCCCGATCAGCAGCAGGGCGAAAGGAATGCCGATGATGGTCACCATCATCAGCACCGACACCAGAATCCACAGCACCGCGAACCAGAAAGTACGGATCTGCCAGCGGAAGTGGCTTTCCAGCCAGGTGCCGCGCACCGCCGACTGGTTCCAGTAGTTCAGCACGATGGCGGCGATCGACGGCAGGCTGGCGACGAAGCTGCCGATGATGGTCGCCGAGCCGACCACGCCGGAAAACACGGCGAACGCGTGCAACGCGTAGATCAGATGGGTGAGGGTCACCATGTTCTCGGACGGCTGGCCGGCCTCGAGCGGGGCGGGATAGGGGTTGCTCATCGACTCTCCTCGAAATGGATGCCCGCGCCCCGACGGTGCGCAACGCATGACGAAGGCTTCGACCCGGGACCATGCCCCACGTTCCGCCGCAGCGCAACAACAAAACGCAAGACTACAGCCCCAGTTCGCTCCACATCGCATCGACCTTCTGCTTCACCGCCGCATCCATGACGATCGGGCGGCCCCACTCGCGGCTGGTCTCGCCCGGCCACTTGTTGGTCGCATCGAGGCCCATCTTGCTGCCCAGCCCGGCAACCGGGCTGGCGAAGTCGAGGTAGTCGATCGGCGTGTTAGCGACCAGCGTGGTGTCGCGGGTGGCGTCCATGCGGGTGGTGAGCGCCCAGATCACTTCCTTCCAGTCGCGGATGTTAACGTCATCATCCACCACGATGATGAACTTGGTGTACATGAACTGGCGCAGGAAACTCCAGATGCCGAACATCACCCGCTTGGCGTGACCGGGGTACTGCTTGCGGATGCTGACCACCGCCAGCCGGTAGGAGCAGCCTTCCGGCGGCAGGTAGAAATCGACGATCTCGGGGAACTGCTTCTGCAGCAGCGGCACGAAGACCTCGTTCAACGCCACGCCCAGCATCGCCGGCTCGTCGGGCGGCTTGCCGGTGTAGGTGCTGTGGTAGATCGGATCGCGCCGCATGGTGATGCGCTCGATGGTGAACACCGGGAACTCGGAGACTTCGTTGTAATAGCCGGTGTGGTCGCCGTAGGGGCCTTCGGGCGCCATGTCATCGGGCTGGATCGCACCTTCGAGCACGATCTCGGCGGAGGCCGGCACCTGCAGATCGCTGCCGAGGCACTTCACCAGCTCGGTCTTGGCGCCGCGCAGCAGGCCGGCGAACTGGTATTCGGAAATCGTGTCCGGCACCGGCGTCACCGCGCCGAGGATGGTCGCCGGGTCGCAGCCCAGCACCACCGACACCGGGAACGGCTCGCCCGGGTGCGCGCGCTGGTGCTCGAGGAAATCCAGCGCGCCGCCGCGGTGCGCCAGCCAGCGCATGATCACGCGGTTGCGGCCGATCACCTGCTGGCGGTAGATGCCGAGGTTCTGCCGCTTCTTGTGCGGCCCGCGCGTCACCACCAGGCCCCAGGTGATCAGCGGCGCGGCGTCGCCCGGCCAGCAGTGCTGGATCGGCAGCCTCGCCAGATCGACGTCCTCGCCTGCCCACACCACCTGCTGGCAGGGTGCGGATCTCACTTCCTTGGGCGCCATGTTCAGCACCTGCTTCAGCACCGGCAGCTTTTCCCAGGCGTCCTTCAGTCCCTTGGGCGGCTCGGGTTCCTTCAGGTAGGCGAGCAGCTTGCCCACCTCGCGCAGCGGTGTGCTCCAGTTGCCGTCGGCGACGTCCTCGCCCATGCCCATCGCCACCCTCTGCGGCGTGCCGAACAGGTTGGCGAGCACCGGAATCGCCTGCGGCACACCTTTCGTCACCGGCCTCTCGAACAGCAGCGCAGGGCCGCCGGCGCGCAGCACGCGGTCGGCGATCTCGGTCATCTCGAGGTGCGTATCGACCGGCACCGCGATGCGCTTGAGTTCACCGCGGCCTTCAAGCTGGGTGATGAAGTCGCGCAGGTCGTCGTATTTCATTCAGGGATTTCCAGAAGTTGGCCGCGTCCAGCGCATGACTGCCACTCCCCCTGCGGCGGCGGGGTCGAGCGCTGGGCGGGGGCCTGGTCGTAACAGCGGCAGTTGAGCGCGGAGCCTGCGCGGTCAAGCCCGCTCTCACGGCTGCGTTCGTGGCACGAAAGGTCGTGGCCGACTGCGCCGCATTCAGCGATGCGCGTTGATCGCATCCCGGGTGTCGAGCGCCACCTTGCGCGCGGCCTCGGCGAATTCCTCGCCCCCGTTCGCCTCGACTCCTGCGTACAGGATCGCGCGCGAGGAGTTGATCATCAGCCCGGCGCCGTTCGCCGTGCGCCCGGCGGCCAGCGTCGCGGCGATGTCGCCGCCCTGGGCGCCGATACCGGGCACCAGCAGCGGCATGTCGCCGGTGAGTTCGCGCACGCGCGCGATCTCCGCCGGGAAGGTGGCCCCGACCACCAGGCCGCAGTTGCCGCTGGCGTTCCACTCCTCGGCGACGGTGCAGGCGACATGCTCGTAGAGCTTCATGCGGCCCCTGGGCGTCTCGACCTCGAGGAACTGCAGGTCGGATCCGCCCGGGTTGGAGGTGCGGCACAGCAGGATCACGCCCTTGTCCGGATACGCCAGGTAGGGATCGACCGAGTCACGCCCCATGTAGGGATTGACCGTGATCGCGTCGGCCTTGAAGCGCTCGAAGGCCTCGATGGCGTACTGCTCGGCGGTGCTGCCGATGTCACCACGCTTGGCGTCGAGGATCACCGGAATCGCGGGGTGTTTCGCGTGGATGTGCTCGATCAGCGCCTCGAGCTGGTCCTCGGCGCGACGGGCGGCGAAATAGGCGATCTGCGGCTTGAAGCAGCACACGAGATCGGCCGTCGCATCAACGATGGCCTTGCAGAACTCGAAGATGGCATCCGTCCGTCCCTGCAGGTGGGCAGGAAACTTCGCCGGATCGGGGTCGAGGCCGACGCACAGCAGGCTATTGCGCTGCTGCCAGGCGGCCTTCAGGGCGGTCATGAAGTGCATGCGAGCTCCTGGTTGAATGCGGCCGCCATGATAAGCCGGAACGCCCCCACACACGCTCGTTGCAGCGGGCACGCCCCGGCTGCAACTCACTGGATACCTAGGATCTTCTTCGCCTTTTCCAGCGTGTCGAGCGACTTCTGATGCTCGCCGGCTTTGTGGTAAACCTCGCCGTTGATGCGGTATTCCTTCACGTCAGCGAGCTGCTGCGCGCTGAGCGGTGGATTTTTCGCCAGGGCATCGTCGATCTTCTTCATCTCTTGCGGGCAGTGGAAGGCAAACGCGGCTGACGACAGCAGGGCAGCAAAGGCACCCGCCACCATGCGCATCTTCGTGTTCATTGCGATCTCCTCGAAGGCGGGCACATGCCCGCTAGCGGTTGACCGGCCACGCGCGTCATCGTTGCACGACGCTCACATACCGCGTATCAGGTCGTCGACGAAGACGCCGGCGAAGATCGCCGCGCCCACCCAGTTGTTGTGGCGGAAGGCCTTGAAGCAGTTCGCGCGATCGCGGTCGCGGATCAGCGTGTAGTGATAGCCGGCAATGGCTGCCGCGACGAGCAGGCCAGCGAAGTACAACGGACCGCGCGCAGCAGCGAAACCGACCGCCGCGAGCAGGCCGAAGGTTGCCGCGTAGCACAGCATCACTGCGGCGACATCGAAGCGGCCGAAGGTGATGGCCGAGGTCTTGATGCCGATCTTGAGGTCGTCGGGCCGGTCGACCATCGCGTACTCGGTGTCGTAGGCAACGGCCCAGAAGATGTTGGCCAGCAGCATCACCCACCCGATCGCCGGCACTTCGCCGAGGATCGCCGCGAAACCCATCGGGATGCCGAAGCCGAAGGCGATGCCGAGATACGCCTGGGGAACGGCAAAAAAGCGCTTGGTGAAGGGATAGCTCGCGGCGAGGAACAACGCCGGCAGCGACAGCCAGATCACCAGCGGCTTGAGCGGCAGGATCAGCACGAAGGCCACCAGCGACAGGCCGGCGGCCAGCAGCAGGGCCTCACGCGTGCTGACCGATTGCGTCGCCAGCGGCCGGTTGCGGGTGCGCTCGACGTGGCCGTCGAAGTCGCGGTCGGCATAGTCGTTGATCACGCAGCCGGCCGAGCGCATCAGGAAGGTGCCGAGGGTGAAGATCACCAGCACGTGCAGCGGCGGCCAGCCGTCGGCGGCGATCCATAGCGCCCACAGCGTCGGCCACAGCAGTAGCAGCGTACCGATCGGCTTGTCGATCCGCATCAACCGTGCGTAGTGAGGCAGTCTGGCGCTGAGTGTCATGGTGTTGGTCATCGGGGCAGTTCGAATATGTCAGGCAGAAAGAATTCGCTCACCAGCAGCGCGCGGCCGTGCCGGCGGAACAGCGAGCGGCGCGCCCACATGTCGCGCGGCAGGAAAGCCGACGCCGCGTGCAGGGCGAGCGCGGAACGGGCCCGATGATAACGCGCATCGCGCGCATCGAAGCGTCTGCAGCTGAGCGGCGAGCGGCTGATCGCGGGATCGGCGAACAGCGCCGCCCCCAGCGGGCGGGCTCCCATGCCGTGGAAAAGGTTCCAGGCGCCGCGCACATTTCGGCGCGGCAGCAGCGAGCGGCCGAACACCACCGGGCGGTCGTCGGCAAGCAGCAGCACCTCGCGCACCCAGACCCGCTCACCGGGGCGCAGGCCAAGGAAGGCCGCCTCGTCGAGCCGCGCGGCGCCGAGGCGCTGTTCGAGCACGCGAACGGAGAAGCGGGTGCAGCGCGCGCGGATGCGCGAGGTCAGCGAGGCCGGGTCGATGAGCCACGGCCGCAAGGACGGCGGCACGGAGGCGCGCGGCGGCGTCGGCAGCCAGGTTGCACGATGAAGGCGGGTTCGCATGTGAGGCTTGAATTTGCGGTGCAGCATTCTAACAAGCGCGATGCAGCAGCATGAGCTCCTTGCCTCCTCTCCGTTGCGCCATGGCGGGTGTTCGTTCCGAGTGCAGCGAGGGCGCGCATTTTCGTTACCTCCGCAGCGCCTTGGCCGCGTCGCGGCAGCCCGACGGAACAAGAACCCCGTGTCGAGCTGCGGATTGGAGGCACGCTCTGCGACACCCCTTGCTTTCACGCCCGTAACAGCGCCTCCCGCCCACCCAGCCAGCGCGCCATGAGCCGATCGGCCGCCTGTGGCAGTTCGCGCAGCATCTGCTCGGCGAGCGCGCGTGCCGGCTCGATCAGATCGACGTCGTCCTCCAGGCTGGCGTAGCGCAGCAGCGGCAGCCCGCTCTGGCGCGCGCCGACGAACTCGCCGGGGCCGCGGATGCGCAGGTCGGCGCGGGCGATCTCGAAGCCGTCCGTGTTCTCGTAGATCACCTTCAGGCGCTCGCGCCCGGTCTGCGACAGCGGCTGGGCATAAAGCAGGATGCACACCGACTCGGCGCTACCGCGCCCCACCCGGCCGCGCAACTGGTGCAGTTGCGCCAGGCCGAAGCGCTCGGCGTGCTCGATCACCATCAGGCTGGCGTTGGGCACGTCGACACCGACTTCGATGACGGTGGTGGCGACCAGCACGTCCAGCTCGTGCGCGGCGAAGGCGGCCATCGTCGCCGATTTTTCGTCGGCCTTCAGCCGGCCGTGCAGCAGGCCGATGCGCAGGTCGGGCAGCGCTGCGGTCAGCGTCTCGAAGGTGTCGAGCGCGGTCTGCAACTGCAGCGTTTCGGATTCCTCGATCAGCGGGCACACCCAGTAGGCCTGGCGCCCTTCGCGGCAGGCCGTGCGCAGCCGGGCGACGACTTCGTCGCGGCGCGCGTCAGCCACGAGGCGGGTGCGGATCGGCGTGCGGCCCGGCGGCAGTTCGTCGAGGATGGAGACGTCGAGGTCGGCATAGTGCGTCATCGCCAGCGTGCGCGGGATGGGCGTGGCCGACATCATCAGCATGTGCGGACGTAGGCCAGGCCCGCCTTCGCCGGCGCCACCCGCACCGACGAATCCCTTCTCGCGCAGCGCCAGGCGCTGGCGCACGCCGAAGCGGTGCTGCTCGTCCACGACGGCCAACGCGAGTCGCGGCAGCGTCACCGGGTCCTCGATCAGCGCATGCGTACCGACCGCCAGCAGCACCTCGCCGCTGCGAAGGCGTTCGAGTTCGGCCTCGCGTTCGCGCTTCCTGCGGCTACCGGACAGCCAGGCCACATGCAGGCCGAGCGGTTGCAGCCAGCCCGCCAGCTTCTTCCAGTGCTGCTCGCCGAGGATCTCGGTGGGTGCCATCAGCGCCGCCTGATAGCCGTTCTCGGCCGCCTGCAGCATCGCCAGTGCGGCGACGATGGTCTTGCCGCTGCCGACGTCGCCCTGCAGCAGCCGCTGCATCGGATGTGCCGCTGCGAGGTCGGCAGCGATCTCCGCGGCGGCGCGCGCCTGGGCGCCCGTCAGTCGGAACGGCAGTTGCGCCAGCAGGGCGGACGTCAGTTCGCCGCGCCGCTGGAGCGACACGGCGCCGCGTGCCCGGCGGGCGTTGTAGGCCCGGCGCAGCGAGAGCTGCTGCACCAGCAGCTCCTCGAACTTCATGCGGCGCCAGGCTGGATGTTCCCGCTGCTCGAGCGCCGCCGGCTCGGCATCCGGCGCCGGATGATGCAGCGCGCGCACGGCATCGGCGAAGGACGGCAGGTGCAGCGCGGCGCACACCGCCGGCGGCAGCAGGTCGTCGAGCGGCGACGACGCCAGCGCGCGGTCGATCAGCTTGCGCAGCGTGCCCTGGCCGAGGCCGGCCGTGGTCGGATACACCGGGGTCAGCGCCTCGGGCAGGCCCTCGTCGGCCTCCACCCGCCTGACGCGCGGATGCACCATCTCGTCGCCGAAGAAGCCGCCACGCACCTCGCCGAACAGGCGCACGCGACTGCCGACCGCAAGCAGTTTCTGTTGCGAAGGGTAGAAGTTGAGCCAGCGCGCCACCAGCGTCGCGGAGGCATCGCGCACACGGGCGACGAGCTGACGCCGCGGGCGCAGCGTCACTTCGCAGGACACCACCTCGCCTTCGACCTGCGCCGGGAAGCCGGGGCGGGCGACGGCGATCGGCGTCAGCCGCGTCTCATCCTCGTAACGCAGCGGCAGGTGCAGGACGAGGTCTTCCACCCGGTGGATGTCGAGCCGAGCCAGGCGGCCGGCAAGCTGCTCGCCGACGCCGGCCCAGCCGCGCGCAGCCGGCCTGGAGGCGGCTGGCGACGACGCCTGGCTGGCAGACGGGAGATCGAGCGCGGACGGCAAAATGGAGCGAAAGATCGATCGGCAGACGGGGCGCAGGCAGGCATGGCGCCGTCCGCCGCCGCAGGCTGCGTCAGCCCAGCACGAGGATGGCGTCCGCCTCGACCACTGCGCCGCGCGGCAACTCCTTCACGCCAACGGCGGCACGCGCCGGATAGGGCTCGGCAAAATAGCGCGACATCACTTCGTTGACCTTGGCGAAGTTGGACAGGTCGGTGAGGAAGATCGTCAGCTTGACCGCATCGGCGAGCGAGCCACCGGCCGCTTCGGCGACCGCCTTGAGGTTCTCGAACACACGCACCGTCTGCGCCTCGAAGCCTTCGACCATCTGCATGGTGGCGGGGTCGAGGCCGATCTGTCCGGAAATATAGACGGTGCTGCCCGCCTTCACCGCCTGCGAGTAGGTGCCGATGGCGGCCGGGGCGTTGGGCGTGGATACGATGCTGCGGCTCATGGATTCGTCCTCGAGAGTTGGGGAGAGCGCGATTCTAACCTTTGCCCGTCTGCGGACGGGCTCCCGCCATCGCGCACACCAATTGGGCTTCGGCGAGCGTGATGCCACATCGCTCGGCGATGGCCGCGGCATCCAGCCCTTGGCGCGCATACACCAGGGGCGCATCGTACTCGGGCGAAATCGAGGTTGAAACGGCTGCCGGCGCGGCGGCCGACGCCGGCGACGCAAGGCGATCGCGCAAGTCCTCGACCTCGGCGCGCAGGCCGGCGATGACCCTATCCTGCGCATCGCAGCGGGCGTGCAACCGCTCCAGTTCGCGGCGCATGTGCTGCCAGTCGAAGGCATTGCGGAAGGCAGCCTCTTCGCCCGCGGAGGGCGGCCGAGGCCTCAGCTCAGGGGCATAGTCGAAGCCGTCGTCATCGCCCTCAACGTTTTGCCGGACAGGGCCGTCCGGTTCCCTGGCGGCCGTGGCGGCGGGCGGCGAACTGGCTGCAGCGCCCGGCGATCGGGCGGCCGTCGGCACCAGGCCGCGCGCCCGCACATACCACCACGCGCCGAACGCCGCGGCCAGCGCCAGCAACACTCCGGCGGCGGCGAGAAGAGTCGCCGTCATGCGCCCCGCCCGGCGCGGGAACAGCGTGCCCAAGGGGCGGACAGGCGGGGGATGCGACGGAATGGGCTCATCGGATGCGAGGGGGAAATGAAACGCACCGATAATAGCGGTCGCCCCTCGCCCGGACAAACCCGATGCCGTTGGACCCCTCGCTGCTGCTGTTCTGGCTCAAGAAGCTCGTCGCGCTGGCCCTGCTGCCGCCCCTGCTGCCCCTCCTCGTCATCGTGGCGGGGCTGTTGCTGTTGCGGCACCGTCGACGCCTGGGGCTCGGGCTGGCCTGGTCGGGCATCGCGCTGCAGTTGCTGCTGGTCTTCCCGCCGGCCGTCGGCCTGCTGCTCGGCCCGCTGGAGACGGCGCCGCTGCTGTCACTGCACGTCGCCCGCAACGCCCAGGCCATCGTCATCCTCGGTGCCGGCAAGCGCGACTACGCGCCAGAGTTCGGTGGCGAGACGGTGAACCGGCTCGCGCTCGAGCGTCTGCGCTACGGCGCACGCCTGGCGCGCGAAACGGGCCTGCCGGTGCTGGTGAGCGGCGGCGCGCCGACCGGCGACGTCGCCGAAGCGCTGCTGATGAAGCAGAGCCTGGTCGAGGATTTCGGCATCACGCCGCGCTGGGTCGAGGCGGCATCGCTCGACACGCGCGACAACGCCCGCCTGTCGGCCCTGCAATTGAAAGCGGCGGGCGTGCACCGCGTGCTGCTGGTCACCCACGCGGCCCACATGCCGCGCGCGCGCGCCGAATTCACCGCTCAGGGCCTGGACGTGGTGCCCGCCCCGACCGCCTGGCTGGGCAGCCACGAATCGAAGGACCACATGCTGGCACT